>NZ_JAJNOS010000010.1:0-164030 GCF_021044725.1 Clostridium sp. NSJ-145
AATGCAAATCCTATTTGTTGCATAGGAATCACATTTTTTGTGAAGTTTTTCATATTATTACTATGCGCAAAAAAGGAAGTTCAAATTCGAACTTCCTTTTCTTTATCGGCAAATATCAATTTTTTTTTGATACAGCCCCTTCTAATTTTATTTGATTTATAAATATTAAACATAAAAAGTTAATTGTTAATGTTTCAATATTTAATTATTTGAATTTTTGTGGAAATTGCTTAATTATACCATCAACAAGTATATCAGCGAACATAATCATGTGATCTTCACCTTTATCAAATGCAATAATATCTGAGCTCCAATCCCCATTTAATCTAGTTACAGCTTGAGCTGTAACAAACTCTAGATGCTTATGTAGCATATCTTTTAGAGTTTGATTTGAGTAGTTAGGGTTAGCAGAACTTAAAAAGTCAGCTATTTGATCAGCATTTTCATACCATAATTTATTATATTTTTCTAAATCATCTTTCTTTCCGTTTTTAGCTGCATCAACAACTTGACCTGCAAGTTCTATATGTTCTCTCAATAAAGTGGCAAGTTTATCTCCGGCTTCTTCACCATAATATGGTTTAATTGATGAACCGATATCATCTTGATTTTTAAGAAGTCTTTCTAATACAGGACCTTTATCCTCAAGTGAGTCTAAGTCACTTACAATAAAGCTTCTAGTCCATAAAACATAGTCTATCCAAAGTTTCCTTTCTGCCATTCTTAACTCACATGTAGCTTTATTATAGGGTATATCTTTAGATTCTCTATCTTCTAAAGCTTGAACTTTAGTTGGTGATAAGATTAAAGATAATAAAAATAGTGAAAATAATGTGTTTATTAATAATTTTTTCATTAATATATACTCCTTTAATAATTAGATTTCAATTTTAGTTTTTTTAAAGTTGAATAGAAGTATACATAATTAATATATATTTTTTATTTAATTAGAGCTTATATATAATGAGGGGTGCAAATAATATAAAATAGGATACTATTTTAATTTAGCATCTAATTCATTTGATATTGCTAAGTTATAAATATAAGCATTATTTACTTCATTTATAAAGTCAATTTTCTTTTCCTCTGTAAGATTAATATCAGCTAACATTTTGTGATATTTCATAACATATCCTCTTAAATCAGTAATTTCAGGGAATCGATAGTAGTTTAATCCTTCAGCAGATATATTATAGCTTGTACTTAATAGAGATAAGAATGTTCTACCACCAAATAAGTCAGCTAAAAATCTTGTATAAGCATAAGCTACAACAAGCTCAGGGCTTTTTTCTGATAACTCTTCAATTTTAGCAACACAAGCTTCAGTAGAAGCAAGAAGTTTCATTGAATCTAGCTTATCACCTAAAAGGAATTCTAAATCCTTTCTCATAAGTTCAGAACGATATAATTCTTTAGTAACAAAAGGTTTAACTATTTCATTATTTTCATTTTTATCTAAAGCTACTTCAATTGCTCTATACATTCTTTCTAAGTTAAAGATATATTCAGCATATCCTTCAACAGAAGCAGTTCCATCCATTAATTTTTTTATATATCCTGTATTTTCTGCTGCACTATGTAATAGTGAAGTCTTTTCTTTAATATCCATCATAAATTTCATTTCTATCACCTCGAGTATATTATATTATTATTTAATTGATAATATATATCATTAGATAATAATTATCAATATCATAACTGATGAAAAAGATTAATTCTGATTAAAATAGTCTGATATACTCGTGATTTCTCTTAAATTCTTAGTATTTTCTATTGGGTTACATAACTTAACAATTAGTATAAGTTTTAAGCGTGAATACTGAGTAAAAAATTATATTTAGAATAATTTAAATATTAGGTAAAATATATACATAATATCTAGAGTGAAATATATACTTATGTGTGAAGATAGGAGTTAAAAATGATAAAACCTGAGGTAATTAAATATTTTAGTGAAAAAGAAATGAGAATATATGATTATATAAATAAAAATAGCGATAAATTTCCTTATATGACAATAAGAGAAGTAGCTGATGAAGTATCAGTATCAACAACGACTATATTAAATTTTATCAAGAAGATAGGATATCCTAATTATAGTAGTTTTAAATATGCATATAAGGTAAAGGAAAAGAAAGAAAAAAGCAAAGAGAATAAGTATGATTTTAAGGAAGTCATAAAATGTTTAGATAAATTTGATTCAACATTTTATAAAGATAAATTTGAATGCGCCATTAATATTTTAAGAAATAGTGATAATGTTATATTCATAGGGATAGGGAATTCAGGTATTATAGCTCAATATGGAGCAAGGTTATTTTCAAGTATTGGGAAGTTTTCGTTAGCTATAAATGACCCATATCTAAGAGTTGGTTATTTAGGTGCAAGGTCTACTATAATAGTTTTATCAGTATCTGGAGAAACACCAGAAATTATTAGGGAAGTCAAGGAGTTTAAAAAGCTAGGATGTAAGATTATTGTAATAGCTACAACTGAGAATTGTACCCTTTCTAGAATGTCTGATGTTACAATCCCGTATTATATTGAGTCTGTTTATAATGAGTTTATAGATATAACTACCCAAATGCCTGCTATAGGAATAATTGAAAATTTAAGTAGAATATTAAGTAATTAAGACATAGCTAAATAAAAAACGCTATGTTTTTTATTTTTGACAAAAAAACATAAGATGATTACTTTTTATAGAACTCCCAAAGTTATTCAAATTTTATTCACAATTGATATAATTATTTTTGAAATCGATTCAAGTTATAATTAATAATTAATTAATTTTGGTTGGCCAAATATATTTTAAAATCTTTATCAAAGAAAGGATTGAAATAAAATATGATGGAAAAATTCCAAGCATTTATGGAAAAGTATTTCGTTCCATTAGCAACAAAGCTTAATGGACAAAGACACGTTGCTGCTGTACGTGATGCATTTACATTATCATTCCCACTTACAATGGGAGGTTCATTAGTTATATTAATTAACTACGTTTTATTATCACCAGATGGATTCGTTGCAAGTATACTTCACTTAGATAAGTTAATTCCCAATTTAGCAGATTATCAAGCAATATTTACTCCTATTATAAATGGTACTACTAGTATCCTTGCAATTATTATAGCGTTTCTTACAGCTTATGAATTAGCTGGAAACATGGGTGGAGATAAGTTATTATCAGGTATAACATCTCTTTCATGTTACTTTATAATGTATCCAACTGCTCAAGAATTTGTAAATGGTGGTTCAGGTTTAAGCACTACTTACTTTGGAGCACAAGGATTATTCGTTTCTTTATTAGTAGGTTTAGTTGTAGGAGAACTTATAACTAGATTAAGTAAAAATAAAAGATTACGTATTGCGATGCCAGAAATGGTTCCACCAGCTGTATCAAAATCATTTAACTTATTAATACCTATAATAATGGTTTTAGGTTTAGCAGGTTTAGCTAACTTCATATTCTTAAAGGTTACACCAGATGGTATACAAGCACTAGTTTATAATGTAATACAAGCACCATTACAATCTTTAGGAAGCTCAATGGGAACAATCTTAACCTTTGTAGTAGTTCAACAATTATTATGGGTTTTAGGTATCCATGGACCAAATACTTTAAGTGCATTAAGATCAATTATATTCGCAGAACAAGGTCTTATTAATTTAGAATATACAGTAGCAGCTGGGACTGCATGGGGAGCTCCTTATCCAGTAAACTGGGGATCAATAAATGATGCATTTGGTAATATTGGAGGATCTGGTGCAACACTAGGATTAATTTTAGCAATATTCCTTGTAGGTAGAAAAAATAAAGCACAATATGAAATTAGTAAGATGGCACTTGCTCCAGGGTTATTTAATATAAATGAACCAATTATATTTGGATTACCAATAGTTATGAATCCAATTTACGTAATACCATTTATATTAGCACCAGTTGTATGTAATATTATTGGATATTTATGTGTAGCAGTATTTGAAATTATACCACCTGTAGCATATAGTGTTGCATGGACAACACCTGGATTCTTAATACCTTTCTTAGGGTCAGGAGCTAATAACTTCTTATCATTATTAATAGGTATTTTATGTTTAGGGGTAAGTACACTTATTTATATGCCATTCGTAATGGTTAGTGCAAAAGCTGCACAAAAAGATGATGACCTAGAAGTGGAGGAAGTAGTTTAATGGATAAAAATTTCTTATGGGGTGGAGCTGTTGCTGCACACCAACTAGAAGGCGGATATAATGCTGGTGGTAAAGGATTATCTATAGCAGACGTAATGACAGTTGGAGGCAATGGTATTCATAGAAGAATTACAGATGGAGTCGTAGAAGGAGAAATATACCCTAACCATGAAGCAATTGATTTTTATCATCATTATAAAGAAGATGTTGCACTATTTGCAGAAATGGGATTCAAGTGCTTTAGAACTTCAATTTCATGGGCAAGAATATTCCCTAATGGAGATGAATTAGAACCAAATGAAGAAGGGTTAAAATTCTATGATGATTTATTTGATGAATTATTAAAAAATGGAATAAAACCAGTTATTACATTATCTCATTTTGAGATGCCATATAATCTTGTAAAGCAATATGGCGGATTTAGAAATCGTAAATGTATTGATTTCTTTGTTAGATTTGCAAAAGTATGTTTTGAAAGATATAAAGATAAAGTTGAATATTGGATGACATTCAATGAAATAAATAATCAAACTGCAGTTGAAAATGAATTTGGTATATATACTTGTTCTGGAGTTAGATTTAAGGAAGATGATAATCGTGAAGAGCTTATGTATCAAGTTGTTCATCATGAGTTTATAGCAAGTGCTTTAGCAGTTGCTGAAGGTAAAAAGATAAATCCTAACTTTAAAATTGGATGTATGCTAGCATGTGTACCTGTATATCCTTATTCTTGTAATCCAGATGATGTTATGCAAGCAGTAGAGCAAATGCATCAAAGATATATGTTCACAGATGTAATGGTAAGAGGTTACTATCCATCATATACTAAAAAGTTCTGGGAAAAGAATAACTTAAATATTGTTATGGAACCAGGTGATGATGAAATATTAAGAAATGGATGTGTAGATTACATCGGATTCTCATATTATATGTCAGCAACGACTAAAACTGGTGAAGATACAATAATGGCTGGGGTTAAAGGAGCTGTTCAAAATCCTTACATTAAGTCAAGCGATTGGGGTTGGCCAATTGATCCAGTAGGATTAAGATACTCTTTAAATGTTCTTTATGAAAGATATCAAGTACCTCTATTTATAGTTGAAAATGGATTTGGTGCTTATGATAAATTAAGTGAAGATGGAAAATATCATGATGATTATCGTGTAGAATACTTAAGAAAGCATATTGAGCAATTAAAGAAAGCGGTAGATGAAGATGGCGTTGATGTTATTGGATATACTGTTTGGGGATGTATAGATGTTGTTTCTTATGGTACTGGTGAGATGGAAAAACGTTATGGGTTCATTCATGTAGATAAAAACAATAAAGGTGAAGGTACTTTAAGAAGATCTAAAAAGGAATCATTTAATTGGTATAAAAATGTTATAGCTTCAAATGGTGAAGAGCTATAGTATTTAGATAGAAAAGTTGACAAAGGAGTTACCATGAAAGAATTAATATTAAAATTAAAATTTGATAAGCCAAATAATGTAGGATTTTTCAGAAGATTTATATCATATATGATAGATTGGTATATTGGTGGAATACTAACTTCATTACCAATTATTTTAACTTATACAGCTATGAATAATGGCAATATAGGGATTATAGAGCAAAACATAAATATATTTGAATATCCTTTAAATATAATAATTGGACTTGCATCATTCATGGTAGCTGCACTTTACTATGTATATGTACCTATGTTTATAAATAATGGACAAACATTAGGAAAGAAAATAATGAAGTTAAGAATAGTAAATAATGATTATACTCAAGCTTCAAAAAAGCAATTATTTATTAGACAATTTGTTATTATTCTTTTATTAGAAGGAAGTCTTTATACTTCAAGTAATATGTTACATCAAGTAATTAATGAAGTTACTGGAGCAAATATTGTAAGTATATATAATACTATAGGTATAGTTATAACAGTCTTTTCAGCACTACTAGTTATAATGTTTAAGTCAAGAAGAGCTTTGCACGACATTATAATAAATACTAGAGTTGTAACTGAAAATTCACCAGAATTGAGCATAGCATAAAAATTTAAAAATACAAAATATATAAATCAGGGGTTAAGTTTAACGTCTGATTTATATTCTTTTCAGGGTCTTTAAATTAATAATAAAGTAAAAATTATATGTAAATATTGATTATTGAATAGATTGTTTTGTCTAATTTTATAATAGGAAACATAAATATAATAATGAAAATATAATTGGGAGAGGATTAGGGTATGAAGTATTTAGTATTTGATGTTGGAGGTAGTGCTATAAAGTATTCTCTAATGAATGACGAATTAAAAATGTTAGAAAAAGGAAGTGAAAAAACTCCATTAGATTCATTAGAAAATTTTAAGCAAGTCATAAAGGGAATTTATGAAAAATATAAGGGACAGATTGATGGGATAGCAATGTCTTTACCTGGATTAATAAATAGAAAAACTAATAGGATGCAAATTCCTGGTGCACTAGAATATAACTTTGGTGTAGATATATTAAGTGAGCTAAAATCTGTAACTACAGATAGGTTTACAATAGAAAATGATGCAAAATGTGCTGCATTATGTGAAGTAACTTACGGAAGCTTAAAAGGGACAAGTGTAGGTGCTGTATGTATCATTGGTACTGGAATCGGTGGTGGAGTTACCATTGGGGATAATGTTTTAACTGGAAGTAATGGGTTTGCTGGAGAGTTCAGCTATTTTTCAACTAATTGGAGAGATTATGAAGGGTTTAATAGTAAATGGGCGGTTGAAAATAGTGCATTTACATTAGTCTCTATGATTGCGCAAGCGAAAGGGTTAAAGGCTGAAGAGTTAGATGGAATTAAGGCATTTGAATTCTGTAATAATGGTGATAAAGCTGCTTTAAAAGCTCTAAGTGATTATTGTGATATAGTAGCAATGGGACTATGGAATATCCAAGCTACTGTAGATCCAGAAAAAATTGCTATCGGTGGTGGAATAAGTAGACAGCCAATTCTTATGGAGTATATAAATAAATCATTAGAAAAGGTTTATTCAAAAATGCCTATTCCAATTCCTAGAGTACAAATAGTAAATTGTAAATTCTTTAATGATTCTAACTTAATTGGAGCTTTAGCAAACTATAAAAAAGTATATAAATAATATAAATAGCTATATGAAGATTTTTATCAATCTTTGTATAGCTATTTATTTTATTAATCAACTACAGGAAAATACTTCATTTAAAATAATATATTATGTATTTTAATTATAATTTGGTAAAATGAGTATGTTAAATTAGAGCGTATTTTACATAAGTATAAATTTAAGTATGTAGGGGATGAAATAAGTATGAATCTTTTGGAAAAGGTAAAGTCACTTAATGAATTAGAATATTCTATTTATGTACATTTAAATAAGGATAAGAATAAAGTTAAAGATTTAAGGTTAAAAGAGGTAGCAGATGAATTGCATGTATCAGCTTCAATGATTACAAGAGTATGTAAAAAGTTAGGCTTTGATGGATTTAGTGAATATAAACTACATTTAAGATACAATGAAGAAAATAATAGAAAAGTAAAAGATGAAAAGTTAAATTACCTATTAGATTATTTTCAGAGGTCGACTACTGAAAATTCAATATTAGAGATAAAGAAGGTTGCAAATGCTATAGTAAACAGTAACGAAGTATTATTTTTAGGATTAGGCTTATCTTCAGCAATAGCTAAATATGGAGCATTATTATTAAATCGTAAGGGCTTTAGAACAGCATTTGTTGATGATATGAGCTGGCGTGTAGAAAATATTTACGATTCAAAAACATTAGCAATTATTTTGACTGTATCAGGTGAAACT
Source organism: Clostridium sp. NSJ-145 (assembly GCF_021044725.1). Classification (NCBI taxonomy): domain Bacteria; kingdom Bacillati; phylum Bacillota; class Clostridia; order Eubacteriales; family Clostridiaceae; genus Clostridium; species Clostridium sp. NSJ-145. Next base: position 8,021 of record NZ_JAJNOS010000010.1, read on the forward strand.
GAAGAAGTTAATAAGGCTATATTGAATTTAAAGACTAGAGATATAAAGATTGTAGTTATTAGCAATAGCGAGATGTCTACAGCTGCAAGTTTAGCAGATTATAGTATAGGGTATTACGTACCAAATAGTAGAGATAAATACTTTCATAATTCAGCAACTCAAGTTCCAGTAATACATATTATCGAAAGTATAAGTGATGAAGTTCAAAATTTAATAAAGTTATAATTGCACTATCAATAGATAAAATATGCAGTTAATTAAAAAAACTAACCTCTTACATCTAATAATTAACCACTTACCTAATTCCAGTTTACAGGAAATTTTAAGGAGAATATAATTAATAGTGTGGAGAGTGAAGAGATGAGAATACGAATTGAAGTTGATGATAGAATTGAAGAAAATGAAATTATCGTCAGATGTAGTGAATTAAATGATGAGGTTAAGAATATACAGAAGTTATTAGCTGAAATATTATCACAAAGTAAGCAAATAATCTTTTATAAGGGAAATACAGAATATTATATTTCTTTAGATGAAATTTTATTTTTTGAAACTGAAGAAAGTAGTATAAGTGCACATACCATTAATGATGTGTATTCAGTAAAGTATAAACTTTATGAATTGGAAGAGATTTTACCAAATAATTTTTTAAGAGTTTCTAAATCAACAATTCTAAATACTAATCATATTTACTCAATAACAAGAAATATAACATCTGCAAGTATAGTGGAATTTCAAAACACACATAAAAAAGTATTCGTATCAAGACATTATTATAAAGTATTACAATTTAAATTATTAGAAAAGAGGAGATAGGATGAAGAGCGATAGAATATTCTGGGGGGTATTTCTTTTACTTGGAGCAGTATTTTTGCTTGTAAGCAAATTAGGATATTTTTCAGATATAAATATTTTTAGTTTACTATTTACAATTTTATTGGTAGCAATAATTATAAAGAGTATTATAAAGCTTAGTTTTCCAGGTATATTATTTCCATTAGCTTTTATAGGAATAATATATGATGACAAGCTTGGAATTACGGCTATTACTCCATGGACAATTTTATTTGTAGCTTTACTTGGAAGTATAGGATTATCATTAATTTTTAATAAAAGACCTAAATGGGATAAAGCTAATTATAAATGGGATGGAAACGCAACAGAGACTATTGATATAGAAGATGAAGGACATATAAAGTTAGAAACATCATTTGGGAGTAGTATAAAGTATATAAATACAGATAAATTTGAATATGCTAATCTTAAGTGTTCCTTTGGAAGTATGAATGTATATTTTGATAATGCTATAATGGAAAAAGAAAATGCAGTGGTTAAGATTGATGTATCTTTTGCTGGAATGCAACTATATATACCAAGAGGATGGAATGTTATAAATAACACAAGTGCTTCTTTTGGAGCTGTTGAAGAGAAAAATAGAATAGATGCAGTCAAAACTAATACATTAACTTTAATAGGTGGTATAAGTTTTGCAGGAGTAGAAATTTTCTATATTTAATTTATTAAAGGCGACAATATTTATTGTCGTTTTTCTTTTTTAATATTTTTAATTTTAAATATACGTAATAGATTATTAAGTAAAAGGATAAACGTTAGATATAAATTAGAGTAATATTAGACGCAATTAATTAATAAAATATTTTAGAAATCGAAAATATGATAAATACCATATTTAATATTTGAAAGAAGGATTATATGATGGATGATTTATTATTTAATGTTTACGAAAGAGCTGAAAAAGGAAACAAAGTAAGAAAAAGAGGAGAAATTCCATGTGTTATTTATGGAGATGAAACACATAAAGCTATATCTGCAAAGATGACAAAAAAAGAGATGTATAGATTATTAGGTTATCCTAAAAATTCAATAATATCTCTAAATTTAAATGGAGATATAAAAACATGTATAGTTAAAGAAACTCAAAAAGATATATATGGGAAAGTTGCTCATATAGATTTTCAAACAATAAGAAAAGGGGAAGTAGTAAAGTTAGGTATACCAATTACTTTTGTAGGACAAGATGCATTAGCAGCTAAGAGTTTATTGCTAGAGACTTTTGTATCAGAAGTAGAATTACAAGGGGAACCAAATAAATTTCCACCACATATAGAGGTAAATGTATCTAATCTACAAGCTGGTAATAGAATTTATATTAGAGATTTACCAATTCCTAAAGACGTAGTAGTAGATGAAAATGAAGACTTAGAAATAGCTAAAATTGATAGTATTATTTATGAGAGTGATTCAGATGACAATAATACTACTACAGTAGAATAAAATAAGTTAGAGCTATTGAATTTATATTTGATAGCTCTAACTTATTTTTTACAATTATTTTATAGCTTTTTTAAATTCTTTATACCCTATTAAAACAACCCAAACATATGCTAATGTTTTTGGTACCATAAGCATTCCAACAAAGAAGTTTTCAGAAGCCCAAAGAACAACTGGTGCATAGAAGGCAAATGATAAGAACACAGCTATACCAAGGTTTTTATAATCTCTATCATTATTTTTAGCTCCATAGCTATATAAAAGATAAATCATAATAATTCCCATAATTGCAAATGGAATATTTCTATATATACCCCAGCTTAAAGGTGGATTATTTATAAACCATTCATTTTGAGGGAATAAGCAAAGTATTATTCTTATAGCAGATAATGCATACATTGTTATATCTAATAATTTTGAATTTTTAATATCAAATCTTATTTTCCAAATCTTATAAAGTATTAAATAAAATATTGTCATAGTAATTGATGTAACTAGTTTTCCGAAGCCTAAAGCAGGTGCATTGTTTTCTAACCCTGTAGTTAGTAAAGCATAAATTCTTGGTATAAGGTGGAATGAATCACCTAATCCTAATATTAATGACATAAAACCGAACATTTTAAAGTATTTATTATCTTTTGATTTTCTTATCATTATTATTCCTAAAGAGATAACGGTAGTTAAATAAACTACATGAAAAATTGGTTCCATAATTGCTTGCATAATTTTATTCTCCTTAATTAGTCCTTTTATTTTGATTGTCAGTTAAGTACCGGCGTCTGATATTAGTTTATTATAGACATATTTATTTAATATAAACTGTATCTTAAATCCATCTTAAATAAATTGGTTTTACGAGAAGAGAAAAGTTTATATGATATAATCTAGAAAATAAAAGGAGTGATATTGATGAATAATATTTTTGAGAAGTTTAAAGTTTTAATAATAGATGATGAAGAAGATATTACTGATATTTTAGATACAGTATTAAAACGTGAGGGTTTTAGTAATATTTACATAGCTAATAATGGAACAGATGGAATAGAGTTATTTAAAAAAGTTAATCCAGATATAGTATTACTAGATATTATGTTACCAGACATAAGTGGATACGATGTTTTTAATGAACTTAGAAAAGATAGTCAGATTCCAATATTATTTATATCAGCAAAGACGGAAGAGGTGGATAGACTTTTAGGCTTCGCTATAGGTGCAGATGATTATATAACTAAACCTTTTAGCGCAAAAGAGGTAGCTTTTAGATTAAAAGCTAGATTAAAAACTTTTGATAATGTAGTTACAAATAAAAATATTAAAGAAAATAAGATAATTAAATTTGGTGATATAGAAATAAATGAGGAAACTGGAGAAGTATATAAAAGTGGAAAGCTTCTCGAGCTTACAGCAAAGGAATTAAAATTGTTAATTTATCTTGTGAATCATCCAAATAGAATTTTAAGCAAAGAAACCATATGCAATGAGGTATGGGGTGAAGATTTCTTTGGATACGATAATACAATTACAGTTCATATAAGAAGACTTAGAAAAAAGATAGAAGATAACCCATCTAAACCTAAATATTTAATAACTGTAATTGGCTTAGGATATAAGCTAGTTATGAAAGGTGAATAATATATGAGAGGAAAGCTTATAATTCATTATTCTGTGTACATCATTTTAGCTTGTGTATTTATAGCCTTTGTAAATATTACTTTTATGGGAATTAATATTTATAAAAAAGGTGGATTATATAATTATCATCCTGAGGAGATGATTTCAGCTTTTAAGGATTATATAGTTTATTCGGAAGATGGAAATATAGAGGTTTCAAATGATGGAATAAATAAATTGATAGAAGAGAACTCAGGAATTCAGATTTTAGACAAAAATAATAGAGAGGTATTTAGTTATAATAAACCTGAAATAGCTCATAGTAATTATTCAAATGTACAACTATTAGAAACATATAATAATGAGGATGTTACTTTGTTTTTAGATGAGAAAGAACTAGAAGGAGAAATATATACTTACTTATTATTTTTAGATCCTTCTAGGGTTAAGCGAATAACTTATTCTTATGATGTTAAGTTGGTAGACGAAGCTCATATGTTTCCTATATTAATTTTATTAAATGTATTTTTAATCTTGGGAATAAGCTTTTTATACACCTTAAGAATAACAAAGCCTATAAATAGAATAGTAAATAAAATATCGAAGCTATCTAAAGGTGGATATAAAATAGATACACCACAGAAGGGAATATATTATGATGTTGAAAAGTGTTTAAGTCAGCTAGCAGGAATATTAACCTTTAATGAAAAGGAAAGAGAAAAACTTGATGAAATGAGAGAGGAATGGATTTCTAACATTTCTCATGATATAAAAACCCCTCTTACATCAATTATAGGAAATGCTGAAATAATGGCAGACACAGAATATGAAATAGATGATAGAATAAGAGAGAAATGTTGTACGACAATAATAAATAAAAGTCAGTATATTAAAACATTGATAGAAGATTTGAATTTATCAACTAGGTTAAAAAATAATACTATAGTTTTAAATAAGAGTAAAATAAATATTGTATCTTTAGTAAGACATGTATTAATTGATATTATAAATGATGAAAAATATAACGATAGTAATATAGGGTTTAATTATTCTGATGAAGAGATAATGCTGGAATTAGATGAAGGATTAATAAAGAGAGTATTTATAAATCTTATAACTAATGCTTTTATTCATAATAGCAATGATGTAAAGGTAAAGATAGATATTCAAAAGCTAGATAGTGGTAATGTTTATATATCCATAGAAGATAATGGTAAAGGTGTATCTGAAGATGAATTAAATAATATTTTTAAAAGATATTATAGAGGAACAAATACAAGTAAAAAGGTAGAAGGTTCAGGTTTAGGAATGGCTATTGCTCATGATATAATTAAAGCTCATGGTGCAGAAATTAAGGCTATAGGAAAATTAGGAGAAGGACTCAAAATAGAGATATTATTTTAGAAAGAAGTAAATAATTTTAAGGTATAACCATTAAATATTACTTAAATATGAATATCTGATAATTGCTTTTTATATAACTATAATATATAATGTAGAAAAGAAAATTTTGGAGGAATATTATGAATACACTTAGTGTTATTAAAACAAATTTAATACATCATCATTACTAGAGACTTGGTCTGTTTAATAAACGGATACAAGTCTATCGCTGTTAGGCTTGTATCTCTGGTAATGATAAATTAAGTGTAATCATAATTTATTGTAAGCCATGTAGGATATATGCCTGCATGGCTTTTTATTATATAAAAATAAATTATTTTAGGAGTGAATAAAATGAAAAAGAATATAATTAAACCAAGCATATTACCAGGATTTATGGAGTTATTACCAAGGGAACAAGAAATTTTTAATGATATAGTAAGTAAAATATCAAAGGTATATGAGATGAATGGATGCCTAGCTATAGATACACCAATAATTGAGAAGGCTGACGTGCTTCTTGCCAAATCAGGTGGAGAGACAGAAAAGCAAGTTTATAGTTTTCAAAAGGGAAAAAACAATTTAGCTTTAAGATTTGATTTGACTGTCCCATTTGCTAGATATGTAGCTCAATATTATAATGATTTGGTTTTTCCTTTTAAAAGATATCAAATAGGAAAGGTTTATAGAGGTGAAAGAAATCAAAAAGGTAGATATAGGGAATTCTATCAATGTGATATTGATGTTATTGGGAAAGAAAAATTAAGTATAAATAATGATGCATGGGTTATAAACTTAGCAGATAAAGCCTTTAAGGAAATAGGTTTATCTAATTATAGATTTCAAATAAGTAATAGAAAAGTATTAAAGGGAATATTAACTGAATTAGAAATAGATAATCAAGCTGATGTAATGATATTAATCGATAAAATAGACAAGATAGGTGAAGAGGTATTTATTAGTGAACTTAAAAATCTTATAGGAATTGAAAAAAGTGAGTATTTAAATAAAATATTAAAACTTGATGGATCAAATGATGAAAAATTAGAAGGACTTTCAAAGCTTGATATAAAAAATGAATATTACAATGAGGGAGTTGAAGAATTAAAAAAGGTTAAATCACTATTAGAAATATTAGGAGTAGATAAAGAAAATTTTGAAATAAATTTAAAGATTATAAGAGGATTGGATTATTATACAGGAACTGTATTTGAAACTATATTATTAGGGAATGAAGGATATGGATCTATATGTTCAGGAGGAAGGTATGATAACTTAGCAGAAAATTATACAGCAAATATATTGCCAGGAGTAGGGATATCAATAGGGCTAACTAGATTGTTTTTTGTATTAAAGGAAATTGGATTTATAGATAAATATAAAATTGAAAATAAACTAGAGTATTTAATAATTCCAATAGGAGATACGATGGAGTATTGCGGAAAAGTATTACAGTATCTACAATCAAAAGGTTATGGTGTAAGTATATATTTCGAAGATGATTCATTAAAGAAAAAGATGAATTATGCTAATAAAATTGGTGTTGAAAATGTAATATTAATTGGAGAAGAAGAAATAGCAAATAATAAAGTAAAAGTAAAGAATATGAAAAGTGGGGATGATATTATAATTAATTATAATTTATTAATATCAGGTTAAATTTTAAAGTATAAATAAAAAGTAAGATAATAGATATATAGATGTTTTTAATAGGGGGATTGGGCTATGAGTAATTATGTGGAGGTAAAAGGAAAAAAATATATATATGAAAAAAACTACAAAGAAAATGAGCGTTTAAGAAAAAGCTTTAATGAATTAGCTAATAGAACATTTGGTATTGATTTTGAACAATGGTATCAAGAAGGTTATTGGGGAGATTCTTATATAACATATTCATTAATAGATAATGGTGAAGTAGTATCAAATGTATCCGTAAGCATTATGGAGTTTGATTTTAAAGGAGAAAAGAAAATCTATATACAAATTGGTACTGTTATGACAGATGAAAGATATAGAAATAAAGGACTTGCTAGATATTTAATGGAGACTGTGATTGAAGAATGGAAGGATAAATGTGATTTAATTTATCTATTTGCTAATGATAGCGCTATTAATTTTTATCCTAAGTTTAATTTTATAGAAGCTTATGAGTATGAATACTCAATAGGTTGCTTCACTATAGACGAAGAAAGCCGTGTTAGAAAGATAAATATGGAAGATAGTAATGATAAGGAGATATTTAAAAACATAATTGAAAATACAGTATTATTTTCACAGTTTGCAGTTCTGAATAATAAGAATTTAGTTATGTTTTACTGTAATTCTTTTATGAAAGAAAATATTTATTATGTAGAGGATTATGATGCCATAGTAATTGCAGAAAAAAGTGATGAGATAATATATATATTAGAGGTGTTTGGAACTAAAAATATTGATTTGGAGAGCATAATTAATAAGATTGTAAATAAGAATACGAAGAAAGTAGTATTAGGTTTTACACCATTTAATACTGTGTTATATGATGAAAAGATATTAAAAGAAGAAGATACTACATTATTTGTAATGAAAGATAAGGATAATCCTTTAGAATTTAACAATATCATGTTCCCAGTATTATCACATGCTTAATTAAAAAAATGACAAATAGTAGATTTATTATGATAATATTTTATAATAGACCTACTATTTTTTTATACATAAATGTTAGCAAGTATTAAAAAGTGCAATAATATTTTAATAAATGATTTTAAAAGTAATGTTTGAAATTAATTAATTTTCAGTTAACATATATAGGTAGTAAGAAAATGGGAAGTATAAATAATAAAGATAAGATATTGAGGAAATATTTATGAGAAAAGGAATAATTGAAAATTTTATATTATTACTCAGATATAATTTAGGAACCTTAATATTATTTGAATTGTTCCATAAAGGTATTGCATTAATTTTGGTACTACCTATTATAAAATATATATTTGAAAGTGCAATGCACAATTCAGGAATGATTTATCTAAGTACAGATAATGTATTTAAGATATTAACAAATCCTATTTCAATATTTTTATTAATCTTGTTGTTACTCATTTTTGGTTTTTATGTCTTTTTTGAATTTACAGCTACAATTATTTGTTTTGATAAATCTATAAGATATGAAAAGATAGGGATATTTAAACTTATTAAACTAGGATTACAAAAATCAGTAAGAATATTAAACATTAAAAATTACTTATTAATGATATTTATTTTATTAATAATTCCATTAACAAATTTAACATTAACATCAGGATTTATTGGAGAGTTGAAGTTACCAGAGTATATACTAGATTTTATAAAGTCTAATAAATTTTTAAATATAGTATATATGGGATTGATGATTATTTTATATATGATTGTTATTCGATGGATTTTTAGTATACATGAAATAACTTTAAATAGAAGTAGTTTTAAAGAAGCAAAAAATGAAAGTAATAGAATAACAAAAGGGAAAACTATAAAAATATTTTTATATTCAGTTGGAACTTTTATAGTTTTTAGCCTTATAGGTTATGGAATTTATTATTTATTGATAATATTAATGGCTATAGTAATTAAGTATTATGGAATAGGTATTGATTTAAAGGAAATATTTATTGCTAAAGCTATATTATTTAAAGATTATTCGATGTTAATCGCATCAATTTCTAGTTTCATACTTAATCTTGCTTTTATATCAGCAATTTATTATAACTATAAAAATTTTGGATTTTATAATAATAAATATAATAAGATTAAGATATCAAGTATAAAAAAGATTATAACAGTACTATTAATAGTTATCCTCATACCTATTGAATCAATGGCGCTTTCAATAAATAGTAATACTTTATTGAATATAGAATTATTTTATAATACTACAGCTACAGCTCATAGAGGTGGTAATGTATCAGCACCAGAAAATACATTAGCTGCATTTAAAGAGGCTATACTTGCTCAAGTTGAGTACATAGAGACTGATGTTCAGGAAACTAAGGATGGAGAACTAATACTTATTCATGATTCAAACTTTAAGAGGACTACAGGGGTAGATAAAAATGTTTGGGAAGTTGATTATGAAGAAGTGAAAAATTATGATGCAGGGAACTATATGAATCTATGTTATACAGGAGCCAAGATACCTACACTTGATGAGGCAATAAAATACGTAAGAGGTAGATGCAAGTTATTAATAGAAATAAAACTTAATGGCCATGAAAGTCCAGATATAATAGACAAGGTTATAAGTGTTATTAAAAAAAATAGAGCCGAAAACCAATGTGTAATAGCTTCTATGGATAAGGAAGTATTAAAAAAGGTAAAAGAGATAGATTCTAATTTCCTTACTTGCTATTTAACGGCTCTTGCATATGGAGATATATATACGTTTGAATATGTTGATATATATGGTATTGAATCAACTTTTATAACTAAGGGTTTAATAAAGAATATTCATGATAAAGGAAAACAAATATTTGTATGGACTGTAAATGACCAAGACATGATGAGCAAAATGATTGATTTAAATGTAGATAGTATAATTACAGATAATCCATTTTTACTTAATGATACTTTATACTCAAAGAAAAATGACTTTATAAAGGTTATAGCTGATTATTTATTTTGATTATAAAGTAAATAAAATTTTTTATATAAATATTAAGTGATTAAATGAATTGAAAATAAACCATTACCATATTATGTAGATGATGCTAGGTTATAAAATTATATTAGAGGAAATTCATTAAGAATTAGATTAAAAGATAGGGTTTGTGAATTAATCACAAACCCTAAAATATTAGGTTGATTATTAGGTTACTTACTAAAAACAAGAAGATAATAATTATTTAGCTAACATAAGCTTACTTACATTAATGATAGGTAAATGAGAAACTCATACTTTAGCTAAATTATTAAAAGATTAATACTAGTTTATCATAAGAAAATTAGTAATTATCGATTTGTCATAATATAGTATATGACATGTATATTAAGGTGTTACAATAAATTTATATTGTAAAGAGAAAAAATAAAATAAAGTAAGACTATAAAATAATAATTGGAATATGTGATTATATCACATAATAGTATTTCATAAAGGTATAAAATAATTAAATAATTTAGGATAAAGTTATAATAAGTAAATAATTGATATATTTAGTAATATAACGTAATATTAATTTTAAATAAGCACAAGAAGTTTAGGAGGAAATTTAATTTTGGGAAATATTAATATCTTTATTGTTTTTATTGAAGGGATATTATCAATCTTTTCACCCTGTATATTACCTATACTACCGATATATTTAAGTATGTTAGCTAATAGCACTGTAAGTGATATGAATGATTCTAAATTTAAAAGTAGTATATTGATAAGAAATACTTTATTTTTTACTTTAGGTATATCTACTACATTTTTCATATTAGGAGCATCAATTAATGCGTTAGGTTCATTATTTAGCACTTATAAATATATAATTATGATTATAGGTGGAATCATAATATTAATTATGGGATTGTTTTATTTAGGAGTTATTAAATCTGAATTTTTAAGTAGAGAAAAAAGATTAAGTGTAAAATATAAGACAATGTCACCTTTAGCTGCTTTTGTATTAGGTTTTACATTTAGTTTTGGATGGACTCCTTGTATTGGACCAATATTAGCATCAGTACTCGTAATGGCATCAACATCAAATAATATTTTAGTAGCTAATTTATTGATATTAGTATATACTCTAGGATTTATTTTACCTTTTCTTATAGTAGCTATATTCTATAGTAAATTAGGAAAATACTTAAATAAAGTTAAGAAACATATGGAAACTATTAAAAAGATAAGCGGTATACTTATTATACTTGCTGGATTAATTATGTTAGTAAATGGTTTTGTTGATGTTAATAAACAATTAAATCCAAAAGATGAAAGTAATATAGAGAATAATAATTATTCAACTGAAGAAAATGCAGGGGAAGAAGAGGATAGACTAGCACCTATAGATTTCACTTTGTATGATAATTATGGAAACAAGCATACTTTAAGTGAGTATAAGGGTAAGACAGTATTCTTAAATTTCTGGGCAACATGGTGTCCTCCATGTAGAGAAGAGATGCCTTATATAGATGAACTATATGAGGAATATAATAAGAATCAAGATGATGTTATAATCTTAGGAGTTGCATCACCTAATTTAGGAAGAGAAGGTTCTCAGGAGAATATAACTGAGTTTTTAGAGAGCAATGGATATAAATTCCCAGTAGTATTTGATGAAAAGGGGTCACTTATGTATGGTTATGGAATGAACTCTTTACCATCAACACTTATAATAGATAAAGAGGGTTATATTACAACATATGTTCCAGGGGCAATGAATAAAGAAACTATGAAGAAGATAATTGAAAGAGATAGATAGAATCAATCTAAATTATTAAAAAAAGAAGTAAAGAAAATTAAGAGTTTAGTATATAGTATTAAATTTAAAAGTAACAAGGATATTTGATAAAACTAAATATCCTTGTTATTTTAGTTAGTGCAGTATTATTTAAAATTACTATTTATAAAGCTTAAAATTATCAAGTAGTCTGCCTTTAGTATTTATTGCAGATACTTCTATAAAATTTTCAGTTATATCAACAACAACAAAATGATAGGTTGCAATAGGAGGAATGATAACACCATCTTTGCTTTTATATTTATCTCGAAGTTTTTCTCCACCTCCACCTGTTATAATTTGATGAATATCATTTTTACCATGAATAATTCTTCTAGAATAATTATGTTCATGAGAAGAAAAAACTATATCAATTTTACATTTATCAACTACGTGCCAAAAGGAATCTCTATAATTAGGATATAAATCTAGGCAATGACCAAGATGAGCACCAGTAGGAAATGCTGGAGAATGAATAACAACTAATTTGTTTTTTATATCTACAGAAGCCACATTTTCAAACCAAGAAAGTTGGTTATCTACAATTTTGTGGATTTCATTAGGATGAAAAGCGTTAAGAATAATAATTCTAGTATTCTCATAATCTACATAATAAGCTGTTTTATTATAATCTTCTAAATAACCACTAGGCTTTAGATCATTATAAATTTTTTTGAATATTTTTTCATAGCTATCATCGGTAGGGTTAATGTTGACTTCATGATTACCGATAACAGGAAGAATTATTTTGTTTGGATGATAACTTTGAACTATTCGTTTAAAATTATTAAATTGGGAAATGAGCTGCTCTTTATTTGAACTACCTGCAATTGAATCACCACACATCACTAGAAAATCAATTTTAGGATTTAATTTTATTGATTGTTCCATTATTGATTTTAAAACTTTAGTATTTACCCCATTATTTTTACCCTTTGAATCACCAAAAACTAAAAAACGCATATAATCTCCTTCAATAAAAATTATTTATAGAATTCCACCTGTTATAAAGGTCAGGTCGTACAATCTTAACATAGCTTAAAAATTGATTTTTATAATTAAGCTTATCTAAGCCTTCTAGTATTAATTTTGGGTAAATAGTTTCTTTTTTCATTGCTCGAGCAGTATCTATAATCTTAAGCTCATACTGATCAGTAAGTAATATATGAAATAAGGTAGTGTCTAATCTTGAAAAGCCTACAAAATTCATAGCATCATATAATTCTATTAACTTATTTGATAAATAAGGGGTTAATGAATTTGATAATAGATATTTATCAAGTTCTATACCATCTATATATTCACGGATAATATACTTGTCTCCATATGAATATAAAATTGGAAAGTGATAGTCAACCTGTGACATAAGCATGGTATTTATTTCTTTTAAGCAATGAGACTTTTTCTTAAATATTTTTATACATTTTTCATCATCTATTTTATATACCGAACCTTGAGTTCCGCTACCGATGAATTGAAGCTTATTTATATCTATATTTTTAGGAAATTTCATATTTAACACCTAAAGCATTGATTTATTTATATAGTATATGAAACAAATGTATAAAGGATAAACTGAGAAAAGTTAAATTTATCTATTTTACTATTATTTAAATAAATGGTAAAATAATTTTATTAATTAAAAGGGGGCGATTGATATGTATAGATTTCCAGAAGAATTATATACAGATATCAGAATTGAAACTGTAAAAACTAATAGCATAACCTATGAAAATAATGAGTTGAAGCAGAATAAATTAAAAGTTGAAAAAGGGGCATTTATACGTATATTTGATGGGGAGAGATGGTATTATAGCTCTACTACAAATATTGAAGAAATACAGAAAGAAATTGATGAACTATCAAAACTGGCTAAAAAAAATGAAAATATTTATGATAATCCTGTAGTTAAGAGGATAGAAGTAAATAAATGCAATGATATAAAATATAAAAATAATAATATAATAGAAGTATCTAATGATGAAAAGATTAAACTTTTAGAAAGTTACCTACCTATAAATAATGAATTCCCAGAAATATTAAATTCGAGATTACTTTATAAAGACACTTATACAATAAAAGAAATAATTTCAAGTAAAGGTACAGATGTTACTTTTGATATACAGAATGCATATATAGCAAATAGGTATCAATTATCTATTGATGGTATGACTCAAAATGGTGGAGAAACTATATATGAAGCTGATTTTAATAAACTGTTTAATAAGCAAGATTTATTTAGAGAAGAAATTATTAAAAATTTAGAGTATGCAAAAAATGCTGTGCCTGTAAAAAAAGGAGTTTATACATGTATACTTTCTCCAGTTGTAGCAGGTGTATTTGCTCATGAAAGCTTTGGTCATAAAAGTGAATCAGACTTTATGATAGGTGATGAGAAGATGATGGAAGAATGGAGTATAGGAACTAAGGTTGGTTCAGAAATATTAAATATAATAGATTGTGGAAATATTGAAGGCTCTGGATATGTACCTTATGATGATGAAGGAACTAAGGCAAAGGAAAATTATTTAATAAAAGATGGAATTTTAAATGGAAGACTTCACAGTGCATATACTGCAGGTGCTTTAAATGAGGATGTTACTGGTAATAGCAGAGCTATAAATTTTGAATATGAACCTATAGTAAGAATGACCACAACTTATATCGGAGCTGGTAATTTAACAAAAGAAGAACTTTTTAATGGAGTTAAAGAAGGAATATATATAGATAGTTTTATTCATGGTTCAGGAATGTCTACATTTACTATAGCACCATCAAGAGCTTATATGATTAGAGATGGAAAAATATCAGAACCAGTAAAAGTATCAGTAATAACAGGAAATGTAATGAGTACATTAAATGAAATAGATGGCTTATCTAATGAAGTTGAAATTAAATCATTAGGGACAGGTGGTTGTGGAAAAATGGAACAGTGGCCACTATCTGTAGGATTAGGTGGGCCATATGTACGTGTAAATAAAATAAATGTTGAATAGGGGTAGGTGAGAAAAGTGATTAGAGAAGTTTATATAAATAGAATGAAGGAAATAGCACTTAACGTAACGCAGACAAGAATAGATTCCATAAGAAAAAAGGATATTACAAAGAGTGGGTGTAGAGTATATAAAGATGGATATATAGGGGTAAGCGGAAGCTTAGGAGAGCCAACTGAGGAAACATGGAATGAAGCTATTAAGAATCTTGAAAATAAAGTTCCATATAATTTTGAAGTATGCAAAGATAGAAAGAGAAGAAGAGATTTAAGAGAGTGTAATATGTCTTCAGATGAATTCTTAAAAAAAGCAGAAGAGTTATTAGAAATTATAAGGTCGGAGTTTCCAAACTTTATTTTCAGCAATAAGATTAAGTCTATAGAAACAGAAATTACTTTAAAAAATGATGTAGGATTAGAATATGTTAATTTAGATAAGTATTATCAGACTGAATTAATTATAAAGCATAAAGAATCGGTAAATGTTTTTGATACAGCTGTACAGAGATGTGAAAGACAATTTGATATAGAAGCTATAGTAAAAGATGTTAGAGATTATTTAACTGCTTTTGATAATATAGTTGAAATACCTAAGGAAACAAAGATTCCTGTAATTTCTAATTTTTATGATTTAGGAGAAAAAGTTATTGAAGGTTTAAATGGAAATGACCTTTACAAAGGAACTTCTATTTTCAATAATAAGCTTGGAAAAGAAGTATTTTCAAAAGATTTTACAGTATATGTTGATAGAAGTGAAGAAAATATTGATATACCTTTCTTTGATGCAGAAGGAAGCGTTATTGAAAATGATAGATTTTATTTAATCCAAAATGGAAAAATAAATTTTGGATATACAGATAAGAAAACTTCAGCTGAATATAATATTCCAAATACTGCTGCAGCTAGTGCTAATTATGATGAAGTGCCTTCATTATATGGACAAGGAATGGTAGAATCAAGAATTAAAGTAAAGAGTGGAGATAAAACTTTATCAGAAATATTAAATGGAAAAGAAGCTATATACACTGTAATTATGTCTGGAGGAGACTGTACAAATGAAGGGGATTTTGCATCTCCAGTTCAAATGTCATACTTATTTAAAGATGGGAAAATAGTTGGAAGGTTACCAGAGCTTTCGGTGTACGGAAATATATATGAAATGTTTGGAGAAGATTATTTAGGGCAAACTGCTGATAGATGCTATTTTGGAGAACATGCTATAGTATTAAATATGAATATTAAATAATATATTAAATAAAACAACGCTTACTTAAAGCGTTGTTTTATTATGGTTATTATAAAGCAACAAAGTCAGATGGGAATGGTGCAATTACACTAACTAATATAATATCTTCATTTCCTGTATTTTTTAAACCATGTTGCGCATCTTTTGTTGATAAAAGCATATCTCCTTTAGAAAATGGAACTTCTTTATCTTTTTCAGGATAAACTACTCCTGTTCCTTGAATGCAAATCCATAAGTCATCTGATGTAGTATGCTTATGAGTAGGAATAAATTGATTAGGCTTAACAACCCAAACAGCAGCGGTAGTAGAATCAGAAGTATAAACAACTGTCTTCTTAGCTTCTTTATCATCACCTTGGGCAACTTCACTTAATTTGAATAAACGATTATTCATAAATAATCACTCCTTTAAAACATTATGTAAATAGGTTATGGAGTAATAGTTACTTTATACGTTACTATACTATAATAATATTTTTACATCCACCTTCTTCAGCAATACTTTTTATTGTATTCATATATTCATCAGAAGGAGTAGGATGAAATTTTAAAGATTGTCTTACTCCAAGATTTCTAAACTTTATAAGCTTGTATCTTATATTTGAATCATACTTATTTATAATTTCTGAAACTTTGCGTACAGTTTCTTCATTATTAAATAATTCAGGAACTATAACTGTTCGTACTTCATAAAGCTTTCCTATAGAAGCTAAGAATTCTAAATTTGATAATACATTTGCGTTATCAAAAGATATATATTTATTATGTATAGTATTATCAAAAGCTTTAACATCAAGCATAACGCTATCACAAACTTCTAAAAGTTTAGGCATTTCTTTAAAATCTTTAGAACCATTGCTATCAATAAAGCATGTTAGGCCTAATGATTTTATCTTTGTAAATAAATGAAAAAGAAAATCTTCTTGAAGAGTACATTCTCCACCAGATACTGTTATACCTTGGATAAAAGGTTTATAATTATTTATTTCATTAATTATATCATCAACAGACATCTTAGAGATTTTTGGACTACTACTATTATTACATGTTTTAATACATGAATCGCAATTACAGCATTTTGATTTATCCCAAAAAACTTCACCGTTATTTTTAGTAAGAGCTCCACTAGGGCAAGCTGTGATACATGTACCACAGTTACCACATATATTTATTGTTTCAGGATTATGACAATAGATACAGTTGAAATTACAACCTTGTAGAAATATTGCAGTTCTATTTCCAGGCCCATCAACAGAGCTAAAAGGAATTATCTTATTAACCAATGCAGTCATTATCTTATCATTCTCTCAAGAACTTTACCGTTTTTAACTTGTCCTTGTCCTAAAACAACTGTATCTTGAAGTGTAGCTTCACCTCTATTTAATTTTTCTATTTCACTTTTCTTAACTAAGTATCCAGTGATTCTTATCACATCAGCATCTGAAGAGTAAAGAGAGAAGTATCTCATACCTTCTTTAAATGCACCTTGAATTATGTTTAATATAAATTCAGGATTGTTCATAGAATTAACTTCAAATGGGAATATATCGCCCACTCCTGATGGGAAGTATTTATGGAATCTAGCAGTTTGTTTTAAATGCTTCCATAATTCAGGTTCTTCACCTATTGGAATTCTTGATCCAGGACTTATATTTATATCATCACCTATACCTACTTGAGCATGAAGTAATAGTCTTTCGTTAGTAACTTTGCAGTGTTTACTTTGGAAATTATTTATAAAGTCCTCCATAAAGTCCATTATTCTAACGCCTAAATCATCAGCTTCTTGACAGTGACCAAACTTATCTTCAAGTTTTTCGGCTTTAAGAAGTATATTAACAGCTTCAGCAAGTCCAACAAGTCCAAACATAGAAGTAAATCTATCTTTACTTATGAAGCCTTCTTTTACTAAGAAGTTTGTTTCAAAGAAAGTACTTTCTTCAACTATGTATCTAATTCTTTCATTTATATATTCAGCCATACACTTCATAGCATTAGGTAATTTATCATTGAAGAAATCATCAATATCAGTGGCAGTAGAAGCTAAAGTAGATAATCTCATTCTTACTAAAGTATGTGCTCCCCCTCCAACATGTAGACCGTTATAGCAACTAGCAATTCCGTAAGTGCCTAAATCTTCAGTAAACATCTTATGATTAGCAAAGCTTGGCTTAGCTGTAACTAATGCTGTTTTAATAGCTTCAATTGCTAAGTCATCAGGAGTTTCTTCACTATATTTTAAAGTTAAGTTTGGAATAGCATTTTCTAATTCTCTCTCAACTTCTAATATTATTTTTGCAGCCTTAGTTGGCTTTGGACCTAAGTTACCATGACAGAATGAGTCAGTTATAGTTCTATCTAATTGTGTTAAAAACAATCTAATTGCAAGTTTAGCTTCAACTTCATCCACTATATAACAATTTTTTCGATATCGTTCATATTCTCACCTCTAAAGTCATCTTATGTTCCTATAGATTATAACATGTCTTTAGGTTATTTAATTATAGTAAATATCAGTTAGTATAAGCTATTTTATTATGATGAGTTTTAATGTAAGTTTTAATATTCCAATAAATAATTAATGAAATTATTATAAAAATAGGATATAATGAATAGTAATGAACGCTATATAAATGCTTATGTTAGTGAATTGCATTTATATGGCGTTATTTTTATGTGGAAAATAATTTTTATTAAAAAGGAGAAATAATGTTATTTAAAGATTTAGATATAATTGAGCCAATATTAAGGTCAATAGAAGAGGCTGGATATGAAAAACCAACAGCAATACAAGAAAAATCAATACCAGCTATATTAAAAGGAAGAGATATATTAGGCTGTGCACAAACAGGAACGGGAAAGACAGCAGCGTTTGCTATACCAATATTACAAAGTATAATTAAAGAGAAAAAAACTAATAATGATAGGAATTTAAGGGCCTTAATAGTAGCTCCAACAAGGGAGTTAGCAATACAGATAGGTGAAAATGTTACTACTTATTCAAAGTATTTAGATATTAAGAGTACAGTTATATTTGGTGGAGTAAATCAAAGTTCACAAGTTAGAAAAATAAAATCTGGAATAGATGTTTTAATAGCAACACCAGGAAGACTTATAGATCTATCAAATCAAAGACATGTTGACTTGAAAAATGTTAAATATTTTGTACTTGATGAAGCAGATCGTATGTTAGATATGGGAATGATTCATGATGTAAAGAAAATAATATCGAGGTTACCTAAAGAAAGACAAAACTTATTATTTTCAGCTACTATGCCAAAGGAAGTAATGAAGCTAGTAAATTCTATTTTAAAAAATCCAATTAAAGTAGAAGTTCAGCCTGCATCATCAACAGTAGATATTATTTCGCAAGGTGCATATATGGTATCAAAGAAAAATAAGAAATCATTGCTTGTACATCTGTTAAAAGATGAAAGTATAAAATCAGTTATAGTATTTTCAAGAACAAAGCATGGTGCAAACAAAATAGCAAAGGACCTTAATCATGTAGGAATTGAAGCAGCAGCTATTCATGGTAATAAATCTCAAAATCAAAGACAATTAGCTTTAAATAATTTTAAAGAAGGTAGTTTAAGAGTTTTAGTTGCTACAGATATAGCAGCTAGAGGTATAGATGTAGATGAATTATCACATGTTATAAATTATGATTTACCAGATGTCCCAGAGACATATGTACATAGAATAGGCCGTACAGGAAGAGCTGGGAGAGATGGAGTTGCAATTACTTTATGCGATTCAGAAGAACTAGAAATATTTAGAAGAATTGAAAAAGTTATAGGAAAATCAATACCAGTACTCGAAGAAGAAAAGTTTGAAATAATTAATATAGTACCACCTGTCATAAAACAAGGTACTGATAAACATAAGAGTAATAATAGTAGAAAATCAAGAAGGTATCAAGGAAAAGGCAAAGAACAAAGAAATAGAAACGACAAAATGAGTAATGGAAGTAGAGATAGAAAATATAGTACAAATAATAAACTAAATAAAAAGTAATAAAAAATAGTCGTAATTATTTGCGGCTATTTTTATTAAAATAAAATATATAAAAATTGTTGCATTTTATATGTAGAAATTAAAGAAGGTGTATATTTAGAATGCTAAATATACACCTTCTTTAATTTAAGTGTAGGGATCTCTATAAGATCACCTATGAGGCACACAATTGAGTAATGCAATTTATATTACATTAGAGTGGTTTATGGTCATTTATAATTTTTGACACAAAAATGTAATTCTAATCATAAAAAGTATAATTTATAAAAAATGATGATAATTAGTACATTATAACTATCATCATTTAATAAATGCATGAGTATGAATAATTAATTTGTTGTTTTTATAAAGAATGCTATACCACAAGCGCCAGGACCAGCATGTACACCAACTGTACTACCTATTGCACTTATTGGACAATTTTTAAGATTATATGTCTTATCAATAAAAGTGGCGAATTGATTTAAATTAGATGATGAGCCAGTATATCCAAGAGTATAAGGTCTAGCTTCATCTATTCCACCAGCTTCTTCTATTAAAGCTTTTATTTTTGAGTATGAATTATTAGTTCCTCTAGCTTTAGCAGCCATAGATACTGCACCGTCTTGAACCTTCACTATAGGTTTAAGATTTAATAGAGTACCTGCTAAAGCTGCAGCACTTGAAAGTCTTCCACCTTTTTTTAAGTATTCTAAAGTATCTACTGCAGCGAAAATACGAATATTTTGTTTTTCTCTTTCTAAGATTTCAAAAGTTTCTTCAATTGATTTACCATCATTTCTAAGTGAAATAGCATAATCAACTAGAACTTTTAAACCTAAAGTTACAGTTTGACTATCTACTATATAAATTTTTTCATATTCACAAATATTTTTCGCTATAGTTGCACTTTGATATGTGCCGCTTAAGGAGCTAGATAATGTGATTACAAGTACGGCTTCATCATTTTTTTTCGCTTTTTCAAATATTTTAAAGAAATCCTCAGGCGAAGGTTGGCTTGTCTGAGGTAAAACTTTTGCAGATTCTAATTTATTATAAAATTCCTCAGTACTTATATTAATTCCATCGTGGTATTCACCATCTTCAAAAAGAATACGAAGTGGAACTACTTGTATATTTTTTTCTCTTGCATCTACTTGTGTTATATCGGATGTAGAATCCGTAACTATATTAAAGTTCATAATAAACCTCCAAATTACTTTGATTATCAAATTAATATCATTTTAATTTAAAAATAAAATGATGTCAAGTATTTTGGATATCAAACTAAAATACTAATATTTTTGTTAGTTAAGTAATAGAAATAATAAATTTTAAGTTAAATTACTACTAATAATATAGATATAATTAGTAGTAATTTATTAAGGGAAAATATGTTATTAGAGAGATAACAGATTTATAAGGAGGAGAAAGTATGAAAAAGTTAGATGGGAAAGTAGTTATTATTTATTTTTAAAAGTTTCATTAATATTTAATAAAATATAATTATTAAAAGTGATATAATTATATTTAAAATTATTAATTGGAGAAATTTATATGAGTTTTTTGACATTGGGAATTACAGCATTATCTGCATATGGCTTTTGTTATTATCAAAATAATAAAATACAAATAACAAGATTTAATATAGATTCAAGTAGTAATGATAATATAAAAGTTTTACAGCTTTCTGATTTGCATAGTAAGGAATTCGGAAAAGATAATAAGATATTGAAGGATATAATATTTAATGAAAAACCAGATATAGTAGTCGCTACTGGTGATTTAATAGATTCTAACATGAAAAGAATTGATAAAATAATTAGTTTTTTAGCTGAAGTAAATAATAATATTCCGGTATTCTATATTCCTGGAAATAATGAAATGAGATGTAAGAGAATTAATGAAATATTACATAAGTTAAGAGCTAATAATGTTGTAGTATTAGATAATGAAATAAAGACGATAAAGATAAAATCCACTGTTATTAATATCTTAGGTTTAGTAGAAAATAGGATAGATAGTGGAGAATTATTTTATGAAAAAGTTAAGAGTAAATATGAGGGAGAAAAATCAGAGCTCTTACTAAAGAAGTTAGAAAATATGAATGGGTTAAAATTTGTATTATCCCATTATCCAGAAAATTATGATGCAAATGAAGATACATTATATAGTAGACACAACTTTGATATTATGTTTTCAGGTCATGCACATGGTGGTCAATTTATACTACCTTTTGTAGGAGGATTATTTGCTCCAGGGCAAGGAATACTACCAAAATATTACTCAGGGATGTATGGAGAAAATAATAAATTAATTGTAAGTAGGGGATTAGGGAATAGTGGTTTTCCATTAAGATTATTTAATAGACCTAATATAGTTGTTGTAGATATCCTAAGAAAATAATATTTGATTATTTTCTTAGGATTTTTATTATAAATATTATTTGTTTTTCATAATGATAATAGATAGGCATAAGTATTATAAGATATGCGTAGATTTACTTAAACTGTAAATGATGTTATTATTTATTTAGTATTAATTAGATGAGGTGAATAAATGGGAGCTGCTGTTTATAAATGTCCTAATTGTGGTGCACATGTAACATTTGATGCGCAGTCACAGAAAGGTAAATGTGATTATTGCCTAAGCACATTTTCAATTCAAGAGTTAGAAGATTATCTTAAAAAAGAAGATGATAGAAGTGATGAATATAGTGAAGAACAGATATCAGATGAATTACGTGATGAAATAAATAATAATACAAGAGTATATAAGTGTCCAAGGTGTGGGGCAGAAGTGGTTGCGGATAAATCCACAGCAGCAACATTTTGCTATTACTGTCATGGACCAGTTATATTAACAGATAAATTATTAGGAGATTTCAAGCCTTCAAAAGTTATTCCCTTTAAGATTGATAAGAGAAAAGCAGAAGAAATTTTATTGAACTGGTCAAAGAAAAAATGGTTTATACCTAAGGAGTTTACATCAGCAAAGCAGCTTGAAAAAATAACTGGTATATATATACCATACTGGCTTTTTGACTGTGATGTAG
Source organism: Clostridium sp. NSJ-145 (assembly GCF_021044725.1). Classification (NCBI taxonomy): domain Bacteria; kingdom Bacillati; phylum Bacillota; class Clostridia; order Eubacteriales; family Clostridiaceae; genus Clostridium; species Clostridium sp. NSJ-145. The sequence goes on from NZ_JAJNOS010000010.1 coordinate 31,036, forward strand.
ATGGAAGCATGATGGCCATAGGTAAAAAAATAATGACTTGGAGACAGGGAGATTATGAATATACAAAAACTGATACTTACGAAGTATATAGAGAAGCTAAATTAAAATTTGATAATGTTCCTCATAACGCATCTTCAAAGGCAGATGATAAAGTTATGACAGCTATTGAACCTTTTGATTATAATGAGATAAAGGATTTTTCTATGGCATATCTTCCAGGATTTTTAGCAGATAAATATGATAGAACTAAGGAGGATGTACTGCCTAGTATAAAGAGTACTATTAATAATTCTGTAAATAATATTTTAAGAAATTCTATTAATGGATATAGCATAGTAAGTGAAAGAAGTTTTAATAGTAAGTACAGAAATGCTAAATTTAAATACGCATTATTTCCTGTATGGATGTTAACTTATCAATTTAATAATAAAAATTATATATTTGCAATTAATGGACAAAGCGGAGAAGTATATGGAGCTCTCCCAGTATCTAAAGGGCGTATAGGTATATTATTTACTATATTATTTGTGATTTCATTTATAGTAGCACTTATAGGAGGTATGCTTATATGAAAAAGATAATAAGTAGAGTTTTAGTAATTGCATTGATGATGATTTTATGTATTTCATTAAGTAGTAATATAAGTGCTGACCTTAAGAGAGTAGTGGATAAAGCAACTTTATTTTCTGATGAAGAAATAAATAGCTTAGAAAGTTCTATTAATAAGATATCACATAAATATAATATGGATATAGTTATAGTAACAATTAATGATAATCAAGGTAAAAGCTCTAAGGAGTATGCAGATGATTTTTTTGACTATGAAGGCTACGGACTTGGTGATAAGAATAGTGGTATACTTATGCTTATTAATATGGATGACCGTGAAGTATATATTTCTACGTCAGGAAATGGTGAGAGATATTTTACAGATAGTAGAGTAGATAATATTTTAGACGATGTATATTCATATTTAAGTGATGGTAATTACTCTAAAGGTGCAGAAGTATTTTTAAAGGATACAAGCTATTATTTAGAAAAGGGGATACCATCAAATCAATATACAGTTGATGAAAATGGTGATATTATACTATCTACTGAAGCAAAAATAAAAAGAGTTCTGATTGCATTATTAATAGCGTTAGTAATAAGCTCAGTTATATGTGGAATTGTAGTTATGCAGTATAGAAAGCCAGCAGCATTACCAGAGGAAAACTACCTAGATAGAAATTCGATTAATTTTACTAGAAGAAGTGATAGATTTATAACGACAAATACTACCAGAAGAAAGATTCCTAAGAATAATGGTAATTCAGGCGGTAGTGGAGGAAGAACAACAACTCATACATCAAGTAGTGGAAATTCTCATGGTGGTGGAGGAAGAAAATTCTAAATAATTAAGAATTGTGAATTATTAATTATGGGGATGTCTCTAAAATGATTTTAAAAATAATTTTAGAGACATCTCATTTTTTCTTTTTAGAGTAAAACAAGTAAAAATTTTAGAAATATTTTTTTAATATTGTATTAATTAATAAAAATAAATATTTATATTAATAGAAAATAGGTATATATTACTTGTTGTATTGGAAAAAATTATATATTATATGTTAAATTTAAGGAGAAAAATATGATTAAGTTAATTGTTGATAGTATTTGCGATTTGCCAGAAGAAATGTATGATAAATATGACATAGATATATTACCACTTAGAGTAATGATTAATGATAAAGAGTATTTAGATAGAGTAACTATAACGATAGACCAGGTTTATGAAGAAATGAGAAATGGTATTTTACCTAAAACATCTCAAGTATCGCCGGCAGCAATTTATGAAACATTTGATAGACATTGTGAGGAAGGTAATGATTTTATATATTTAGCGTTTTCATCTGTTTTATCTGGAACTTGTGATTTAGCAAAAAATATTTCAAAAGAATTTAAGGAAAGATATCCAGAAAGAAAAATAGAAGTTATAGATACAAAGGCTGGGGCCATAGGTATAGGAGTAATAGCTATGCAGGTAATAAAGCTTATTGAAAATAAAGAAAGCTTTGAGAATATTATCAACTATATTTATGAAATGACTAATCATATCGAGCATGTATTTATATTAGAAGATTTAAATTGGCTTATGAAAGGTGGCAGAATTAACAAGGTTCAGGCTGCTCTAGGGACAATGCTTGATTTAAAACCTATGTTAGATGTAAACAATGGTTATCTGGAAGTTATTAAAAAGGTTAGAGGGAAGAAAAAATCTATAAATACTCTTTTAGATATAGTTGAAGAAAGAATAGATGGGTTTACTGACCAAGTTATTGGAATAGGGCATGCTGATGATGAAGAGGCTGCAGAAGCGGTTGTTAAAGCTATAAAAGAAAGATTTGGAGAAGATACTAAATGTGTAATTACTAAAATAGGTTGTGTATTAGGAACTCACTTGGGAATAGGTGGAGTAGGAGTGATTTTCTTTAACAAAAAATTTGACTTTTATAATCAATGGTAAAAAATTATAAACAAAAACAGTATTAGCTTATTAAATAGTTAATACTGTTTTTATTTATAAATTTATTTGCTACAAAATGAGATGTGATAAATATAGGAAATTAATGGAACATAATTTATAGTTAGGAATAATATGTAGTATAAAAAATTTGGCTAAAGGAATCTAAAATAGTGAAAGTAAAAATATTTAATGGGAAAAATTTTAGAGAATTAGAAGATAGAATAAATAATTTTATTAAAGATAAGCGTGTTATTAGTATAAATTCTGAAACGACTTTTTGTGAGACGCGTGGATTAATATGGAGCGTGTTAATAGTTATTATTCTATATGAAGAAATTGATCATTGTGGATATTTAGATGCTAAATCATTAATTAATTTTGAAAAATATAAACTATAGTAAAAAAGGGAGTGACTAAAGATGAAAGTTGTTATACTTGCAGGTGGAAAGGGAATTAGAATGAGTCAATTAACAGTGGATACCCCTAAACCTCTATGTGAGGTTGGGGGTATGCCAATATTGTGGCATATAATGAAAATGTATCAGTATTATAAATTTAATGATTTCATTTTGTTATTAGGATATAAAGGGGAAAAAATAAAGGAATATTTTATGGATTACTACTGGAAAACTAATAGTTTTAAGTTAGATATGAATAGTGGAGATATAAAAGTGTATTCAGATCCTGAAGACTTTAAGATAACTTTCGTTGATACAGGTATTGATACAATGACTGGAGGAAGAATAAAAAGAGCTAAAGAATATATTGGAAACGAAACATTCATGTTAACTTATGGAGATGGCTTAGCTGATATAGATATAGAGGAATTATTAAAATTTCATAAGAAGCAAGGAAGGATAGCAACTGTAACTGGAATATATAAAAAGAGTCAATATGGCATTTTAACAGTAGGAGATGGAGTAGCTAAATCATTTGAGGAAAAGAAAAATACAGAAGAAATAATAAATGGTGGATTTTTTGTATTCGAACCAGAAATATTTAATTATTTAGAAAATGATTCAACATGTGTTTTAGAGCAAAGTCCATTGAAAAAGTTAGTTGCAGATAATCAGTTAGCAGTTTATATGCATAATGGTTTTTGGACTGCAATGGACACTTTAAGTGATATTAATAATGTAAATATAATGTGGAATGAGGGAAGGAGATTGTGGAAAATATGGTAGGTACAAATGATAAGTTTTGGAAAGATAAAAATATTTTTATAACTGGTGGAACAGGATTTTTAGGTAGCTATTTAACTAAGGCTCTTGTTGATTATGGTGCTAATGTAACCTTATTGGTAAGAGATGATATACCAAAATCTAATCTTTATAGTGGTGATGAATATAAATCCATAAATGTAGTACGAGGAAGTTTAGAAGATTATTATTTAATAGAAAGAATATTAGGAGAATATGAGATAGATACAGTTTTTCATTTAGCAGCTCAAGCAATTGTAGGCGTTGCAAATAGGAATCCATTAGGAACATTTATTTCTAATATTCAAGGAACATGGAATATACTTGAAGCATCCAGGAGAAGTCCATTAATTAGAAGAGTGGTAGTGGCATCTAGCGACAAAGCTTATGGAGATCAAGAGAAGCTTCCATATGATGAAAGTATGCCTTTACAAGGAAAACATCCTTACGATGTTTCAAAGAGTTGTGCAGATTTAATTGCTCAAAGTTATTATGAAACCTATAAGCTACCAGTTTGTATAACTAGATGTGGAAATTTATATGGTGGAGGAGATTTAAATTTTAATAGAATTATTCCCCAAAGTATTAAATCAATATTAAAAGGAGAAGCACCAATAATTAGAAGTGACGGTACCTTTATCAGAGATTATTTTTATGTTGAAGATGCAGTAGAAGCATATATTACTTTAGCAGAAAAAATTGAGGAGCAAAATTTAGGAGGACAAGCATTTAATTTTAGTAATGAAATTCAATTAACAGTTTTAGAATTAGTAGACAAAATATTAAATATTATGGGTAGTGAATTAAAACCTATAATATTAAATATAGGAAGTAATGAAATAAAACATCAATATTTATCTGCAAAGAAAGCTAGAGATATATTAGGATGGAATCCAAAGTATACAATAGAGGATGGATTAGCAAAAACAGTAAAGTGGTATAAAGAGTTTTTAGGAGATAAATAGGTATGAAAAAGAGTGTTTTTTGTGCTGTTGTTTCTAAGACAAGGTTAATTCAAGGTATTGCTTGCTTTTTATCTTTATATGAAACACTGGATGATTTCGTAATATATGTTCTTTGTGTAGATAATAAATGTTATGAATTCTTAAAGAAAGTTAATTTTGATAGACTAAGATTATTTACAATATCTCAACTAAATAGAGCTGATTTAATAGATTTAGAGGATAAGAGATTATTGAATCAATATTGTTGGACATTAAAACCAGGGTTTATAAGATATATTTTTGAGATGGATAACTCTATAGAAAGGGTGACTTATATAGATTCAGACCTATTCTTTTTACAAGACGTTAGAATAATTTTTGAGAATCAGCCTGAGGCATCTGTATTACTATCAAGTGGAGAAATATTTTTGCCTATGTATTCTAAGGAATTTAATCAATATATGCAGTATCTTACTGGTAAGTATAACTCAGGATTTATTAGTTTTAAAAACGATATAAATGGCATAGAGTGTGTAAAGTGGTGGGATAAGAAGTGTATTGAAAGTTGCACGGCAAATCCGGAAGATAATAAGTTTGGGGACCAGAAATATCTTGAGGATATGCCATTCCTATTTAAAGATGTTGAAGAGATTACAACACCAGGTATAAATATTGGACATTGGAATTATCCGAAATATAGATTTAGTGTTAAAGATAACAATATAATGGTAAATAATGATAAATTGATTTTCTATCACTTTAGTGGTTTTAGAATAGTTAATAAGAATGATATAAGACAAATTCACGAAGAAGATAGAATAAATCAACCTTTTATATATGAAATATATAGAAAGCTATTAACTAATCTTATTGATGAAGTTGAAAAGATTGATCCAACATTTATAGAGTATAAAACAGTAGCTGAAGTTGAAGATAATTAACTAATAAGGTATAAGGAGATAGATTTTATGAGAGTGAGCGTCATAATTCCATCTTACAACTCGAGAGAAAGGTTATATTATAATTTAATAACTTTAAATAATCAAGATTGTGACTATGATACTTTTGAAGTAGTTGTAGTTGATAACGGATCTAATGATAACACAATAGAGATGTTAAAGGAGTTTGAATCTAAATATCCTCTTAAGTTTGTAAGAGTAAAGGAGAATAAAGGAATTGCACATGGTAGAAATGAAGGGGTAAAAAGAGCAGAAGGAGATATATTAATATTTCACGATAGTGATATGTTAGCACCTATAGATTTCATAACCAGACATTTAAAGCACCATGAAGAAGGAAATATAGTTGTATGTGGTGTTCCATGGAAGCGAATAAATACTTTTTATTATAAAGAATTAGAGAAAGCTGGTTTGAATTATAAAGATGATATATTACCTATATATGGAATGGATATAGATGATATTAAGATGGACAAGCAACCATTAATAAGTAGTGAATCTATAGTAGATAGAAGTTATTTAAATTATATTTATAATTTAGATACAGATTTTATGAAAATTTTAAAAGGTATATTAGATAGATACGGAGATAATTTTAGAGACTATGCTTTACCATGGAGATTTTTCATAACTAATAACGTTTCTGTAGAAAGAAGTAGAGTTATACAGGTTGGTATGTTTGATGAAAGTATAGTTGGTTATGGGTATGAAGATTATGATTTAGGTATACGACTATATAAATCTGGAAGTAAATTTGTATTTGATAAAGATATTTTAAATGTTCATCAGGAACATCCAAGTAATATAAGAATAAGCGAAGCTCATGATAATGTGAATTATATATGTAGTAAATATAATAATGTATATTTCTTAGATGTAATATTAGTTTGTGTATCATATGTAACCTCTATTGATGGAAGTACTATTAACGAATTAGTAATTGATATAAATAATATGCTTCCAGTTACTTCGTTTAGGAGATTATTAGAGATATTTTTAGAACTAATTCAAACTTGCAGAAAACGCTTCTTTGTAGAAGGAGTTAAAGATAGATATAGTATTATGCCTAATATTTATATAAACCTAGAAGAATTAATAATGGAATTAAAATATTTAAGAGATAAGTTTGGAATTAAATATTTTACAGAAGCAATGCTAGCATTAATAAGAGATATATACAGGATTTAGTATGGTTTGTAAATAGTTAATAGAAAGGAGGAAAAGACATTGGAGAAATATCATTTCAGTATGATCTTATCAGAGCAACATTTATTCAAAGCTATACCTATGTATATTTCTTTACGTCAGTATTGCAAAAGTTTTAAGTTATTCATTTTATGTATGAATGAGTCGGTATATGCAATATTAAAAAAGATAGGTTTTAAAGATATTATATTAATTCCAATAAAGTATTTAGAAGATAATAATTTTGAATTATTAAAAGCTAAATCAAATAGATCTTTTCATGAATATTGTTGGACATTAAAACCTATATTTTTATATTATATTATGAATCAGTATGATAAAGCTAAATACTATGCACATGTTGATGCGGATTTATTCTTCTTTTCAAATATAGATAATGTATTCGATGAAAATCCTAATGCTTCAATTTTCTTAACTCATCATAGAAATTCAGAAGAATTTAAACATTATTATGAATTAAGTGGAATATATAATACAGGATTTGTAGGATTTAGAAATAATAATGAAGCAAGGGTAGCAGTAAGATTATGGGGAGACAGATGTTTAAAGAAGTGTACTATGGAGTATGATACGGTTGATAAAACCTTTGGTGATCAACGGTATGTTGAAGATTGGGTAGATATATTTAAAAATGTACATGTAGTCAATTCTATTGGAGCTAATGTTGCATTTTGGAATATAAAAAATTATAAAGTTTCAAAGAGATATAATAATGTTTATATAAATGAAACACCATTAATATTTTATCACTTCTCAAGTGTAGTAATATTAGGACCTAGAGAATTCGATTTATGTTCATTTTATCATATAGATGACGAGAATATATTGGTATATATATATGACCCATATGTAAGATTATTATCAAATGGAATAGAGGGTATGAAGAAAGAATTTCCATGGTTTAATATAGGATTTGTTGATAGGAGAAATATCATTAATCTTCATAATTATAAGATATAGATAAAGGAGCTATTTTATAATAGCTCCTTTAATACATATTTAATTACATTGATTTATGGAATGTTCTGTTTATAACATCTAATTGTTGTTCTCTAGTTAATTTGATGAAGTTAACAGCGTATCCAGATACTCTGATTGTTAATTGTGGGTATTCTTCTGGGTGCTCCATAGCATCTAATAGAGTTTCTCTATCAAATACATTTACGTTTAAGTGTTGAGCTCCTTGAGAGAAGTATCCATCCATCATAGCACCTAAGTTAGTGATTCTACCTTCAGCAGTCTTTCCTAAAGCATCAGGAATGATTGAGAATGTATTAGAAACACCGTCTTGAGAATGTTCATATGGAATCTTAGCAACAGAGTTTAATGATGCTAAAGAACCACTGTTATCTCTTCCGTGCATTGGGTTAGCTCCTGGTGCAAATGGTTCTCCTGCTTTTCTTCCACATGGAGTTGTACCAGTCTTCTTACCGTAAACAACGTTTGATGTAATTGTTAATACTGATTGAGTATGTGTAGCATTTCTGTAAGTTTTGTTTTGTCTGATTTTGTTCATCATAGACTCAACTAACCATGCAGCAATTTCATCAACTCTATCATCATCATTTCCGTATTTAGGGAAGTCACCTTCAACTTCGAAGTCTACAGCTATTCCTTCTTCATTTCTTATTGGCTTAACTTTAGCGTATTTTATAGCAGATAATGAGTCAGCACAAACTGAAAGTCCAGCTATACCACAAGCCATTGTTCTGAATACATCTCTATCATGTAAAGCCATTTGTAATTTTTCATATGAATATTTATCATGCATGTAGTGAATAACATTTAAAGTATTAACATAAAGGTTAGCTAACCAATCTGTCATTGTTTCAAATCTATCCATTACTTCATTGTAATCTAAGTATTCATCAGTTAGTGGAATAGTCTTTGGTCCAACTTGAACACCAGACTTTTCATCTCTACCACCGTTTATAGCGTAAAGTAAAGTCTTAGCTAAGTTAACTCTAGCACCGAAGAATTGCATTTGCTTACCAACTCTCATTGCAGATACACAACAAGCGATAGCATAGTCATCTCCCCAGTATGGAGCCATTAAGTCATCATTTTCGTATTGAACTGATGATGTATCAATAGATACCTTAGAACAGAAATCTTTGAATCCTTGAGGTAATCTAGTTGACCATAAAACTGTTAAGTTTGGTTCTGGTGATGGCCCTAAAGTGTAAAGTGTGTTAAGTACTCTGAATGAGTTCTTAGTAACTAAAGTTCTTCCATCTAATCCCATACCACCGATTGATTCAGTAACCCAAGTTGGATCTCCTGAGAATAAATCGTTGTATTCTGGAGTTCTTAAGAACTTAACTAATCTTAACTTCATTACGAAGTGGTCCATTAATTCTTGAGCTTCTTCTTCAGTGATAACACCGTTTCTTAAGTCTCTTTCTATATATATATCTAAGAATGTAGAAGTTCTACCAAGTGACATAGCAGCACCATTTTGGTCTTTTATAGCACCTAAGAATCCAAAGTATAACCATTGGATAGCTTCTTTAGCATTTGTAGCTGGAGCTGATATATCAAATCCGTAAGTTGCAGCTAATCCTTTTAATTCTTTTAAAGCAGCTATTTGGTCAGATAATTCTTCTCTTAATCTGATAACTTCTTCATCTATAGTCTTAACTTCTAAGCTTAATTTTTGTTGTTCTTTATCTTGTATTAATCTGTCTACACCGTATAGAGCAACTCTTCTATAGTCACCTATGATTCTTCCTCTTCCGTAAGCATCTGGAAGACCAGTGATAACACCTGATTTTCTAGCTAATCTCATTTCTGTAGTATAAGCATCGAAAACACCTTGGTTATGAGTTTTTCTATATTTGCTAAATATTTCAGATATTCTTGGGCTAACTTCATATCCGTATGCTTTAGCAGCACTTTCAGCCATTCTTATACCACCATAAGGCATAACAGCTCTTTTTAATGGAGCGTCAGTTTGAACACCAACTATTTTTTCGAAAGCTTGATCTATATAACCAGCTTTATATTCATTTATTCCTGATATAGTTTCAGTATCTAAATCTAAAACTCCACCATTTTCTCTTTCTTTTTTGAAAAGTTCACTAACTTCTGCCCAAAGTTTTTTAGTGGCTTCAGTTGCACCAGCTAAGAAACTGTCATCTCCTTCGTAAGCAGTGTAGTTAGTTTGGATAAAGTTTCTTACGTCAACGCTTTTTTGCCATTGGCCTTTATTAAAGCCTGTCCATTCTTGTCTCATTGCTTATACCTCCGATTTTTCTATATATAAATTTAGTTTGTTAAAACGATGTCAATAATAATTCTTAATTAATAGTAAATTCATATATGATTCTATCATCAAATAAAGAATGTTTCAATAGGAAATTAAATTATAAATATATTTACAATATCGGAAATATTCTGAATATTCAGCTTTATGTTAAAAATATAACAATATTTTCTAAAGTACATTTATGCTGTAAGTAAAATTTGAGGAATTTAAAATTAAATATATTAGTAGTATTTTTTGAGCATTTTAATCATTACAATATAGAATTTATTCTAGTATTATGATATTAAGCAAAAATATTTTAAGGAGTAGGTGAAGATAATGAAAATAGAAAACAAAATATTAAAATTATCCGTTTTAGGTGCATTATTCTTTGCACTATTTGGTATTGCATGGGGATGAGCGATAGATTCTGAAATGATTATATTCGATGGATTATATTCATTTATCAGTTTGTTATTATCTATGTTATCCTTATTTATAAGTAATTTTATGTCTAAAAATGATGTAGAGAAGTTTCCTTTTGGAAAACATATTTTAGAACCATTAGTTATTTCAATTAAATCTTTAGTTATACTTATAATGTGTTTATATACTCTTATAGATGCAGTAAAGATAATGTTTAATGGAGGCAACAACATAGAATTTGGACTAGCTATAGTTTATTCCATTATTTCGGTTGTTGGTTGTGGCATAATCACTTTATATATGAAGAAGAAAGAGAAAAAGTTATCTTCTGAATTAATAAAAGCTGAGAGTAATCAATGGTTTATGGATACAGCTTTAAGTGCAGCAGTATTAATTGGGTTTTTAGTTGCAATAGTTTTATCTAAAACTACCTTAAGTTTCTTAAATCCATATATAGATCCAACTATGACTTTAATAGTATCAATAATTTTCTTAAGATTACCTATAAAGACTTTTATAGAAAGTTTTAAAGAGATTATATCTGTTAAGGCTGATGATGAAATTAATGATGATATATATGTACTAGTAAAAGAAATTGAGGAAGAGTATAAATTTGAAGAATCAATTGCTAGAGTTTCTAAAATAGGTAGAGAACTTAGAATAGAAATAGATTTTGTCTATAATCAAAATAGTAAGTTAAAGACCTTAGACCAAATGGACAGTGTAAGAGAAGAAATAAATGATGCTATAAAGCATATAAAATATAATAAATGGTTAAATGTCTCATTTACCGGAAATAAAAAATGGATAGTTTAAAAAAGTCAGCGAGAGCTGGCTTTTTTGTATGTGTAAAAAATAGTTAAGTAGTATAAAAAAATTAGGGAACTTTTTTACAAATAAATAGTCTAATAAGTGAAGCTCCAAATTTTAACTTTGATAGTTGAAATTATAAATTTGATGATAGGAGTAGACATTTGGTATAAATGAAAATAAATTGTAACCAAATTGTAATAAAATTTTAAGGTTATTTAAATGGTATATAATAACAAATAGTGATATTATAAGATAAAAAGTAAAAAATATAATATTAAATATAACAAATTATGGAGGAATTTATGGGTGGTAAATTAAAAAGATTATTCTCTATGGCTATGTCTCTTACTTTAATGGTATCAGCAGTTGGATGTTCTGATGGTGGTACTAAAAAGTCAGAGATGGGAAGGTATGTTGAAGAGAGATATGAATCTCCAATAGATTCATATATTCAAAACATGACTAAACTAGATGACGGTAGAATTGCAATGGTAGGCCAAACTTATGATACTGAAGTAAGATTATCCAGTTTTATTTCAGAGGATGGTGGACAAACTTGGAGTGAAACTATTATAGATTTACCAAAACAAGATGGTATGGAAACTTCAATTATGAATTCTACTGTATTAAGTGACGGAAGAATACTTATAGGATATTACTTTATGGAACCATGGGTAGAACCAGAAGTTGATGAAAATGGTAATATTGCTGAAGATGAAAGTACAGAAATACTAGATAAAGAAGAATGGAAAGAACCAGAATATAAATATGCTATAGTAAATCAAGATGGAACTTTTGAAGAAATAGAAATACAACAAGAAGAGGCAGAAGATGGAATGTGGTATGGACAACCACAATTTAAAGCAGCTTCAAATGGAGATATATTCTATTCAACTGGTAAGGGTGATTCAGTAGTTCAATTAGATGGAACTACTTTTGAAGTAAAAAATGAGTATTTCTTTGAAGATTATTTTAATGATTATTCAATAGTAGGAGATTCGCTTATCATATATGGATTTTCAACTATAGTAGAATTTGATATTAACACTGGAGATGAAAAGGGTAACTTAGAGGAGTTAGAAAAAGAAGTTTTAGGAGATACTGTTCAGTATTATCCAACATTTATAAACTCAGGAAGTAAAACTAAATTATATTACTATACTACATTAGGTTTATATGAATATGATTTATCAGAAAAGAAGACTAAACAACTTATAGATGGAGCATTAAGTTCTTTTGGTGATACAGAAATGTATTTAATATCTTTTGTTGAAAAGGATAATAATGAATTTTTAACTGCATTTAACGATTGGAGCAATGGAGGAACAGCTATTATTAATTTTGCATATGATGCTAATATTCCATCTGTTCCTGATAAACAATTAAGAGTATATTCATTGTTAGAAAATGATCAAGTGAGACAAGCTGTTTCTTCTTATGCAAAAGCGAATCCAGATATTTATGTTAAATATGAAATTGGTATGTCTTGGGGAGAAGAAGGAATTACTGAGTCAGATGCACTTAAAACTTTAAATACTGAAATTGCTGCTGGAAATGGTCCAGATGTTATATTACTAGATGGGCTACCAGTAGAGTCTTATATAGAAAAAGGGCTTTTAGAAGATATAAGCGATGTTATATCAGAATATACAAATCAAGATTTATTATTTAAAAACATAGCGGATGCGTATACTGTTGATGGAAAGATATATCAATTCCCAACTAAAGTTAAATTCCCAATGTTAGTTGGAAACAAAGATGTTATAGAATCAGTTTCAGATTTAGATTCATTTGTAGAATTAGCTAAAAAGTTAGGAAAAGAAAATCCTGATAAGAGAATATTTAATGATTACTATTCTCCTAAGACTTTAGTTTATTCATTATATTATTTATATGGAAATGATTGGTTAAATAGCGATAAAACTATAAATGTTGATGCATTAAATAATTTCTTTGAAAAATCTAAAGAATTATATACTGTTGTTGATGAAAATATGAAGAGATATTATGAAAAGATGGAAGCGATATGGAATGATAAATTCCAAGGTGAAGAAATTCCTGATAAAGAGGAAATTATTGAAGATGAAGACTTTGAAGAAGGCGATGGAGAAGATTTTGTAGACCCTAACGAAGGAATCTGGAGCGTATACGAGATTAATAATTACTTAATGCCTTCGGTTTATGCAGATTCATTATTAATGGATGGAAATAATGCTGGTTCATTAATTTATGGTGGATTAGATTCATCATGGGGATATCAATCTTTAATTACTGCATTGATAAATAATAAAGATTTAGATTATAAGATGTTAGCAAGAGGCGATGAAAAAGTATTTATGCCTATTGATCTTTTAGGAGTAAATTCTAAAGCTAAAAATAAAGAGGAAGCAAAAGAATTTATTAAAGAATTATTTAATGAAAAATCTCAAACAAGATATTATGGACAAGGAATAACAGTAAATAAGGAAAGTTTGAAAAAAGAATTTGCAATAGATGAAGAGTGGCAACCAGAATTTGATGAGGAAACTCAACATTACTTTGGTGGAACAATGGGATGGCAAGATGAAGATGGAACTATGCATGAGGTTAAACAATACCTGCCAAATGAAGAAGATATTAATAGATTAATAGGTGAAATAGAAAGTTTAAATGTAGCTGGAACAGTTAATAGAGTGTTATTGACTGAAGTAGCTAAACAATTTGAAGCATATGCTTTAGGAAATAGTAGTTTAGATGATGCTATTAATACAATAGTAGATAATTTAGATTTATATTTGGCGGAGTAATATGGAAAAGGTAAAAAGAAAGAAAAAGATAAATAAAGCACCATTATATTTTATTTTACCAAGTCTAATAGGGGTAGCAGTGTTTACACTGCTTCCTTTCTTAGATGTGTTTATTAGATCTTTTCAAAGTGCAATTTCAAGAGAATTTTCAGGGTTAGAAAATTATTATGATATATTTTCAAATGCGGCTTTTAAATTAGCGTCGCAAAATACAATAAAGTTTGTGCTAGTATGTATACCATTATTGCTAGCAATATCTTTAGCTATAGCAGTATTCTTAAATAGATTTGTACAAGCTTCTCAAATTTTAAGAACTGCTTTTTTAATACCTATGGCTGTACCAATAGCATCTGTAGTACTTATATGGAATATAGTTTTTCATGAACAAGGAGTATTAAGTGGAGTATTAAATAATTTTAATATTGTAGGCCAAGATTGGATGAATACTGGATATGCTTTCTGGGTACTCGTATTTAGTTATATATGGAAAAATCTTGGATATACAATAATACTATGGTTAGCAGGTTTAAATGCTATATCAAAAGAGATTTATGAATCAGCTAAAGTTGATGGAGCAGGAGAATTAAAATGTTTCACTAAAATAACATTACCTTGCTTAAAACCTACATTATATACAATAGCTGTTTTATCTTTACTTAACTCTTTTAAAGTATTTAGAGAGGCTTATTTAGTAGCTGGAGATTATCCAGATAAGAGTATGTATTTATTACAACATTTATTTAATAACTGGTTTAGAGAGATGTCATTTGGAAAGATGGCTGCAGCCTCTGTAGTAATTGCAGTAATAATCTTTGGATTAATTATGCTTTTACAGAGGGCATGGGAAAATCAAGATTAGAGAGGAGATTGCTAAAATGAAAAGAAAAATTATATTTCTTATATTAGTTATATTATCTTTATTTATGTGTTTTCCAGTTATCTTTTTAATAGCAGGCTCTTTCATGGGGAAAGCAGAGTTAACAGGACACCTTGCTCCAGTGCTGGGCAAGGGAAAAGACTTTGTTAGTTGGGGGTTATTACCGAAATATCCAACTATAAGGTCTTATGTTGAGCTATTATTAGATACACCACAATTTTTCGTGATGTTCTGGAATTCAGTAAAGATAGTGTTTTTATCAATTGCTGGACAACTTATTGTAGGAATAGCGGCAGCTTGGGGATTTGCAAGATACAACTTTAGATTTAAGAAAATATTATTTACTTTATACATAGTAGTAATGTTAATGCCATTTCAAGTTACTATGCTATCAAGTTACTTAGTTTTAGATTCTTTTAAATTATTAGATACACACTGGAGTATTATATTACCTGCTATTTTTTCAACGTTCTCAGTTTTTATAATGTATAGATTTTTCTGTAATATACCTGAGGCTATTATTGAGTCAGCGAGAATAGATGGGGCAAGTGAATTAAAGATATTTTTTAAAATAGGAATTCCGTTAGGTATGCCAGGAATAATGTCGGCAGTAATCTTACAATTCTTAGAACTTTGGAATTTAATAGAACAACCATTAACATTCTTAAAAGATAAGAGTTTATGGCCGTTATCAATTTATCTGCCTAATATAACATTAGAAAATGCAGATATAGCATTTACGGCATCAGCTGTTACATTAATAGCAGCTATAATAGTATTCTTTGCAGGTCAAAGTTATTTAGAGCAAGGTATTGCAGCATCAGCAGTAAAGGAATGATGAGTTATGAGTATGAAACAAAAAATAAAGAAAATTATAAATTTCGAATATGTTAAAAAAGGAAAAGATACGATACAGAAGAAAGCAGTTAAGTACTTAGGTGCATTTTTATTAATTATGATAGGATGTACTATGTTATCAAGATTTGCAGATTCTTTAACAATTCCTGTTATCAAAACAGAAAAGCCAAAGGTAAAAACAATGGTTGATGAAGTTAAGGCTTCTGGAAGAGTAGTTAAAAATAGAGAAGAAAAAATATCTACAATTGAAGGATTAAAAATCGAATATGTAAATGTAAGTGTTGGAGCGTTAATTAAAGCAGGTGATGTTTTAGTTGAATTGGATACTGAAGATTTACAAAAAAAGATAGAT
Organism: Clostridium sp. NSJ-145; assembly: GCF_021044725.1. Taxonomy (NCBI): domain Bacteria; kingdom Bacillati; phylum Bacillota; class Clostridia; order Eubacteriales; family Clostridiaceae; genus Clostridium; species Clostridium sp. NSJ-145. The sequence continues at coordinate 47,209 of NZ_JAJNOS010000010.1, forward strand.
GATATAAACGAAAATATTTCTAGAGATGAAAAAACTTTAGCTAGAGCTAAGGAAGATTACAATAGAGCTATATCTTCTAAAAATAGTAATGTAGCAAAGTCTTTAGAAGAGATGAATAAAGCAAAGAAGGAATTAGATGAATACAGACAACTTCCAGAGGCATCAGGAGATGGAGTTAATGAAGAAGGACCGGTAAGAGATCCAGCAGTAGAAGAGAGTTTAAAGGCTGATTATGAAAGCAAGAAGGCAATGTATTCATCAGCAGTAGAAGACGCTAATGACACATTAGATTTAGATCGTAACCTACAAGATGTTAAGGATTCATTAAAATTAGATGACTATTACGCAGAATTAGAAAAAATACAACCACTATTAGATGCTAATGGAAAAGTAACATCTCCAAAAGAAGGAATTGTTACAAGTGTATTTGCTCAAAATGGTGGAGTTACATCTGATGCTATAATCTCAATAGCAGATAAAGAAAGTGGATATAAGTTTGTTGGACAAATCGAATCTAGCAAGAGAACTTTAGTAAAACAAGGACAAACTGTAGCTCTTAAATTAAATAGTGGAAATTACGTTGAAAATCTAACAATAGAAGCAATTTCAAAGAGTGAGGAAAGTCCAGATTATTTAAATGTAACAGTTGTTTTACCAGCAGGTACAGGTGAAATAGATGATATGGGAGAAATAATCATTTCAAGTCAATCTAAAAAGTACTCTACATGTGTTCCTTTAGCAGCATTAAGACAAGGAGATAATAATAGTTATTATGTCTTAGCTGTAAGTGAAAAAGAAACAGTACTTGGTACTGAAAAGGTAGCAAAAAAGTATGAAGTTCAAATTGAAAAGAAAGATAACGAATTTGCAGCTTTAAAAGAAGGTACATTCTCAAGAGGAGAACAAGTAATAATAAGTAGTAATAAAACTGTTGAAGATGGCGATAGAGTTCGCCTGGAGACTGAATGATAAGGCAAGTAAAGCATATAATTAAGGTAATCCTTATTTTTGCTTTAGTTATGTGCTGGGGAATTACTTTAGGATATGCAAATAATATTGAAAGAGATAATGATACAATAAACTTTTATTTTGAAAATGGAAATATTAATGCAGATATAGTAAAAAATATTGAAGAAAGTAAAAGTGATATATCTGTAGTTGGTTGGACTGAAAAATCATTACAATCAGCTACTAATACAGACTTGAATAGAACTGCAAGTGATCTTAAGGTATTAGCTATAAGGGGAAACTCGTCCTTATTATTTGATGGAGCACTATTATTTCAAGATGATAAAGATGGTTGTTTAATAGATACCGAAACATCTTATAAACTTTTTGGAAGTACACATTCTATTGGTAAGGAAATAACTTATGGAGAGAGACAATTAATAGTAAGAGGTATTCATGATAGTACAAAATCTAATATTATTGTTCAATTATTGGATGATGATAGAGATGTTTTAGATGGGTTAACTATTGATGGAACTGATATGACATTAAATAAAATAGAAGAATTTAAGACGCAGTTTGGAATTCAAGAGATGGCAATAAGTGGTGGTATATATCATAATTTTGCGAAGGTATTTGCAATGGTATTTCCTATAATAGCTTTAGTTTTAATATTAATTAAAATTATAACACATTTTTTCAAGGCTAAGAGAAAACCGGTGTTAAAGATAATATATATTTCCATGGCAATAATAAGTATATTTATATTCTTTAAAGTTACAAAATTAAATATCTCTATTCCACTGGATATGATTCCTAACAAATGGTCAGATTTTGATTTTTGGAGTAAGATGTGGAAAGAAAATATAGAAAAATTACAATATGTACTTTATATGAAGAAATACGGTATAGATATCTATAATATAGAAAATTTAATTATGAGTGTATTATATTCAATTTTAACAATAATATTATTTGTAATAAATTTAAATGTTAATAAGATAAAAGATATAAAAGAATTAATATATATAGTATCAGTAAGTGTAATATGCACATTTATAGCAGTTCTTACTATATGGTCAAAGTTTAGTTTCGATGTTAATATAGTAATGCTTTGGTTATTATATCCATTATATATCTGTGGAGATTACTTTATGAGAATACATGAAAAATATTTTATATATAAAGAAAGTAAATTAATAGAAGATATAAGAATAAAGGAAACTGTTACTAATTAAATATATTTATTAAAATGCTAATAATGACAAGTAGTAAATTGACCACAGTTCAATCTAACCTTGTCATTAGTTATTTTAGAATTTAAATTCTATAAAGATAACTTTATAAGTATAATTATAAAAATGTATTTTATTATAGAGTTATATTTGAATATATTTTTTTACTAAGATAAAATTATATAAAGAATATTTAGTATATAACAAAAGGAGAAAAAGATGAGAGATATAACTAATTCTAAAGGTAAAATATTTAGACATTTTAAGGGAGACTTATATTTAGTTGAAGACTTTGTGAAACATTCAGAAACTCAAGAAACGATGGTTCTTTATAGAGCTCTTTATGGAGAATGTGGTTTATTTGTAAGACCTTATGGTATGTTTGTAGAAGAAGTACCCGAAGGTAAGGTAAACCCAACAGGACAAAAATATAGATTTGAAGAATTTAATGTTAAAAGTGTTAAGTAAAATAAATGTAAATTAGGCTTCTAGTACTTTGTAATTAGGATTAATGAAGAAATAAATACAAATCTAAAAAGATTTGAGTTATGTAAGACTAATGATTTAATTTTATAGAAGTGGATATATTTTAATAAAAGATATATCCATTATTTTTATATAGCAAATTAGGAGAGAAGAATATGAATTGGATAATTAATTTTTTTAAAGGGATTGCTATAAGCGTAGCTACAATGGTTCCAGGAGTTAGTGGAGGAACAATGGCTATAATATTAAATGTATATGATGATTTAATTCATGCAGTAGGTTCGTTTTTTGAGGACTGGAGAAAACATAGTAAGTTAATATTTCAACTAGCTTTAGGTGGAATTGTAGGAGTACTAGCTTTTAGTAGGATAATTGATAAAGCTTTAGATAAGTTTCCAACCTTAATGGCTTTTTTCTTTATTGGAGTAATCCTTGGAGGAATACCAACTCTATATAGAAAAGCAATATCTATAGAAAAGAGTAATTTCAATTATATATTTTTAATTGTTGGTTTTGTTTTAGCTTTGTCTTTATCAGGTAGTAATGAGGTTGCTAGCATAGCCATAGAAAGTACAGGAATATTTAATATGGGTTTATTAGTTTTGGCAGGTATAATAATTGCAGTAGCACTTATATTGCCAGGAATTAGTGGGTCTTTTATATTGTTAATTTTAGGATTATATGATGTAACTTTAGATGCAATTAATACATTTAATATTAAATTTTTAATTCCTGTGGGAATAGGAGTGTTAATAGGAGTTGTACTAACTACAAAGATTATTGAAAAATTAATAAAAAAATATCCTGGAAAAACTTATATGATGATACTAGGTTTTGTTGTAGGGTCAATAATAGCTATATATCCTAGTGAATCGACTAATATTAATTTTATATATTCAATATTGGCATTAATAATTGGATTTACTATTATTTATTTTATTTCTAAAAAAGATAAAGAGTAGTTAAATTAAGATAAAATAAATTTAGCCATAAAAATTTCATTTTTAATAAATATTGAAAAGCCTTCAGCAAATATTAATGCTGAAGGCTTTTGCTTAATTAATAACTACATCTAAAGTAGCTTGTGAATTTTCTTTAATAGTAAGTTTATTTAATGATTTAAATTCTTTAGCTATTAATATTATTGTAATAACTACAGATAATAGGTCAGCACAAGCACCGGCAGCCCATACTCCATCTAATCCCATGAATTTAGGTAATATTAGTGTGAATGGAATTAAAAGAATAACTTGTCTTAATAAACTTACAAACATAGACATTTTAGCCTTACCAACAGATTGATAGTAACTTGTTGCTACTATATTAATTCCTACGATAGGCATCATAAGTAAATAAATTCTTAAGCCTTTAACAGCTAGTCCAGTAAGTTCAGCATCATTATTAAATATACTTATTGAAAGTTGAGGGAATAATTGAATTAATATTCCTCCAATAGAACAAATTATTGTTGCAGCTATAGTAGCATATATAAATGTTTTTTTAGCTCTTTCGAATTTTCTTGCTCCGTAATTAAAACCTATTATTGGTTGGCAACCTTGATTTATACCGAATATAGGCATCATAAATACCATGTTTAAAGAACTAATAACTGTCATTGCACCGATAGCTAAGTCATTTCCATAAGTTTTTAGAGCATTATTTGCTACAACTTGTACTAAGCTGTTTGCTATTTGAGTAGCGAAAGGAGCGATTCCTATAGCAAATGTCATCATAATCAAACTTTTTTGAAGTTTAAGGTTTGGTATTTTTAACTTTAAATTAGATTTACCTTTTGTGTAATAATATAAAATAATAAAGAATGTAAGTGCTTGTGAAATAACAGTTGCAAAAGCAGCACCTTTGATTCCCATATTGAACATAAATACAAAAACATAATCTAACACAACGTTGGTAAGACATCCAACAATCATAGTGAATGATGCCATTTTAGGATTACCATCAGCTCTTACTGTACTATTTAGAGCGAAAGAAAGAATATTAAAAGTAGAGCCAACTAGAATTACTGTTATATATTCTTTAGCATAGAATAAAGTATTGCTACTTGCACCAAATATATTTAATATAGGATTTATAAAGATAAGTCCTATGGCAGTTATTGCAATACCAACTATTAAACTTAAAGTAACTGCACTACCAATTAATTTTTCAGCAACATCTTTTTTCCCACGCCCAAGATTTAAAGATATATTAGCTGTTGATCCTATACCGATAAGCATACCAAATGCTAAAAGAATTGACATAATAGGCATTGTAATACCTACACCAGTTAAAGCTAAAGAACCGACCTCAGGAATTCGTCCAATAAACATCCTATCAACGATATTATATAAAGCATTTACTAGCATTCCTATAATTGCAGGAATAGAATATTTTAGAAGTAACTTTCCAATAGATTCTTCTGCTAAATATTTTTGATTACTCATTTATTACCTCCTAGTTTTTTTGAAACATTATTAGTTAATTTATTTAATATTTTTAATCCATAAAGAATTTCTTCATCACTTAAGTCCGAAGTAAGCATATCTTCCCACTTCATTAAACTCTCTAGGAATTCTTCTTTAATTTCTAAAGCTTTATTTGTTAAATAGATTCTATTTATTCTTTTATCTTCAGAATCTTTATTTCTTTCTATATAACCAAGTTCTTCGAGTTTTTTTATGGCTTTAGCTGTAGTTCCTTTATCTATGTTAATAATATCTGAAAGTTCTTCTTGACTAATACCGTCATTTCTATACAAATGGATCATAAACATGTATTGACCAGAACCAATACCAAATTTATTAAATTCTTTTGAATAAAAAACATTAGCTTGACGGTGTAGAATTGATATATATTTACCAAAATATTCATCGTTTTTATTGTTCATAAAATAATCCTTTCTTAATTTGCTTTGCTTGATATATTATAATGCTAAATTAGTTGCAATTGCAACTAATTTATTAATGAAATTTTATAAAGTTTTTGCAATTTTATCTATAAAGGCAATTAAAGTATATTTACGATAAGAATATAAGTTTATAATATATAGAATAAATTAGTATAAAAGTATATAATAGTGGATGTTTATAAATAATTGGAATTATATCCATAGGGTATAAATATGATTTAATAATTAGATTATAAGGAGAAAGTTTATGTGGGTTTTATATGCCTTTGCTTCAGCAGTATTTGCAGGAACTACATCCATCTTAGCTAAGATGGGAATAAAAGATGTTGATTCTCATGTTGCTACAGCCATAAGAACAATAGTGGTATTAGTTTTTTCATGGATGATGGTATTTGTAGTAGGATCTCAGTGGACGGTAAATGATATAAGTATAAAAAGTTATGTTTTTTTAATACTTTCAGGTCTGGCAACAGGAGCATCATGGCTTTGTTATTTTAAAGCATTACAAATAGGAGATGTAAATAAAGTTGTTGCGGTTGATAAATCAAGTACAATTTTAACGATGATATTGGCATTTATTATTTTAGGAGAGCAGATTACTATAAATATGATACTAGGAATGATAGGGATAGGAATAGGAACATATTTGATGATTCAAAAGAAAACTGTAAATGTAGAAGATAATAAGCAAATAAAAGGAATTAAAAATAAAGCTTGGTTATTATATGCATCACTTTCAGCTATATTTGCATCATTAACATCTATTCTTGCTAAAATAGGAATAGATAATGTTGAATCAAATTTAGGTACTGCTATAAGAACGATTGTAGTTTTAATTATGTCTTGGATTATAGTATTTATAACTAAGAAACAACATGAAGTGAAAAATATAGATAGAAGAAGCTTGGCGTTTATAGTATTATCAGGTCTAGCAACAGGAGCTTCATGGCTATGTTATTATAAAGCTTTACAAGATGGACTGGCTAGTGTAGTCGTACCGATTGATAAACTAAGCATATTAGTAACTGTAGGTTTTGCATATATCTTTTTAAAAGAAAAGCTTTCTAAAAAATCTGTAATTGGATTAGGACTGATAGTTGTAGGAACATTAGCATTATTAATAAAAATATAAAATAAAAAATCTTCAGCTTGCTTGCTGGAGATTTTTTTATTTTATATAGATGTCTTAGAGGTATATTTTTTAGGTGTTATACCTGTGAATCTCTTAAATGTTTTAGTAAAGTAACTTTGATCGTGAAAACATAATAAAGTTGAAACTTCTAATATAGAATAGTTAGTATGAGTTAAAAGATATTTAGCTTCGTCAATTTTACATTTTAATATGTATTCGCTTAAGCTAATTTTCACCTCCTTTTTGAATTTTGAAGATATATAAGGGGGAGATAGATTTAACATTTTACTAATTTTTAAAAGTGAAATATCTTCGTATAGATGTTTCAAAATTATGTCTATGCAAGTATAAGTAATTTTAGAGTAGTTAAATTTTTGTACTTCTTTTACTTTTGCTGCAAAGGCTATAGGGATTTTACTTTCTATGGTAATAAAAGAACTAATATTATTAATTTCTTCAATATTTTGAATGAATGAATCACTAAGGGTAAAAGCATCCTCACATGATACACCACCATCAATAGATGCCTGAGTGCATAAGGTTATTAGTGCTATAATTAAGTTTTTTCGGTTTCTTAGGTCATTACTTTTGACAACAGTACCTAATTCACCATCAGGTTTAGATTTTAAATCTAATAAGAGCTTATCTATGTTTCCAGTTTTTATATCATTATAAATACATCTTATAAGCTTGTTGCTATGATGATGAGTAGTATTTTGTCTATTTGTAGTTAATAAAGTTTTATATGTATTTTTTACTTTGAAATTAATGTCCAAATAGGAGTTATCATCCTTTAAAATATAATCATTATACATGGGACTGTTGTAAATAGAGAAAAAAAGTAGACTAATCCAATTTAATATAGTTGATATTTCTATAACTGGAATCTCGCTATAATACTTATATATAAGATTCTTATCAATATTTGAAATATAGTTATTGTTATAGATATAATTTTTATCTATAGGACTGCTTAAAATCGGCCCAATAACTATAGAACCTACATACTCTTTAAAGATTAAGTTAATTATTATAAATTTAAAATCATGTTTAGTGGTAACTAGTATTGGAATATTTAAAGTACAATAACTCATAGATAACTTGATAAATAAATTATCAAAATCTATTGATATATCCGTTGATGACATATTTTTAACAGAATATAGTATGTTATTTTTATTAGAAATATAACATACAGAAGTGTTAAAAGTATTAAATGTTAAGTTGCATAGATATTTAATTTTATCAAGTGAAATATTATCATTCATATTAAGTCCTCTATAATAAAATATTTATAAAAATATTAAAATAATACAAAAATAAAGTTTTTGTAAATGTTAACATATAATATGTAAAAAATCAACATAATATTTTAATTAAGTAAAATATTGGAGGGATGAAATTGGGGAGAATAGATGAGGTATTTAACAAGTTAATTGAATTATATGATGGTAGAGGGGTTGCTACAATCGATATTGCAAGCGAATTAGGATTAAGCAGAGCAAACGTAAGTAATGATTTAAATCGTTTATGTGAAGAAGGCAAAGCAATAAAGAAATGTGGAAAGCCTGTATTATTTACTCCAATAATTAAAAAGAAACTTAAAGTTAAAAAAATCTTAAATGAGAATGTATTAGACAGTTTTGTTGCTGAAAACAAAAGTTTATGCTCAGCAGTTGAACAAGCTAAAGCATCTGTTTTATATCCACCAAATGGAATGAATATGTTGGTTCTCGGAGAAACTGGTGTAGGAAAATCAATGTTTGTATCACTAATACATAAATATGGAATAGAGATGAAGAAGTTTTTAGAGAACTCTCCATTAATAACGTTTAATTGTGCAGACTATGCAAATAATCCTCAGCTTTTATTAGGTCAGTTATTTGGATGTAAGAAAGGAGCTTATACAGGTGCTGATTCTGACAAGATAGGATTAATAGAAAAGGCAAATAATGGGATTTTGTTTTTAGATGAGGTTCATAGATTACCATCTGAAGGGCAAGAAATGCTTTTTACTTTTATGGATAAAGGTATATATAGAAGACTTGGAGAAACGGAATTTGAGCGAAAGGCAAAAGTACTTATTGTTTGCGCTACTACAGAAAATCCAGAAAAAGTTCTATTAAAAACATTTACTAGAAGAATTCCAATGACAATACATATTCCATCTTTAGCTGAGAGAAGTGTTGAAGAGAGATTTTCTTTGATTAGTGCATTTATGAAAGATGAATCAGCTAGATTAGATAAAGAGATAAAGGTATCTATGAATTCTATAAAAGCTTTATTGAGTTATGATTGTGAAGCAAATATAGGACAATTAAAAGTAGATATTCAATTAATATGTGCAAGAGCTTATGCAGAATATGTATCAGGTAAGAAAACAGATATAAAGGTAAATAGCTTGGATTTGCCTTTATATATAAGAAAGGGTTTATATAAAGAAGTTGATCATAGGCAATTGTGGAACAAGCTTATAGATATTAATAAAAAGTATTGTATATTTAATAATCTTGATGATGAGATAATATTTGAAGATTATAAAGGAGAAAGTAATATATATGAGTTAATAGAAGCAAGATATCATCAATTAAAAGAGAGAGGAATTGATGAATCAAATTTACAGGAAACTATTAACTTTGATATAGATAATTATTTCAAGAAGTATATTAATAAGCTTAATAAAAATTTTAGTTGTACTTTTGATATATCACAACTAGAAGGATTTATCGATGGGGATATAAGAAGAGTTATACTAGAAATAATTAATTTTAGTGAAGATAGATTAAATAGAAAACTAAGTGAGAAGGTTTGCTATGGAATGGCCGTACATATTAATAGTTCCATAGATAGAATTAGATCTAATAAAAAGATTACTAATCCACAATTAAATAAAATTCGAGTTGAAAATACTATTGAGTTTAATATAGCATTAGACTTACTAAAAATTATTGAGAGATCTTTAGATATAAGTATGCCTATAGATGAAGCGGGGTTTTTAGCTATATTTTTAGCATATGATAAATGTAATATAAAAAAGGAAGAACAAGAAGTAAAGGTTATAGTTATTGCTCATGGAGAGACTACAGCCACATCTATGGTTAATGCTACTAATAAGTTATTAGGAAATAATTATGCTATAGGGATAAATGCGCCTATAGAAGAAAGTCCAGAAAAAGTATTAGAAAGAGTTAAGAAATATATTAGTAAAAAAATAAAATCTGATATTTTATTTTTAGTTGATATGGGTTCATTAACAACTTTTGCAAAAGAAATAGAAGCAGAGTTTAACATAAAAACTAGGGTTATGCCTTTAGTAAGTACTCTACATGTTCTTGAAGCAACAAGAAAAGCTATGCTTGGATATAATGTTGATGAAATATTAAATGATATGATAAAAGTTAATGAGTTATACATTACTGACTATCAAAAAGAAAATGAAGTTTTAACAAGTGAGAGTATAAAAAAATTAGCTATATTATCTGTATGTACAACAGGTGATGGTGGAGCTAAAAGTATACTTAATTTATTAGAAAATAAACTAAATTATGATAGTAACGTAATAGATATTATTACAATGAATTTAATTGGTGTAGAAAATATAGAGAATAAGATAAATAGATTATCAAGAGAGTATAAAATAATATCTTTAATAAGTACATTCGATATAGAGGTAGATATATTTAAGCTTTCGCTAAAAGATATATTTGTTGCGGATGGAATTGATAAATTACAAAAAGTTATTGATTTAGAAACAACATATATAAAAATGGTAGAAACTCTTAAAACACATTTAAAACACATTGATGGAGAAAGAGTTTTAGAGCATATAAAGTGTTTTAATGAAAGAATCCAGAAAAAAATAAATATGAAAATAGAAACAAATAGACTGATAGGAATAACGCTTCATATAGCTTGTATGATAGATAGATTAAGTGAAGGAATAAAGGCAGAGCCTTTTGAATTAAAGGAGAAATTTATAGCAGAAAACCAAGAGTTATTTAACTTGGTAAAGATTGAAATAAATAAATTAAAGAATAAATACTATGAAAATATTGAAGTAGATGATGATGAAATATGCTATATTACTAGTTTCTTCAAAGGTGGATTTATAAATTAATAATAATGTTTTAATAGAAACTCTCATTAATTGAGAGTTTTTATTTTATGTGTTTCATTAGTTTTGGCATGGCAATTGCTTTATATATTATTAAGAAAACATAAAAAATTAAGAGGTGAATAGAAGATGGATAATATGGAGTATCAAGAAGTAGTATTTGGATTAATAGTAAATGCAGGAAATGCTAGAAGTAAAGCTATGAACTCAATAAGGTTAGCTAAGAAAGGTAAGATAGAAGAAGCTAAAGAAAATTTAAAATTATCTGAAGAAGATTTAAATCTTGCTCATGAAATACAGACTAAGCTGATTCAAGGAGAAGCAGCGGGCGAGAAAACAGAACTTTCATTATTGATGGTACATGCTCAAGATCATTTGATGAACGCAATAACAGTAAAGGATTTAGCAAATGAAATAATTGATATTCATGAAAAATTTATGATAGAGCAAGGTTAATCTTTTATAAAAGTATTTATTTAAATTTATATATTTATTTTGGGAGGAAAGAATAATGAAAAAAATTACCTTAATTTGTGCAGCAGGTATGTCTACAAGTTTATTAGTAACAAAAATGGAGAATGTAGCAAAGAAAAACAATTTGCCGGTTGAAATAACCGCAATTCCACAATCAAAATTTGTTGAGTATGAAGATAAGACAGATATTCTATTATTAGGACCTCAAGTTAGCTTCCTATATGAAGATTTTAAAGAAAAATATGAACCAAAGGGAATAGTAGTTAAAGTTATAGATAGTGCAGATTATGGAATGATGAATGGTGCTAAAGTTCTTAAAGCAGCATTAACTAAATAAAAGGGGGATTTAAAAATGAACGGATCAAAAATACAAGAGAAAGTTATGCCAATTGTTAATAAAATAAGTAACAACAGATATTTAAAAGCAACATCAGATGGGGTTGCAGGAGCACTTCCAGTAATTATTGTGGGGGCAATATTTACTTTATTAGCTAACTTTCCATTTGAACCATATCAAAACTTTTTAGCAAACACAGGACTAAATACATTATTTAATTTACCAATAACATTTACAACAAATCTTCTTTCTTTATATGCCGTATTCTTTATTGGATATAAGATGTCAGAAAGCTTTGATTGTAGTGGACCTATTGCAGGGATGATATCACTATTATGTTTCTTTATAGTAACTCCATTAGCAAATGTAGATGGTACTAGCTTTATATCATTCGAATGGTTAGGAGCAACTGGATTTTTCGTTGCTATATTAGTTGGATTGCTTGTAGGTAGAATATATGCACTTATAGTTAATAAAAATATAGTAATTAAAATGCCAGCAGGTGTTCCACCAACAATTTCACAATCTTTTACCGGGTTAATACCAGCATTTATAATTACACCTATTTTTTTAGTAGTAGCAGCTATATTTACTAATACTTCTTTTGGAAGTATACATTCATTAGTCTATCAATTTGTACAAACACCATTACAAGGATTAGGTGGATCATTTGGAGCTTTATTAATAGTAATTCTGGTATCTCATTTTTTATGGTTATTTGGTATTCATGGAACTATGGTAGTTTTCTCAATAATGATGCCAATATGGACAGGATTAGATATGGCAAACTTAACAGCATATAATGCAGGAGAACCATTACCTAATATAGTAGGGTCAGCATTTTTAATGACATATGTTTTAATTGGTGGTTCAGGTGCAACTATGGGAATGAATATCTATATGTCATTTAGAGCGAAAAGCAAGCGTTATAAAACGTTAGGGGCACTAGCATTACCAGGAAGTATTTGTGGAATAAATGAACCTTTAATATTTGGAGCACCATGTATAATGAATCCAAAATTAGCGATACCATTTATATTATCTCCAATTGCTTGTGCAACAATAGCATATATGTTAACTGTAACAGGTATAGTACCAAAGTTAGCGTGTATTGGATTACCTTTAGGAACACCATTAGTAGTAGGTGGTTTCTTACAAGGTAGTTGGCGAATAGCTGCATTACAAGTGGTATTAGTAGCGGTTTCATTTATAATTTACTTACCATTTATTAAATTATTAGATAATGAAGCTTATGCAATGGAACAACAAGATTCGGAAGATGATGTAGATTTCAGTGATGTTGTTTTTGACTAAGAAAAATATAGTTTAAATTTAAAGTGAGGCTTGTTTATTATAAATGAGCCTCATTATTAGGAGGAAAATAATATGAGTAATAATAAATTTCCAGATAATTTCTTATGGGGAGGGGCTGTAGCTGCAAACCAATGTGAAGGAGCATGGAATGTTCACGGAAAAGGAGTTAGTACAGCTGATGTAGCCACAGCTGGTTCAAGAGAAAAGAAAAGAGAATATACTGACGGAGTAATTGAAGGTAAGTATTATCCATCTCATGAAGCAATAGATTTTTACCATAGATTCGAAGGTGATATTGCTTTACTTGCTGAAATGGGATTCAAATGTTTTAGAACGTCAATTGCATGGACAAGAATATTCCCAAATGGCGATGAAAGTGAACCAAATGAAGAGGGATTAAAATATTATGATAGATTATTTGATGAGTGTTTAAAGTATGGAATAGAGCCTGTAGTTACAATATCTCATTATGAAATGCCATATGCGTTGGTGGAAAAATATGGAGCGTGGAGAAATCGTAAGCTAGTAGATTTTTATGTTAATTATTGTGAAGCGATATTTTCAAGATATAAGAATAAGGTTAAATATTGGATGACTTTCAATGAGATTAATGTAATAGCATTACATCCATTTATACCTGCTGGAATAAAGTTTGTAGAAGGAGAAAACAAAGAACAAGTAGTATATCAAGCTGCGCATCATCAGCTAGTAGCAAGTGCTAAGGCTGTAAGTTTAGGTCACAAAATTAATCCGGATTTTAAAATTGGAATGATGATGATTTATCCTTTAATGTATCCTGAAACTTGTAATCCATCAGATACATTATTAGTACAAGAAGCTATGAATAAAAATTATTTCTTCTCAGATGTACAAGCTAGAGGATATTATCCAAATTATATGAAAAATTATTTTGAAAGAAATAATATAACTATAGAAATGGCTGAGGATGATGAAGAGGTATTAAGAGAGGGTTCTGTAGATTATATAGGATTTAGTTATTATATGTCTTTAGTAATGGGAACAAATAAGGATGAAGAATCTGTTTCTGGTAATATGATGGGTGGTAAGAAAAATCCTTATTTACAAGCGTCTGATTGGGGATGGCAAATAGACCCTGTTGGACTAAGAATATCATTAAATAATTTATATAATAGATATCAAAAACCATTATTTATTGTTGAGAATGGTTTAGGAGCTATAGATGCTGTTGAAGAAGATGGATCAATTAATGATGATTATAGAATAGATTATTTAAGAAAACATATAGAAGAAATGAAGAAAGCTGTTGTTATTGATGGAGTAGAGTTAATGGGATATACCCCATGGGGATGTATAGATTTGATTTCGGCATCGACTGGAGAAATGATGAAGAGATATGGATTTATATATGTTGATAAAAATAATGATGGGGAAGGAACGCTAGATAGAAAGAGAAAAAAGAGTTTCTACTGGTATAAGGATGTTATTAGAAGTAATGGAGAGAAGTTATAAAAGTTAATAATAAAAAGTATATGGAGGAAAAATTATGAAAAATATATTATTAGTATGTGCAGCAGGTATGTCTACAAGTCTTTTAGTTAATAAGATGAAGGATGCTGCAAAAGCAAAAGGAATAGAAATAAACATTAACGCTTTACCAGTTTCAGAATGTTCAAGCGTTGTTGATACAGTTGATATAGTTTTACTTGGACCACAAGTTAGATTCCAAAAGCCACAAGTTGATGCTTTAGTAAAAGGAAGAGTACCAGTAGAGGTTATAGATATGAGACTTTATGGAACAATGAATGGAGCAGCTGTTCTTGAAAGAGCATTACAATTAATTAAATAATGGTATTACAAATTTGATTTTTAGAGTAGATATATTAGGTTTTATAAATCTAATATATCTATTTAAAATTATGAAACTTATATATTGTTAAAATTGTGATAAATAAATTTAGAATGTTATGATATTGAAATGCAAGCTATAATAATACATTGGCTTGTATTTTTATGTTTTTAAAAAGTTTCAAAATAAGAAAATATAAGAACGTGTTCGATGATATAATCATAGGAGGAAGGAGATGGAAGCATGGAATTGACGGTATTTAAAAGAGAAAATGACTTCTATAAGAGAATGTTAGCTATAGCTATTCCAATAACGTTACAAAATTTAATTACGATAGGAATAAGTATGGCAGATACGATGATGCTTGGCTCATTAGGCGAAGTAGCATTATCAGCTTCTGCATTAGCAAACCAATTTAGCTTTATATTTCTAGTAATACATTTTGGATTAGCTGGAGGAGCAGGAGTTTTAACAGGACAGTTTTGGGGAAAAGGGGATAAAGAATCTATAAGTAAGACATTATCTATGATGCTTAAGATAAGTGCGATATTTAGCTTTACTTTCTTTATATTAGGACAGTTTTTCCCATCTCAAATAATGAGAATATATACTCCAGATCCATCAGTAATTGCTGAAGGAGTTAAGTATTTAAAGATATTATCTTTTGCATTTTTAGTACAAGGTTTTTCTACTATAGCAATAGGAATTTTAAGAACTGTTGGAATAGTTAAGTTAGCTTTATGTTCAACAGCTATTTCATTCTTTGCAAATATATTTTTAAACTGGATGTTTATATTCGGTAATTTAGGTGCTCCAAGGTTAGGTGCAGCTGGAGCAGCAGTAGGAACTTTAATATCTAGGATAATTGAATTCTTAATAGTTGCAATTTATTTAATATTTATTGATAAGAGAATACAATTTAAGGTTAAAGGTTTATTTAAACATGATAAGGCTATTTTTACTGATTATGCTAAGCATGGAACTCCAGTACTTATAAGTGATTTTATATTAGTAATAGGATTAAATATGTTATCTGTAATCATGGGGAGAATGGGAGCAGAAATGGTAGCTGCTAACTCTATAAATACAGTATTACAACAATTCTGTACAGTATTTTTAATGGGAGTAGCAAATGCAAGTGGTGTAATTATAGGAAATACTGTTGGAGCTAGAGAGTATGATAAGGCACAAGATTATGGAAAGACATTTTTAGTATTAGCAGTATTAATAGGATGTATTTCTGGACTTCTTATATTTAGCTTAAAGAATGTAATGATAGGATTTTATGATGTAGCGGGAAGTACAAAGGAAATTGCATATCAACTAATGAATACAACATCTATTATAGTAGTATTCTCGGCTGTTGGCTCAACATTAACTAAAGGTGTATTAAGAGCAGGTGGAGATACTAAATTCTTAATGAAAGCTGATGTACTTTTCCTTTGGTTATTAGCAATTCCTCTTGGGTTTATAGCAGGGGTAGTATTAAATTTACCAGCTGGTATAGTATTTTTCTGCTTAAAAATAGATGAGGTAATTAAAGCATTGTGGTGTACAAAGAGATTGCTTCTGGATAAGTGGATTAAAAATGTTACTCTTGCGTAGAGAGTAGGAATTAATAATGGGAAATTTATAACAATAAATTCCTTATTATTAATTCTTTTTTTTATTTAATATATTTTCAAAAAATGAAAACTTATGTATACCTTTACTGATATAATTTAATTATAAAATATAATAATTATAACTTAATTTGTAAAAGGGTGGAAAATATGAATAAATTAACTTTAGGAATAGATATAGGTGGAACTTTTATAAAATACGCATTAGTAGATTCAGCATTTAATATAATAGAAAAGTGGAAAATTCCAACAGTTAAGTGTAATACTAAAGATGAATTTTATGATTATATATGTTCAAATGCGAAATACTTAGATGAAGTAGATAGAATAGGGGTAAGTGCTCCAGGATTAGTTAATGAAGCATCAGAAATAAAGTCTTATGCAGCACCAAATGTTGTAATAATGTTTGGGACAAGCGTTAATGAAGAAATATCAAAGAGAACTGGTAAAATAGTTGCAACTATAAATGATGCTAAATCAGCAGGACTTTGTGAGCTTAAAGCTGGTAATGCAAAAGGAACTAAATCATCAGCCTTTCTAATTATAGGAACTGGTACTGGTGGATGCCTATGTAATGAAGATGATGTTATATATGGAGTTGATGGATTTGCAGGGGAGTTTCATCATATGCCATTTATAGATTTCCATGAAAATAAGGTATTAAGACAAGGTGACTATTGCTCAATGACTGCTTTAATTCAAATTTATAATACTAAAGTAAGTGAAGATGAGAGATTAGAGTATGGTCATGAAATAACAGCTAAATATTTAGCTGGAGATGAAGTGGCTAAGTTAGCTATAGAAGACTGGACTAGAAATATAGCAAATCAATTACTATCTATAACAACATTCTATAATCCTGAAATAATATGTTTAGGAGGAGGAATATCTGAAGAGGATTGGTTTATAGATTTAATATCAGAAAGATTTAAAGTAGCATCGAAGAATTTCTTAGGACTAGATATTCTTACAACAAAAATAGGTAGATGTAAGTACAATAATGATGCAAATATATTAGGGGCAGTAATTAAAGTAAATATGAAATAAAATTAAAGAATATAATTATTAAGTAAAAGTACGGAAAGGGATTTTCGTGCTTTTTTTATATTTAATTATGAAATTTTTATATAAATATATTTTCAGTTTAAAAATGTGACTATTATCACAGTTTTTTAGATAAAAGTATGATAGATTTTACTTAGTGAAATAAATAACAATGAATTTAATGATATTAATATATAAAGAAGTGGAGATGAAGTTACTTATGAAAAAAATTCAATCAACTTGTAACTTATGTGCATTAGCATGTAACATTGACTTTCATGTAGAAGACGGAAAAATATATAAGGTTTCACCAACTGTGGATTATCCTGTTAATAAAGGGTTTTGCTGTATTAAAGGTTTAAATTTAGATAAACAGCAAACAAAAATTAAAGCAAGAAAAACACCTCTTTTAAGAGATGAAAATGGAGAAATGAAAGAAATTTCTTGGGAAGAGGGAATAAAAACATTTGCTAAAAAAATGACAGAGATTCAAGAGAAGTATGGTAAGGAAAGTGTTGCTTTCATAAGTACTGGTCAGATGCCAACAGAAGATATGGCACTACTTGGACACGTAGGTAGAAATCATATGGGTATACCTGGTGATGGTAATACTAGATTATGTATGGCTACTTCAGTAGTTGCTCATAAGCAAAGCTTTGGATTTGATGCACCTCCATATACATTAAATGATGCGGAGCTTTCAGATACTATATTCTTAATAGGAGCAAATCCAGTTATAGCCCATCCAGTATTCTGGGGAAGAATAAAGGAAAATAAAGATGCTAAGATAATAGTAATCGACCCAAGAAAATCAGAAACAGCTATGAATGCTGATATATGGATAGATGTTAAGCCAAAAGCAGACTTAGTTTTATTCTATACATTAGCGAATGTATTAATAGAAAAAGGTTATATTGATAATAATTATATTGAAAACTTCACAGAAGGATATGAAGGATTCAAGGAACATGTTTCTAAGTTTACATTAGAAAATGTAGAATCTGAAACTGGAATATCAGCGGAAAGAGTTTTAGAATTAGCTGAAATAATCCATAACGGAAAAAGAGTTTCATTCTGGTGGACGATGGGAGTTAACCAAGGATATCAAGCTGTTAGAACTGCTCAATCAATAATTAACTTAGCTTTAATTACTGGTAATATGGGTAGACCAGGTACAGGTGCTAACTCTTTAACAGGGCAATGTAATGCTATGGGTTCAAGAGCATTTAGTAATACTGCAGGACTTTACGGTGGTGGAGATTTCGATAATCCAGTACGTAGAAAGGCTGTTGCAGAAGCTTTAGGAGTAGATGAAAGTGTACTTGCTACTAAGCCAACAATTCCATATAACGTTATAATAGAAAAAGTTATATCTGGTGAAATAAAAGGTTTATGGGTAATTTGCACAAATCCAAGACACTCATGGGCAAATAATCAGGAATTTGAAAAGGCAGTTAAGAACTTAGATTTCTTTGTAGTTCAAGATATATATGAAGATACAGATAGCGCTAAGCTTTGTGATTTATTCTTACCATCAGTTCCAGCTATTAAAAAAGAAGGTGTATTAATAAACACTGAAAGAAGATTATCAAAGGTTAATCCTGTAATAGCTAAGGAAGAAGGAGAGTTATCTGATTACGAAATCTTCTACAAGATTGGTGAAGAATTAGGAATGGGAGATACTTTAAAAGGATGGGAAACTCCAAGACAAGCATTTGAATTGTTAAAGAAGTGTTCAAAAGGAATGCCTTGTGATATTACTGGTGTAACTTATGAAATGTTAGAAGGTAAGAACATGGAAGGTTCAAGAGGAGTTCAATGGCCATTTAGAGAAGGGGATGTTCTTGAAGCAGATGAAAGAAGATTATTTGAAGATGGTAAGTATTATACTCCATCAAAGAAAGCTAAATTCCACTTTGAAGATATAGCAGAAAATCCAACTCAAACAAGCGAAGAATTCCCATATATATTTAACTCAGGAAGAGGAACAGTAGGACAATGGCATACTCAAGTTAGATCTAGAGAAATTGAAGAATCTGAAAGAATATATTCTAAAGAATCCTATGCATTTATGCATCCAGAACTAGCTAAAGAGTTAAATATAGTAGAAAACGAAAGAGTTAAGATAGCTTCTCAAAACGGAGTTACTAGTGAATTTACTATAAAAATTTCAGACCATGTTAAAAAGAATCATTTATATGCACCAATTCACTACATAGAAACAAATTCACTTACTCCTTCAGTATATGATCCATATTCAAAGGAGCCATCATTTAAGACTGTGGCAGTAAATATCATCAAGAAGTAAGAGGTAGAAAAATGAAGAGAATTAAGATAGATAGAAGTAAATGCGTTGGATGCCTAACATGTACAACTGCATGTATAGTATCTCACGGTTCAGAAGATACAAGAAGTAGAATTACAATAGATAGTAACGGTAAATATGCTCCAATATTCTGTAGACATTGTGATAAACCAGAATGTGTTTATACTTGTATGACTGGTGCTATGAGCAAGGATAGAGAAACAGGAAAAGTAATGTACGATAAAAATAAGTGTGCAAGCTGTTATATGTGTATAATGGCTTGTCCATACGGAGTGTTAAAGGCTGATTCAAGAACTCATAAAGAGATAATGAAATGTGATGGATGTAAGGAAAAAGGAAGCCCACAATGTGTGGCTAAATGCCCGATGTCAGCAATTACTTTAGAGGAGGTTAAGTAATGAGATATGTAGTTATAGGAGCCTCTGCAGCAGGAATCAGCGGAGTTAAGACTTTAAGAGAATTAGATAAAGATGCAGAAATAATATTAGTATCTAAAGATGAAAATGTATATTCAAGATGTATACTTCACCACTATATATCTAATCATAGAGATGTAGAAGCACTAAACTTCACAGATAAAAAATTCTTTGAAGATAATAATATAACTTGGATTAAAGGTGTTGAAGTTAAGTCTATAGATGATAAAGCTCAAAGTTTAGAATTATCTAATGGAGAAACTTTAACATATGATAAAGTGATGCTATGTACAGGTGCATCTGCATTTATACCTCCAGTAGAAGGTTTAAGAGAAGGTAACAATGTAGTTGGATTAAGAAACTTAGATGATGCTGTATTAATAAAGGAACAAGCTAAAAAAGTTAAAAATGTAGTAGTTCTTGGTGCAGGTCTTGTTGGAATAGATGCAGTTAGTGGATTATTAGGACAAGGGTTAAATGTATCTTTAGTTGAAATGGGAGATAAAATATTACCTATTCAATTAGATAAATATACTTCTGATGTATATCAAAAGAAGTTCTCTGAAAATGGTGTTAATTTAAAGCTTGGCGTTAGAGCTGAAAAGTTAATATTAGATGAAAATAAAAACCCTAAGGCTTTAGTTATAAATACTGGCAATGGAACAGAGGAAATTCCATGTGAGTTAGTAATAGTAGCAACAGGTGTTAGATCTAATACTGCATTCTTAGAAGGAAGCAACATAGAATTTGATAGATTTGGTTTAATTATAGATGAAAAGGGTAAAACTAACATTGACAATGTATATGGTGCAGGAGATATAACAGGTAGAAATCCAATATGGCCAACAGCTGTTAAGGAAGGTATTATTGCAGCTAATAATATGTTAGGAAATGAAATGATAATGACAGATTTCTTTGGAAGCAAGAATACTATGAACTTTGTTGGGATAGCAACTATGTCTCTTGGTGATACTGAACCAAAGGATGAAACTTATAAAGTAGAAGTTAAGATTGATGGAGATAACTACAAGAAGATTATCCATAAGGATGGTAAGATTTATGGAGCTTTAATTCAAGGTGATTTATCTTATGCAGGAGTTTTAACTCAGCTTATAAAAGAAAATATAGATATTTCAAAAGTAACTAAAAGTATATTTGATATAGACTATGCAGATTTCTTTAATATGAAAGAAAATTTTGAGTTTATATATTAGTTATAAAAATATCATAACAATCAAGTTTCCACTAAAATTTATATATCAAGGAAGTCCCATCGTTACATTGAATGATGGGGCTTTTTTATAACAGCTGATATATTTTTACAAAAAGATTGTGAAAAAAATATTAAAATACCAAGTAAAACGTGATATTAATCACAGTTTTTAAAGAATTAGTTATATATAATTACAAGTGAAGAGAGACGTTTCGGGAAAAGAGTTAAAAACTTAACAAAAACTAGAAATTTTAATTGAATTAGGAGGTAATTATGAGTAATAAATCATTTTTACAAAAGGTCCAAAACATGCCAGTTGCGATTTTACCTACTATGGTGGGAGCCTTAACGTTAGGAAATGTTTATTCAGGTATGGGTTATACATGGGTAAGACATATTACTACATGGGCGGCAATAATAATTTTATTAGTTTATTTAACAAAAATTATATTCCATTTTGATACTTTTAAGAAGGAATATTCAAACACTGTACCAGCTTCGCTTTATGCAGGAGCTACAATGATAACTATGATTGTAGGTAGTTATTTTTACAATGCAAGTGCTGTCTTTGGTAAGACTTTATGGTTTACTGGTTTAATATTACATGCAATTCATATTTTAATATTTACATATAGAAATGTTATTAAAGGTGTAAATATGCAAACTTTCGTTCCAAGCTGGTTTGTAACATATAATGGAATAATGGTTTCTACTGTTGTTGGCGGAGTTATGAATGAACCTCTTATTGGTAAGATAGTTGTATTTTATGGTATAGCAGTGCTTACTATAATAATGCCATTTATGATTTATAGATTAGTAAAACATGAAATTAAAGATCCAGTATTCCACACTCAAGCAATATTACTTGCACCATCAAGTCTTTGCTTAGTGAGTTACTTTAATTTTATTAAAGAACCGAATGCAATAATAGTATATTATTTATATGCTTTAGTATTAGCTGCATTTATATTTATATTATGGAGATTACCAAAGTTCTTCTCATTTGATTTCCATCCAGGATTTGCAGCATTAACATTCCCTATGGCTATAGGAATAGTTGCTTCAAATAAAATGTCAGCTTATTTAATAGCTCAAGGATATGAAGCTGCTGGAAACGCAGTTAATCAATTAGCAGGAATACAAATTTATGTAACAACAATGTTAATTGGATATATTTTATTACGTTTCTTCATGTTATTTAAAGATAGCTATAAGAAAGATAAACAAGAAAAAGCAGCTTAATTACAAAATAATAAGTTGATAAAGAGATAGAGGTATTTGTTAAAGAATACTTCTATCTTTTCTTTATTTTAAATTTTGAAAACAAAAATATATAATAATTGGTATAATAATTTGTGAAAGTTTTACAGTTGTAAGAATTAAATAATAAATGTAGGTAGAAGGAGATAATTATGATTAAACTTATTGCATCAGATATGGATGGAACATTACTAAATAGCAATCACACTATATCACAAGGAAATATTGAAGCTATAAGAAAAGCACAAGAGCTAGGTGTGAAATTTGCTATAGTTACTGGGAGAAGTTATGATGGTGTTAAACCAATTGCAGATGAATTTAATCTTGATTGTGAATATATTTTAATGAATGGTTCTGAATATAGAGATAGGAATGGAAATATTCTTGAAAATATAACAATTGATAAAGAGAAAGTTAAAGTTGTTATGGAGATTATGGAAGAAGCAGATTTATGTATAGAGCTTTTTACTAATAAAGGAACTTTAACATCAGATTATGAAAAAGTTAAAGCTTCAATAGAAGATAGGGTAAGGTCTTTAAATCCTGAACATAGTGATGAGGAAATTCAAGGATTTTTAAAGGAATTTATTGGCAGAAGAAAAATTACTATTTTTAATAGTATAAATGAGCTAATGGATGATAAAATAGATATATATAAAATTATAACTTTTAATAAAGATGTTGAATTAATTAAGAGTATTAAAGAAAAATTAAAGAAGTTACCAGGACTATCAGTAGTATCAACTTTTGATAATGATATAGAAATTAGTGACATGCAAGCCCAAAAGGGGTTAATACTTGCAAAGGTAGCTGAAAAGATGGGATTAGAAAGAGATGAAGTTATGCCTATAGGGGATAGTTTTAATGATTATTCTATGTTTACAGAGTTTAAAAATGCATGCGCTATGGGAAATGCTATACCTGAAATAAAGGAGTTAGCAGGTTTCATAACTGACACAAATGATAATGATGGAGTAGCTAAAGCGATTTACAGAGCTTTAAATATATAAAATAAAATTATTAGGTGAGATTATGGTTAAGATAAGCTTAGAAGAACTTAAAGACATGGAACTATTTCAAGAGCTATCAGATGAAACATTAAAGCTATTAAGCGAGCATTGTGATATGAAGGAGTATAAGAAGGGGAGTCATGTTTTTAGGGATAGGGAGATTGTAAGTAGAATATATATACTATATTCAGGAAAAGTATCATTATATAAAATGAATGAATCAGCTCAAAAGAAGATAATTTTTATATTAGGGGCAGGTAAGATAATAAATGATTATGCTATTGATGATCTTCCATCTTCAATAAATTGTGAAGTATTTGAAACAGCACAAATCTTATCTATAGATAAAAAGATTTTTCTTGAAATAATGAAAAGTGATTTTGACTTAACAAAGATTTTTATTAAGGCTCAAGCATTAAAAATTAGGAGACTATATAGGCAAATGAAGAATTCAACACCTATAAAAGTCGAAAAGCGTGTTGCAGCTAAACTGTGGAAATTAGCAAAGGACTACGGAGAAGAAGTAGAAGAAGGAACGTTAATAAAATTAAACATAAGTGTTACATATTTAGCTGATATGTTTGGCGCACCCCGTGAAACTATATCGAGAGCATTAAAACTTTTAAGTAAAGAAGATTTAATAATAAATGATAATAAAAAAATTATAATTAAGGACAAAGATAGGCTTTCGAAATTTTTTAAAGGACTGTGATATTAATCACAGTCTTTTTTTCTATCAAAAATTATAATAAAAACATAGATTATTGTTAGTTTAATAACAAAGATAAGAATAACAATTTGAGTAGGAAGTCTTTTAACCTAATAAAATAAAGTTGATTAAGAGGTGTTCAAATGGGATATAAGTTTGATATAGAAAATTTTAATGGCGCATTAAAAGAATTATCAAAGGAGTACAAGATATATGCTCCTAAGGTATTAGAAGGAAAAGGAAGATTCTCAGATACTGATATAGTAAGATATGAAGAAGTATCAAGAGTTGAAGAAATTGAGTTCAATAAAAAATCTCAATTTTCATATAAAGAAGTTTTACTTCCAATTTCTCAGACATTATTCTTCTTTACAGAAAATGAAATGAAAGAAGCTGATATGGAAGAAAAGGCTCCATTAATATTCTTAAGAAGCTGTGATATAAATTCTTTAAGAAGAATTGATGATATATATTTAAGAAATGGATTTGAAGATCCATTTTACAAGAAGATAAGAGAAAAAGCTAAATTTGTATTAATGGGATGCGAAAAAAGCTTTGAAAATTGTTTCTGCGTAAATATGGGAACAAACACAACTGATGAGTATGACATGTACATAAAAGTTAATGGAAATGAAGTTTACTTAGATGTTAAAAATGAAGAATTCAAAGACCTTATGGATAAATTCAACAACGAATCAGTAGATGTAACTCCAGATTTCGTAACTGAAAATGAAGTTAAAGTTAATATTCCAGAAAATTTAACTCAAGAAGTAATGAAATCTAAGATGTGGGATGAATATTCAGAAAGATGTATAGCATGTGGAAGATGTAACTTCGTATGTCCAACATGTACATGCTTCACAATGCAAGATATTTTCTACAAAGAAAACGAAAAATCAGGTGAAAGAAGAAGAGTATGGGCTTCATGTCAAGTTGATGGATACACAGATATGGCTGGAGGACATAGCTTCAGAAATGATAAGGGACAAAGAATGAGATTTAAAGCTCTTCACAAGGTTTATGACTACAAGAAGAAGTGGGGATACCACATGTGCGTAGGTTGTGGAAGATGTGACGATATATGTCCTGAATACATATCATTCTCAAACTGCATAAATAAATTAGAGAAAGCTATGGATGAGGTGAAATAGATGACAAACAATATATACAAACCATTTATATCAGAAATATTAGATGTTATTGAACATACTTCAATAGAATATACTTTTAGAATGGCATTTACAGGAGATGTAAAGCCAGGGCAATTCTTTGAAGTTTCACTTCCTAAGTACGGGGAAGCTCCTATATCTGTAAGTGGAATTGGAGAAGGATATGTTGACTTAACAATAAGAAGAGTTGGTAAAGTTACTGATGAAATCTTCAAGAACTATAAGGGTGACAAGTTATTTATGAGAGGACCATACGGAAATGGTTTCGATATAGATAACTATAAAGGAAAAGAAGTAGTTGTTGTTGCTGGAGGAACAGGACTTTCACCAGTAAGAGGAATAGTAGAATACTTCTCAAGAAATCCTCAAGATGCTAATGGATTCACTTTAATTTCAGGATTTAAATCACCTGAAGATGTATTGTTTAAGGCTGATATAGAAGAATGGAAGAAAAACTTAAATGTAATAATAACAGTTGATAAAGCTGAAGAGGGATATACAGGAAATACAGGACTTGTTACAAAGTATGTTGCGGAGCTTAAGCTAAAAGACTTAGAAAACGTAGAAGTAGTTGTAGTTGGACCTCCAATGATGATGAAGTTTACAGTTTTAGAGTTCTTAAAACTTGGTGTTAAAGAAGAAAATATCTGGATTTCTCAAGAGAGAAAAATGTGTTGTGGAGTAGGTAAGTGCGGACACTGTAAGATAGATGATACTTATATCTGTTTAGATGGACCAGTATTCAACTACACTAAGGGTAAACTTTTAATAGATTAATTAGGAGGCAGAAGTTATGGATATAAATACTAAAAAGCTTAAAAAGAATGCTTTTAGAATAACTAAAACTAGAGGAGTTACAGCTTCAAGAGTTAGAGTTCCAGGAGGACATCTAAAAGCTGAATATTTAGGATTAATTCAAGAAATAGCTGATAAGTACGGAAACGGAACTGTACATATAACTACTAGACAAGGATTTGAAATACCAGGAATAAGCTTCAAGGATATGGATGCAGTTAATAAGATGCTTCAACCTATAATTGAAGGATTAGAAATAAACCAAGAAAATCCTGGAGATGGATATAATGCAGCAGGTACAAGAAATGTATCAGCATGTATAGGAAATAATGTTTGTCCTTTTGCTAACTATAATACTTCTAAGTTCGCAAAGAGAATAGAAAAGGCTATATTCCCAAATGACTTACATTTTAAAATAGCTTTAACTGGATGTCATAATGACTGTATAAAAGCTAGAATGCACGACTTTGGAATACTAGGTATGACTGAGCCTCAATTCGATAAAAACAAGTGTGTATCTTGTGGTGCTTGCGTAAGAGCTTGTAACAAGAAATCAACAGGAGCTATACATGCTGAAAACTATAGACCAGTAAGAGATCACGGCAAATGTATTGGATGTGGAGAGTGTGTAATCAACTGTCCAACAGGTGCATGGACTAGAAGTAAGGAAAAATACTATAGATTAGTTATCATGGGTAGAACAGGAAAGAAGAACCCAAGATTAGCTGAAGACTTTATAGTTTGGGTAGATGAAGATAGTATAGTTAAAATAATTACTAATACTTATAAATATGTTACAGAACATATTGCAAAAGATGCTCCAGGTGGAAAAGAACACATTGGATATATCATAGATAGAACTGGATTTATGGAATTTAAGAAATACGCATTAGAAGGTGTAGAACTTTCAGATAAAGCTGTATTAAAGAATAATGTATATTGGAGCGGAGTAAGATATTAAATTAGATTAGTATAATAATTGCTGACTAATGAAAGAATACTACTATGTAATTAAAATTTAACAAACTAAACTAAAATTAAGGTCGCTATATTAAATTATAGCGGCCTTAAAAAATAGATGTTAAGTTAAAAGGAAACACTAATTCTGATGAATTAATTGGCGTACTCTGCTAGAGTAGCTTAAAGTTACAAAATTATAGATTTGGACTTTTAGTTAACAGTTCATCTACCTAAATCAGAGATTTGGAGACTCACTTAAAAAGTAGTATAATGTAAATATAATAATAAATATTAGGAGCGATAAAATGATAAGATTATTAGCTATAAGAAAAAATATTTCATTAGATATAAGAGAAAAGTTCGCACTTAATCCTAAAAAGCTAGAAGAAGGGCTTAAAGCACTACATAATATATTTGATGAGGTAGTAATATTAAATACATGTAATAGGACAGAAATTTATTTTAATAGCTCTTGTGAAGAAAAGGATGAAGAGATATTAAAAAAGATTTTTGAAGCATTAAAGTGGGAATATGAGTTAGCTGATAATTGTGTTGTTTTAGACCAAGAAAGAGCTATAAGACATCTTATGGATGTAGCCTGTGGATTTCATTCAAAGATTTTTGGAGAAGATCAAATTTTAGGGCAGATTAAAAATGCTTATTCTAAAGCTTTAGAATTAAAAACTGTAAAAAGCATATTAAAAAAATTATTTGAAATGACAATCAGCTGTGGAAAGGAATTTAGAACAAAAAGTAAGCTATATGAAATACCTGTATCTTCAGCATCTATAGCAGTAAATGAAGCTATAAAAAATAATTCGAAAAAATTTATGATAATAGGATATGGGGATGTAGGAAAATTAGTTTCAAAATATATTTTAGCTAATGATTTTGAATCATTAATTATTGGTGTAAGAGATATAAGTAAAGTTAATGATATTAATGATGATAGAGTTTTAGCAATGAATTATGAAGAAGCTAGAAAACATATAGAAAATATAGATTGTCTAATAACTTGCACTTCCGCGCCACATTTAATGATAGAAAGAGTACATATTAAAGAGAGAAATACGCCATTACATATTTTTGATTTATCAGTTCCTCGTGATGTAGAGGATTCTGTAAAATACATAGATAAAGTTTATTTATATGATATTGATAAGGTAAGTTCTATTGATGATAAAAACAAAGAAATAAGAAAAGAGATAATGATATCAAATAAATATATTATTGAAAAAAGTATTGATAAATTTAACCAGTGGAATAAGCAACGTAAAATTTCTCCGTATATAAAAGAAATGAAAGAAGAAAGAGATAAAGTAATATTAGATAGAATAAATAGTTTTTCACATAAGTGTAAGAATGAAGATGATATACAACTGGCAAATACTCTTATAAAAAGCGCTACAGATGTATACATTAATAGAGCAATAGAAGTTTTAAAAGAGGAAACATTAAAGGGTAGTGAGGAAGAATGTTTAAGAATTTTGAAGAGAATATTTATGGAGAAGAAATAGAAAGAATATATTTATCATTTTTCTCAAATAAATTACGAGTTGGAGTAATTGGTGGAGGGAAGGCTGCTATCATAAAGATAAGAAGCTTTTTAAAGAGAAATGTATACGTAGAAGTATTGTCAAGAGAATTTTCTGAAGATATTTTAAATATAAGAGATAAAAACCTTAGATTAATAAAATCAGACTATAAAAGTGATTTTATTCAGGATAAACATATAATTGTAATAGCAATAAATGATAATGAGTTATTACAAAGAATAAAAGATGAATGTGATGAAGCTTATAAGCTATACATTAATTGTTCTGATTTTAAAGATGGTATTGCAGCTATGCCAGTTCAACGAAATTTGAAAAATATATCTTTTGGAATAAATACTGTTGGTGGAAATCCTAGAGGTGCATTAATGGTTGCTGATATTGCTTATAAATCACTTTGTAGTATTGATGATTTTATAGGTTTTATAACAAGGCTTAGAAATAACGCTAAGGTATTAGGAAATCATAAGAAGGAAGTAATAGAATTTTTAAATTCTAATGATTTTAAGTTTTTTTATGATAAAGGAAAAGATAAAACTGTATTTAAGCTTTTTTTAGAGGATGAAGATTTACAGTGCTTATATAGAGGTGAGATAAATGGAGATAGTTATAGCAACAAGAAAGAGTATTTTAGCTCAAGTTCAAGCAGATAAAGTAGGAAAGCTTTTAGAAGAAAAGAGAAATCTAGATTATAAGAAGCTTTTAATCGTAACAGAAGGTGACAGAAGGTTAGATGTGTCTCTTAATAAAATTGGAGGTAAAGGTCTTTTTGTTAAAGAGATAGAATATTCACTAATTAGATTAGAAGCAGATTGTGCTGTTCATTCTATGAAAGATGTACCTTATGCTTTAAGTAATGAATTTGAAATAATAGCAATACCTGAAAGGGAAGATATTAGAGATTGTTTTATCTCAGCTGACGGTACTCATTTTAATGATTTAAAGGAAGGTGCTACAGTAGGAACAAGTAGTATAAGAAGAGCATCTTTTTTAAAAATGATGCGACCAGATTTAAATATAGTACCTATAAGAGGAAATGTTCAAACAAGATTAGAAAAGATGAAGAAGGAAGAAATGGATGGAATAATCCTTGCTGCTGCGGGCTTAAAAAGATTAGGTATGGAAGATATAATAACAGATTATTTTGATCCAAAGGTATTTTTACCAGCTATAGGGCAAGGTGCATTAGGAATAGAGTGTTTAAAAGAATCTAAATATAGAGATGAGTTTAAAGCATTAGATTGTAAGAATTCAAGAATAACTGTTGAAGCTGAAAGAAGTTTTATGACAGCTTTAAATGGAGACTGTCATAGTCTTATTGGAGCTTATTCAGAAATAATAGATGATGAATTATATATGATAGGCGCTTATGAAGTAGATGGTGAAATAATAAGAAAAGAAATAAAAGGGAAAATTGAAGATAACAAAGAGTTGGGAGTTAAACTTGCGGAAAAAATATTAAATCATTAGGAGTATAGTTATGAGTAAAGTTTACATAATAGGAACTGGGCCAACAGATGAAGAGTTATTAACACTTAAAGCTGTAAGAATATTAAAAAAATGTACAGCTGTGTTATATGATAGATTAGTTTCTAATAATATTTTAAATTATTTAAATGAAGAATGTGAAATTTATTACTGTGGTAAAGAGCCAGGAAGTCATTATAAAACTCAAGAAGAAATTAATGAGTCTATTGTAAAACTTGCTAAAGAAGGTCATATTGTAGGAAGGATAAAAGGTGGAGACCCTTATGTTTTTGGTAGAGGTGGAGAAGAGGTATTAGCTCTAGTAGAAGAAAACATAGATTTCGAAGTAGTTCCAGGGGTAACCTCTCCTATAGCAGTTTTAAACTATGCAGGTATACCAATAACTCAAAGGGCTATGGCACAAAGTTTTCATATAGTGACTGGGATGTCTGCAGGAAGTTCAAAAATAAATTATGAGGCATTAGCAAAAGAAACAGGTACCTTAGTTTTTATGATGGGTCTTGAAAATTTAGATTTGATTATAGAAAATTTATTGAAAAATGGTAAAGATGCAAATACAAAAGCTGCAGTAGTTATGAGAGGAACATCATCAAAGCAGAAGAAGGTAGTTGGAACTATTGCCGATATATCTCAAAAGGTGAAGGAAGCTGGATTGAAATCGCCTTGTATAATAGTATTTGGAGAGGTTGTATCTCTAAATGATAAATTAGATTGGTATGGAAACAAACCTTTATTTGGAGCTAATATTTGTGTAACAAGAACTAGAGAGCAATCACAAAGCTTGAAAGAAAAATTAAGAGATTTAGGTGCTGAGGTTACTGAAATAAATTCAATAAGAATTAAAGGTACAGAAGAGAATCTTAAAGGATATTTAGATAGGTTGGAAGATTATGACCATATAATATTAACTTCAGTAAATGGAGTTAATAGATTCTTTGATTATCTTGTAAAAGAAGAGTATGATATTAGAAAAATTAAAGCAAAGTTTTCTGTTATAGGAAAAGCAACTAAGAAAGCATTACAAGCAAGAGGTATTCAGCCTTTTATAATGGCAAGAGAATTCGTAGGTGAAGGTTTGTTTAAAGTTTTAGAGCCTGAACTTAAAAAAGATGAGAAGGTTCTTATACCATGCTCATCATCAAGTAGAACATATTTAAAAAATGAAATTGAATCTTTAGGATTAAAAGTTGATAGAGTACATACATATGATACAGTTTGTGGTGAGATAAAAAATCCAAAAGCTTTTGAGGAAGTAGATATAATTCTTTATACTAGTCCTTCAACAGTTAAAAATATGGTTGATATGGTTGGATTAGAAAAGATAAAGGAAAAGACCAATATAGCTATAGGTCCTCAAACTAATAAAGCCTTAGCTGAAAGAGGAGTAGAGGCTCTTATTTGTAAAAAGCATTCAGAAGATGGTTTCTTAGAAGAAATCGTTGAGATGTATAGGAATATGGAGGATTATTATGATTAAAAGAGGAAGAAGAATAAGAGAAACAGCAGCTATTAGAGCTATGGTTCGTGAAAATATATTAACAGCAAATGATTTTATATATCCTATATTTGTAGTTGAGGGTGAAAATATAAAGGAAGAAATAAAATCTATGGAAGGCAATTATCATTGGTCTATAGATAGATTAGAGGAAGTAATAAATGAAGTTATTAATTGTGGTGTAAAAGGAATAATTTTATTTGGAATTCCTGATACAAAAGATGAATGTGGTAGTTCAGCTTTTGATAGTAATGGAATAGTTCAAAGAGCCATAAAGAAAATAAGAGAAATATCTAAAGATTTATATATAATAACGGATGTTTGTATGTGTCAGTATACTATTCATGGTCACTGTGGAATATTAGATGGTCATAGAATAGATAATGATGCTACTTTAGAAAAGTTAGGTCAAATAGCACTATCACATGCAAAGGCAGGAGCTGATATGGTGGCCCCTTCGGATATGATGGATGGAAGAATAGGATTTATAAGAAATGTATTAGACAATAATGGGTTTACACATGTGGCTATTATGAGTTATGCAGCTAAATATGCCTCTGCATTTTATGGTCCGTTTAGGGAAGCGGCACATTCAGCACCACAGTTTGGTGATAGAAAGTCATATCAAATGGATCCTGCAAATGGAAGAGAAGCTTTAAGAGAAATAAATATGGATATTGAAGAAGGTGCAGATATAATAATGGTTAAACCAGCACTTTCTTATTTAGATATAGTAAGAAAAGCCAAAGATATTGTCGATATTCCAATATGTGTTTATAATGTAAGTGGAGAATATTCAATGATTAAGGCTGCTGCGAAGGCAGGACTTATGAATGAAAAGGCAACAGCTTTAGAAATGCTTCTTTCTATGAAAAGAGCAGGAGCTGATATAATTATAACTTATTATGCATTAGAGGCATCTAAATGGTTAAAGGAAACACAGAACTAATCAGAGATTTAGAGTGTCAGTTAGAGGAGAATTAATATGGGTAACAGAGAAATATTTGAAGAATCTAAAAAATATATGCCAGGTGGAGTTAATTCACCAGTAAGAGCATATAAAGATATGGGAATAAATCCTCCAGTAATGAAAAGTGGTAAAGGTGTTATAGTAAAAGATGAAGATGGAAATGAGTATATAGATTTTGTTTTAGCTTGGGGACCTATGATATTAGGTCATTGTAATGATGATATTGTAAAATGTATACAAGAAATAAGTGAAAGTTCTATAGCTTTTGGAGCACCTACTGAATTAGAGCTTCAAATGGGAAGATTCTTATGTGAAAACTTAGATAATGTTGAGATGGTAAGAATGGTTAACTCTGGAACAGAAGCTACTATGAGTGCTATAAAACTGGCAAGAGGATATACTGGAAAAAATAAAATAATAAAGTTTGCAGGTTGTTATCACGGGCATTTTGATGGTTTTTTAGTTGAGGCTGGTTCTGGAGTTTTAACAGAAGGAATTGCTGGATGTTTAGGTGTGCCTAATGAAAGTGTTAAAAACACATTAATTGGTGTATATAATGATATTGAACAAGTTAGAGCTTTATTTGAAGCTTATCAAGATGATATAGCTGCTGTTATTATTGAACCTGTAGCTGGTAACATGGGAGTTATAAAGGCTGATGATAAATTTATGGAAACTCTTAGAGTGCTTTGTGATGAATATGGTTCGCTTCTTATATTTGATGAAGTTATGAGTGGATTTAGAGTGGCATTTAAAGGAGCCCAAAGTTTATTTGATGTTAAGCCTGACCTTGTAACTTATGCAAAGATTATGGGTGGAGGTCTACCTTGTGGAGCTTATTGTGGAAGAAAAGAAATAATGGAAAAGTTGGCACCTCTAGGTGGGGTATATCAAGCAGGTACAATGTCTGGAAATCCTGTAGTTATGGCAGCTGGACTTGCAACTTTAAATATACTTAAAGAAAACCCAGAGATATATAATCATATAAATAAAATAGGTGAAAAATTAGAAAATGGGCTTTTAGAAATAGCAAAAGAAAAGAATATAGATATAGTTGTTAATAGAGTAGGGGGAATGATGACAATATTCTTCACAGATTTAGCAGCAGTTAATACTTATAATGATGTAAAGACTTGTGATATAGAGAGATTTAAGAGATATTTCCTTCATATGCTTAAGAATGGTATTAATTTACCTCAATCTCAATATGAAGCAGTATTTTTATCTTCAGAACATACAGAAGAACATATTAATAAATTCTTAGATGCATTTAGAAAGTTTGAAGGATAATGAAGAGAGCAGTATTAATAGTTAGTTTTGGAAGTTCTAACTTAGATGCTTATAAACAAGTTGAATCTTTTATAAAAAATATAAAAGATTCGATAGATAAAGAACTATTTATACAGTGTGTATTTACATCAAATATACTTATAAAGAGAATGAAAGAAAAAAATAATATAGATATTTTAAATGTTAAAGAGGCCTTAGAAATATTATTTAATGATGGATATAAAGAGGTGATTTTGCAGCCATTACATATGATTGATGGAAAAGACTGTGATTCGTTGAGAAATATCCTAGAAGAAAATAAAGATAGGTTTAATTATATTAAATTAAATCCCACACTACTTATTAATAAAGGAAAAAATACTAAAGAATCTGCTTTAAATATAGCAAATGCCATAAAGGATAATGTGAATAAAGATAGGTGTGTAGTGTTAGTAGGGCATGGTAGCAATAGATGTCAGGATAATTGTTGTTATACATCTATAGGAATTAATCAGTGTTGCGGAGATAATGGTAATGTATGTAATGATGATTGTTATCAGGAAATTGAAAAGGCCCTTCAAAGTATAGGATATAAGAATGTTATAATTGGAACATTAGAAGGTAGCAGAACTAGGAGTGTTGTACTTAAAGAACTTAAAGATAAGAAAATAGATGATGTGATAATAATGCCTTTATTAGTTTTACCTGGAAATCACATAATTAAAGATATAAAAGGAGATAACTCTTGGGAAAGCTTGTTTAATGAAAATGATATAAATGTTGAAGTAAATTTAAAGAGTTTATTAGAATACGAAAAAATTCAAAAACTTTATATTGATATGATAAATGAAGCTATAAATGTTGAGTGAAAATCTAAATCTTTGATTTAGTTATTTATATGAACTTAAGTGAAAGTTTGTAACTTTAAGTTACATAGAGTGAATTCATCTATAGGATTAGTTTGATTTACTCCATAATAAAAAGGTTGTAGCAATACAACCTTTTTATTATGGAATTGTTATATTATTAAGGCAATTATAAGTCATTTCTACTAGTGTGTAGATAACTCCACCAAGAGTAATTGTCAATAAAATACTCATAATAAAAACCTCCACTTAACAAAATTTAATTTCTATATTAATATAATAATCCAAAAGTATTAATAAAATACAGATAAAAATGTTAAGAATTATTAAATTCACAGAAGTTTCATATAAAAAATTAAATTTATAATAATAAATGTGTTATAGGCATTATAGCTACGCCTAAAAATATTGATGCTAATGAAAGTTTTATATGACCGTATTCTCTTGATGATGGAATAAGTTCAGAAAATGAAATATACATCATAATACCGGAAACTACAGCGAATACTATTCCTAGTACTAAGTCATTAATAAATGGTTTTAAAAATAAGAATGATATAAATGCTCCAAGGGGTTCAGCCATTCCTGAAAGAAAGGAGTATTTTAATGCTTTAGCTCTACTTTTAGTTGCAAAATATATTGGCATAGCTATTGCAATACCTTCTGGGATGTTGTGAAGTGCTATAGCTAAAGTTACGGAAATTCCTAAAGCTGCATCTTGGTAACCAGAAACAAATGTAGCAATACCTTCAGGGAAATTATGTATCATTAAAGCTATTGTAGATACTAAACCAACTCTGAAAAGGCCAAAATTTTTATCATCCTTTGGAACTTGAGATTTTTCTTCGTCTGGTATAAAGCTATCAATTAAAAATGCCATTAAAGCACCGATAAGCATAAATAATATTGACCAAAGTATTCCGTTTGCTTTTCCGTGATATTTGCTTATAGCTTCTTGTGCTGCTGGGAAAAGGTCTGTAAAAGATACTGTTATCATAACTCCAGCAGAAAATCCAAGAGAAAATGTAAGAAATCTATTGTTTTTTGTTTTTGTGAAAAATACTAAAACTGCCCCAATCACTGTTGAAAGTCCGGCTATAGATGAAAGTATTAATGGAAATAGAGAATTTTTATCAATCATACAGAGCTCCTTTTATCATTATTACATAACTATAATATGATTGAATTAATAAGTTTATTTATAATATATAAACTATATTTTTATATATTTTTACACTCTAATTAAATATTCGTCATATTCTATTATATGGATTTAATGAGAGGTGAAAATTATGTGTGGTATTGCAGGATGGATAGACTTTAATAACGATTTAAGAGATAAAAGAAGCATCGTAGATAAGATGGTAAAGACTTTAGAGAGAAGAGGACCAGATGATGAAGGAGTATATGTAAGTACTAATGTTTTATTAGGACACAGAAGATTAGTTGTAGTTGACCCAGAAGGTGGAAGACAACCTATGACTAAGATTGTTGATGGCAATGAATATACTATAGTTTATAATGGAGAATTATATAACACTGAAGACTTAAGAAAAGAGTTAATAAATAAAGGATTTAATTTTGAGTCATATTCAGATACTGAAGTTTTATTAACATCTTATATTTGCTGGGGACTTGAAGTAATAAATAGATTAAATGGTATATTTGCTTTCGCTATCTATGATAAGAAGAAAGAACAAGTTTTTTTAGCAAGAGATCATATGGGAGTAAAGCCTTTATTTTATGCTAAGAGAGGTAACTCTATAATTTTTGGATCAGAGCTAAAGACTATATTGGCACATCCTTATGTAAAAGCAGAAGTGGATAGAGAGGGATTAACCGAAGTGTTTGCAGTAGGACCAGCTCGTCCTCTTGGAAGTGGTATTTATAAAGGGGTAAATGAAATAGCACCAGCTAATTGTATGGTTATCAATAAAGATGGTGAACGTATATGGGAATACTGGAAGGTTACTGCTAGAGAATTGGATGAAACTACAGATGAATCTATAGAACATGTTAGAGAACTATTAATAGATGCGATTAAGAGACAATTAGTTGGAGATGTACCTATATGTACATTTCTTTCAGGTGGTTTAGACTCTTCAATAATATCAGCAGTAGCAGCAAAGGAGTTTAAAGAGAGAGGAAAGACTTTAACAACTTATTCTATTGACTATGAAGATAATGATAAATATTTTAAATCATCACTATTTCAACCAACATCTGATCAATATTGGGCAGAAAGAATGGCTGAATTTATAGGAAGTAATCATAAGACAGTAGTTTTAAGTCAAAAAGATTTAGCAGAAGCACTTATAGAATCTACTTTAGCTAGAGATTTGCCAGGTATGGCTGATATAGATTCATCTTTATTACTATTTACAAGAGAGATACGAAAAGATTTTGTAGTTGGATTATCAGGAGAATGTGCAGATGAAATATTTGCAGGTTATCCTTGGTTTACCAATGAAGAAATGATAAATGCAAAGACATTTCCTTGGTCAAGAAGTGTAAGTAGTAGAAGAGAAATTTTAAATTCTAATTTAAAGAATTTAGATATTGAAGGCTTTACAAATGATCAATATGAAAAAACATTAAAAGATGTTCCTCATATAGATGGAGAAGATGCAAAAACTTATAGAATGAGAGAGATATTCTATCTTAATTTAAAGTGGTTTATGGTTAATTTACTAAATAGAAAAGATAGAACCACTATGTATAATAGCTTAGAAGTAAGAGTTCCTTTTGCTGATCATAGAATAGTTGATTATGCATTTAATTTACCAGTTGAAACTAAGCTGTTAGATGGAAGGGAAAAAGGACTATTAAGAAAAGCATTTGTAGGTATTTTACCAGATGAAATACTATTTAGAAAAAAGAGTCCTTATCCTAAAACTCATAATCCTATATATACTTCAATAGTTTGTAGTATGATGAATGAAATTTTAAATGATAAGACTTCTCCGATATTAGAAGTAATTGATAGAAATGTGGTTAAAGAAATTGTTGAAAGTAAAGGGGAATCTTTTAAGACCCCTTGGTATGGACAATTAATGACAGGACCTCAATTAATAGCTTATTTAATACAAGTTAATGCATGGCTTAAAGAATATAATGTTAATTTAATATTATAAGATTAAATTTGTTAAGCTAATATGCTCACTTTATATTGGACTGTTAAGAATAACAGTTCATATTAAGTGAGCTTTTTTAGTTAATAGTTAATTAGATAAGAGGAATATGTTTGAAATGTCTATAAAAGTATTTAATTTAAGAAAATTATAAAATTGATACAGATATATGTTTTAATGGTAAAATATAGTT
Source organism: Clostridium sp. NSJ-145 (assembly GCF_021044725.1). Classification (NCBI taxonomy): domain Bacteria; kingdom Bacillati; phylum Bacillota; class Clostridia; order Eubacteriales; family Clostridiaceae; genus Clostridium; species Clostridium sp. NSJ-145. The sequence goes on from NZ_JAJNOS010000010.1 coordinate 85,474, forward strand.
AATAAATGTATATTTAAGTGATATGAAATATTTAGAGTTAGAATAAAGATAGGAGTTGAGGTAAGTGATAGGGACGATAGTTAATAGTGTAGCAGTTGTTATTGGTTGTTTAATTGGATTTATAATTAAGGGAAGATTAAAAACAAATATAAGTAATACTATAATGAGTGGACTTGGATTATGTGTATTATATATTGGTGTATCAGGAGCATTAAAAGGTGAAGATACTCTTTTGATGATAATATGTATTGTTATCGGAGCCTTAATAGGAGAATTAATAGATATAGATAAATGGTTAAGTAGATTGGGTGAGATAATAGAAAGAAAGGTAAATAAAGTTGGTAAGAGCAATATTTCAATTGCAGAAGGCTTTGTATCAGCAAGTCTTTTATTTTGTGTTGGAGCTATGGCTATAGTTGGCTCGTTAGAAAGCGGATTAAGAGGAAATCATGATACATTATTTGCAAAATCTTTATTAGATGGGGTAACTTCTATAATATTAACTTCGACATTAGGAATAGGAGTTATTTTTTCAGCTGTTACAATTTTTATATATCAAGGATTAATAACTTTGGGGGCAGGCATGTTAGCTAATGTTTTAAGTGAGTCAGTTATTAATAATATGACAGCAGTGGGTAGTTTACTGATAATAGGGCTGGGATTTAATATTTTAGGAATTACTAAAATTAAGGTAGCTAATATGTTACCAGCTGTTATTTTACCTGTTTTATTAGGGGTTTTTATGTAGATTTTAGAAGAATGATATTAGTATTATATTTGATAATATTAAATATAATTATAGTGATGTAGAGTAGTTAAGTGAATTGTTTAAGTATTATATGGTGCAAATTAAATAAAAAATATTAAATTAATGTATCTATTTAGTTGTTGTATTGAAAAAAAGTAAATAATGGTATAAAATTGAAAGTGAATTAATGTGCAAATATAAAATCTCTCTATTAACTCGTAAATTACGACAAAAATATCTAAAAAAATTAAAAAAGATACAAATGGTATTGAAAATACGAATAATATGTTTTATAATAAATTCATAATTCGTATACAATATAAATTAAAGAGTATATTATTTGAGGGGGAAATTAAAAATGAAAAAAAGAGCAATCGCATTAGCACTTTCTGCACTTGTGCTTACTGGTCTTGTTGGATGTGGAAGCAAATCAGAAGGGGGACAAACACCTGCTGAAGATGCAATGAAAGTCGGGATGGTTACTGACTCAGGGACAATTGATGATAAATCATTTAACCAAGGTACTTGGGAAGGTATAATAAAGGCAGAATCAGAACTTGGTATCGACAAGAACTATATAAAACCAGCAGGAGAAACAGAAGCTGATTACTTAAAAGAAATTCAAAATCTTTATGATACAGGATATAAATTTATAGTAACTCCTGGATTTAAATTTGAAACAGCTGTATTCCAAGCTCAAACAAAATATTCAGATGCTAAATTTGTAATTTTAGATGGAGCTCCACACTCAGGAGATTATAACAATGTTATAGCTGATAATACAGTTTCAATTATGTTTGCTGAACATGAATCTGGATTCTTAGCTGGTGTAGCAACTGCTTTAGAATTACAAGATGGTGAACTAGGATTCATTGGTGGATTAGAAATTCCTGCAGTTCAAAGATTTAACTGGGGATTCCAACAAGGTGTAGCTTATGCTAACGAAAACTTAGGAACTAAGATGTCAATAAAAGAAGAAAATGTTAAATATGCAAACAGTTTTGCTGATATCCCAGCAGGTAAGCAATTAGCTGCTACTATGTACGATAGAGGAGTTAAAGCTATATTCTGTGCTGCTGGTGGAACTGGACTAGGTGCTATAAACGAAGCTAAAGAAAGAGTTTCTAATGGAAATGAAGTTTGGGTTGTAGGTGTTGACGTTGACCAATATGCTGATGGTATATATGATGAAGCAAATAACAAATCAGTTGTTTTAACTTCTGCTATGAAGAAGATAGATACAGCTACATTTGATGTTATTAAAGCTGAATTAGATGGTGAATTCCCAGGTGGAGAACAATTAACATTTGATGCTAAGAATGACGGTGTTGGTATTCCTGCTGAGAATCCAAACTTAAGCAAAGAAACTACTGATAAAGTTGCAGAAGTATTTGAAAAGATCAAATCTGGAGAAATTGTGGTTTCAGGAGAACAAGGGGACTTAATAAAATAATTTTCTTGTAGAAATAGGTGAGCTTAAGCTCATCTATTTTTTTATTTTCAAGTAAAATGCAAAAATAAAGAGGATTCCGTTTAGAAAAAAGTAGATTGTTCTTTAAAACTATGAATTAAGCATATACTATTATTTATGAATATATATACTTAAAAACAAAAAGAATATACTAAATTGAATGCGTAAGTGATGTAAAATATAATTGAAATAAAGTTAATAGTAGTTGGAATGAATAGTGTTAATTTAAGTAGTAATAAATTCAATAAAGAAATCATTAAATAAAGTGGTTAAAGTTTTTTATGAAATTAAAGAAAGTAATATAAATGTTTCAAATGAAAAAGTATACATTGGAATCTGGCGAAAAGTTGAGGAATATAATAATAAACTTTTGAGAGTGATTTAATAAGATAGAGGTTATAAATGGAATTATATTACATAATATTGCAATTCAAAATATGACGAAAATTGTTGAAAATACGAAAGATATGATATATAATTTTAATATAATTTGTGTATCACTGTAGAGTGATAAAATAGAGTTTAAAAGTAAAAGTATATTAGTTCTGAATGTTGATTTTAGATTCAAAAAAAGTTCGGTATTTATTTTTAAATACTTTATGGAATTGTTTAACAATGATATTAAATATTGTATAATTAAAATTGAGACAGAGCTTTCAATAAGTAAAAAAATAGGAGGAGATCCGATGGAATATGTAGTAGAGATGCTGAATATTCGAAAAGAGTTTCCAGGGATTGTGGCGAACGATAATATCACACTTCAGTTAAAGAAGGGTGAAATTCATGCTCTTTTAGGAGAGAATGGTGCTGGTAAATCTACTTTAATGGGAATGCTTTTTGGTATGTATCAACCAGAAAAAGGGACGATAAAGATAAGAGGAAAAGAAGTTAAGATTTCTAATCCAAACGTAGCAAATGATTTGGGAATAGGAATGGTTCATCAACATTTTAAATTAGTTGAGAACTTTACTGTTACAGAAAATATTATTTTAGGTTATGAGCCTAAAAAATATATGACAGTAGACATAAAAAATGCAGCGAAAAAGATAGAGCAACTTTCTAAACAATATGGATTAAATGTTGACCCATATGCAAAGATAGAAGATATTTCTGTTGGTATGCAACAACGTGTTGAGATATTAAAGATGCTATACAGAGATGCTGAAGTTTTAATATTTGACGAACCTACAGCAGTATTAACTCCACAAGAAATAATAGAGTTAATAGATATAATGAAAAATCTTATTAAAGAAGGAAAGTCAGTTATATTAATTACACATAAGTTAAAAGAAATTAAAGAAGCTGCAGACCGTTGTACGGTTATAAGAAGAGGTAAATACATAGGAACTGTTGATGTAAAAGATACAGATGAAGCTGAAATGGCTAAAATGATGGTTGGTAGAGAAGTATCATTTAAGGTTGATAAAAAAGAAGCTAATCCTGGAGAAGTAGTTCTTAAGATAGACAAGCTATCAGTTAAAAATAATAAAAAAGTACTAGGATTAAAGGATTTTTCTATAGAATTAAGAAAAGGTGAAATTCTTGGGATAGCTGGTGTTGAAGGTAATGGACAAACTGAACTGGTTGAGGCATTAACTGGAATGAGACATATAGAATCAGGTGTTATAACGTACAAAAATATGGATATAACTAAAAGCTCTATTCGTGCAAGAATTGATAACGGTATAGCACATATTCCAGAAGATAGACATAAAAGAGGATTAATTCTAGATTATACTATAGAAGATAATATGGTTTTAAAAGCTTATAAAAAGAGACCTTTCTCAAAGAATGGGTTAATTAACAGAGCTAAGATAAGAGAGTATGCAAATCATATTATAGAAACTTTTGACGTAAGATCAGGTGAAGGTGGACAATCTATAGCTAGAGGTCTTTCAGGAGGAAACCAACAAAAAGCTATAATAGGACGTGAAATAGAATCAAATCCGGATTTATTAATCGCTGTACAACCTACAAGAGGATTAGATGTTGGTTCTATAGAGTATATTCATAAGAGATTGGTAGAACAAAGAGATGCTGGTAAGGCCGTATTACTTGTATCACTAGAATTAGATGAAGTTTTAAATGTATCAGATAGAATTGCTGTTATAAATAATGGTGAATTAATAGGTATAGTAAATGCTTCAGAAACAGATGAAAATGAAGTTGGTTTAATGATGGCTGGTATAAAGAGAGGTGACAAGTAATGGAAAAGAACAGAGGATTAAAGTCTATATTAGCTATAGTATTAGGTCTTTTAGCTGGTGCTCTTTTAATGTTAGCTATGGGGTTTGAACCAATCAAAGGTTATCAATTCCTATTCAAAGGTGGATTGATGAATATTGAAAGAATTGGTAATACGATAGCTACAGCAACTCCATTAATACTTACAGGTCTTTCAGTTGCCTTTGCATTTAGAACAGGGTTATTTAATATTGGTACTCCTGGGCAAATGTTATTTGGAGGATTTTGTACAATAGCAGTAGGTTTAAGCTTTGATTTACCAACTGTTGTTATAGTACCATTGATGGTTTTAGCTGGTATTTTAGGGGGAGCTTTATGGGCAATAGTTCCAGGGTTACTAAAAGCACTATTTAATGTTCATGAAGTTGTTTCGTCAATAATGATGAACTGGATTGCTTACTGGACAATATATTATACAGTTCCAAAATATTTTAAAGGTGAGTATTTGGAAACAGAATCTAGGATGTTACCAGAAACGGCAACATTAAGAGTAAAGTGGTTAAGTGATCTTTTCGGAGGTTCATATATTAACTTAGGTATTATACTAGCATTAGTTGCAGTATTTGTAGTTTGGTTTATATTAAATAAAACAGTTTTAGGATATGAATTAAAAGCAGTTGGATTTAATAGATTCGGTGCTGAATATGCAGGTATGCCTGTTAATAGAAATATAGTTATTTCTATGATGATTGCAGGTGCTTTATCTGGTCTTGCAGGTGTAATTCAGTATATGGGTAATGCAACAGTTATGCAAATAGGTGTAATGCCTTCTCAAGGATTTGATGGTATCGCAGTATCATTATTAGGGGCTAATACTCCAATAGGAGTTCTTTTCTCAGCGTTATTCTTTGGAATACTATATGTAGGAAAAGGATTTATGAATGCAGCTGTAAAAATACCACCAGAACTTGCAGATACTATAATAGCTACAATAATATACTTTGCAGCTACAAGCGTAGTTATGGATAAAGTTATTAAGAAGTTTAAGAATGTTAAAAAAGATAGACTAGAAAATAAGGCTAATTCATCAGAAAGGGCGGTGGAGAAATAATGTGGACAATAATTCAGCAGATATTTCCATATGCAATAGCTTATACAATTCCACTATTAATAGCAGCTCTAGGTGCTCTTTATTGTGAAAGAAGTGGTATTGTAAATATCGGTATTGAAGGGCTTATGGTTGTAGGATCATTTGCAGGAGCTTTCACCATTTCAAAACTACAAGCAGCTGGTGTTCCAGGAGCATTATGGATTGGATTATTAGTAGCAGCTTTAGTTGGGATGTTATTCTCGTTACTACATGCTTTTGCAAGTATTAATTTAAGTGCAAACCAAGTTATTAGTGGTACAGCTATTAATATGATAGCTGGTGCATTAACAGTTTTCTTAGCAAGAAACCTTACTGGAAGTGGTAATATAAGAGTAACATTAGGATTTATTCCAAAAGATATACCTGTACTTTCAGATATACCTGTAATAGGACCGTTATTATTTACAAGATCATATATAACTACATGGTTAGTGTTATTAATATTAGCTATATTTACATTTTTACTATACAAGACAAGCTTTGGTTTAAGATTAAGAGCTTGTGGGGAGCATCCTCAAGCAGCTGCAGCAGCAGGTGTTAATGTATATAAGATGAGATATATAGGAGTTATGATTTCAGGAGCTTTTGCAGCCTTAGGTGGAGCTATAATACTTGTAACTTACTCAGGAGAGTTTAATGGTAACGTAGCTGGATTAGGATTCTTAGCAATAGCAGCATTAATATTCGGACAATGGAAGCCATTAGGTATTTTAGGAGCTACATTATTCTTCGGATTTGCAACTACCCTTGCGAATGTATCTCAAGCTATACCTGAACTAAGTAGCATTCCACAGGTTGCATTAAAGGTATTCCCATATGTGGTTACTTTAATAGCGTTAATAATATTCTCTAAATCATCACAAGCACCAAAAGCAGCTGGTGAAACATTTGATGCAGGAAAGAGATAATAATAGTAAAAATAAGCCGTGCAAAATTTTGCACGGCTTATTTTTATATGAATTTTTAATCATTTTTAGAATGAAAAATACAGAGTTTTTTCATTTTATTTACATATTATTGTCATTAGTTATAAGTATTATAAATATGAAATTTAATGAAGGGACTGAAATAAATGGACTTTATATTTAGAGCAATTATAACTTTAAAAGAAAAATTAGGAAGAACATTGATTTTATTAAGTATCATGTTCGTTATATCAGCAGTTGTATTATCATCTTTTGGAATTCAATCAGCTACTGATGCAGCAGCTGTATTAGCAAGGCAAAAGTTAGGAGCAAATGTAACTTTATCACAGAATGTAGAAAAATTAATGCAAGAGCAAAGAGAGAATATGGCTGCTAATAGTGCAGAAGGAGAGAAACAAGGGGGAGGGGCAGGAAGATTTAATATAACTAGAGTACAAGTTCCTTTAGAATATATTGATGAGCTAAGTAGCAATGAAAGTGTTGTTGCATATTTAGCTACAAATAGTATCCAAGCTAACTTACATGAATTACTAGCAGTAGGAGCTAGTGAAGAAGAAACAATAGAGGAAACATCATCAAAACAAGGATTTGGTGGTGGAATGAATATGAAAGGTAGTATGGGAGATATCACATTCACTGGAATAAATGATTTTAAGACAACATCAGCTTATGTTAATGGTGAAGCGGAGCTATTAGAAGGTAGAGAACTTACTGAAGATGATTTAGGTACTAATAATATAATGATTGAAGAAAATTTTGCTATTGCAAATAATTTAGAAATTGGAAGTGAATTTAATATCACAAATATATCAGGTGAGAATTTAATTGGAGTTACAGTTATTGGAATATATAAAACATACACATCTATTGATGATAATGGATTAAGAAATACTGCAATGTTACCTTATAACAATATATATTCATCTTATACATTAGTTAATCTATTAAATGGAAAAGCAGAAAATTCAGGTGTTGATTCAATTACATTTTACTTAGATGATCCAGCTAATGTAGATAGTTTTTTAGAATATGGAGATAGCACATCAATTGATTTTGATACATTTATACTTGATGCAGGAAATAGAGAGTATGAAGCAATGATAGAACCTATTGAAAATGTTGCATCATTTTCTAAAATAACTATTTTAATAGTAGCAGTATTTGGTGGAGCAATTTTAGCATTAATTATAATGTTATCGATAAAAGATAGAATTCATGAAGTTGGAATTCTTATGTCATTAGGGGAAAAGAAGTTTAAAATAATAGGACAATTTACTGTTGAAGTGCTAACGGTTCTACTTCTTGCAATAGTAATTTCAGTAGCAGCAGGTAATACAATAAGTAATAAAATGAGTGATATATTATTAGCAAATGAATTGAAAACTGAGCAAACAGAAGTGAGTAATTTGGTTACTAGTGATAGACCTACCAAAGGAAATAAACCTATGATAGGGATGAATAGCTCTAGTACAACTGTAGATAAAATTGAAGAATTAAATGTTAATATAAGTCTTTTAGACATAGGAAAGATGTCTGGTATTTCGATATTAATAGCGATAATTGCTACTATCCTACCATCATTGATGATAATGAGATATAATCCAAAACAAATTCTAAGTAAACATAATTAATGGAGGAGTTAAATATGGAAGAAAGAGTTGAAAGAAAAAATGATGTTTTATTAAAAACTAAAGGGTTAGGATATTGGTACGACAATAATAAAAAGATATTAAATAATATAGATATGGAATTTGAGAAAGGGAAATTTTATTCTATAGTTGGATCATCAGGAAGTGGAAAAACTACATTATTATCATTAATTGCTGGATTAGACCAAGTAAAAGAGGGAGATATATTTTTAGGTGATAATAACATAAAAAATATTGGGTTAGATAATTACAGAAATAAACATGTTTCTATTATATTTCAAGGATATAATTTAATGAATTACATGACAGCGCTTCAAAATATAACTTCAGCTATGTCAATAAAAAAAATTAAAAAGGACGATAATAAGAAATTTGCTTTGGATATGATTAAACGTGTTGGATTGACAGAGGAACAAGCAAATCAAAAGGTATTAACGTTAAGTGGCGGACAACAGCAAAGAATTGCTATAGCAAGAGCCTTATGCTGTGATAATGATATTATAATAGCCGATGAACCAACTGGAAACTTAGATGATGAAACGACAGTAGAAATAATTAAATTATTTAAGGATATAGTTTATAAGGATGGTAAAACCGTTATTATGGTTACTCATGATAAGGATGTTGCTAAAGAAACGGATGAAATTTATGCTGTAAAAAATAAAGGGATAATAAAAATTAAATAGAAAATATAGAGAAATGGTTGAATTTTAAAATATATAAAAATTCAACCATTTTTCTTGTAAAAATACATTTAATGTTCACATTAGACACACAGAGTTACCATATAAACTTGTTATTATATTTCTAAAGAAAGAACTAGAAAGGACAGAAGTTTTATAGATGAGTAGCAGAAGAAGAAGGGTGTATAGAAGAAAAAAAAGAAGATATAGAAGAATTTTTATAATTAATTTATTTCTAATTTTTAGCTTAATATCGTTGATTAAAATTGTTAATATTTGTAGTGGGTTGATTAAGTCACCAGATGCAAGAATGGTTTCAAGTGATATTAATCTATTAGAAGATACTGATGTTTTTACAGTTTGTATTGATCCAGGTCATGGCGATTGGGATGTTGGTGCTATTGGTGTAAATGGTTCATATGAGAAAGATATTGTACTAGATATAGCACTTATAGTTGGAGAACTATTAGAAAATAGTGGGCTAAATGTTGTATACACGAGAAATAATGATACATTAAATTGGTCCGATGATTCTATAGAAAATTTATATGAAAGAGTTCGTATAAGCAAAGATAATAATGCGGACTTATTTATATCAATTCATTGTAATAGTGCATATGATTCTTCAGAGTATAAAGGAGTAGAGACATGGTATAATCCTAAAAGTAAGGAGAGTAAAGCTTTAGCATCATTGATACAAGACGAGTTGAGTAGCTTAGAGTATACAAATGATAGAGGAATAAAATTTTATAGTGATGATGCGCCTTTAGCAGTTCTAAATAATAATGATGCACCATCAGCTCTTATTGAATTAGGATTTTTAAGTAATTGGTCAGATGAAAATATTTTAACTTCGAAAATTTGGCAAAAAAATATAGCGGAAGCAATATGTAATGCAATTTTAAGCTATAAAGATTTAATTGAGTAAAAAAATCGCCAAGGCAATTAAGCAGTTGGCGATTTTTTACATGCATTTCATTAAATCTACTTTTTACAAAACATATTTATCATATAATTCAGTAAATAGTTTTATATGATACTCCTCGTCTAAGATGATTCTATTTATTATATCAACTATATGAGTATCATCTATTTGTTTTGCAGTTCTTTTATATTGAGCAATAGCTTCTTTTTCGTCTATTATATCGATAGTTAAAGCTTTTTTTAAATCTGTATTAAATGATAAAAATTCAGGAGTCCAAAGATTAGTTTTTTTATGTTTATATATCCAATAGCCAGGATCTTTTCCAAGCTTTACGATTAGCTCACCAAGTATTTGAAGATGATGCATTTCAACTATTGATATTCCCTTAATAGTTTCTGAAATATCTGGATATTTATTATCACTAAATGCTATTTCGTGGTACACATATTGGGTAACAGCTGAGAGCTCTGATACAGAACCAGCATAGTTCAATAAGATTAAGTTTGCGTAGATAGGATTTTTTTCGTTTACCTCTATTGGCGGATAAGGTATATTAACATAGTATTCCATAAAATTTTCTCCATAAATTATTTTAATAATATAGTATGAAGAAGAGTAAATAAAGTGAGAAGCACTTTGGTGAAAAGTTTGACTGCGTCAAAAGAGAAAGGGTCACTAACGTGACAGAGAAAATATTACCTTTGGTAATAGTGAAAAGTGTCTACATTAGTGCCTTTCATTTTAACTTAAGTTAACTTTTCCCCGCTACGTTAGTAGCCTTTTCACTTCGACGAAGTCGACTTTTCACCTGCTAGCTTTGCGAACAATTTCTTTCTAAATAAATCTATTTCTGATTTTTCCATAAGCTGATAAAGCTAAGGAATATGGTGCATCAAAAATGCTGTAGGATTCATCAGTGGAATAAAGATTATATAAAGGATATTTGTTGATTTTACCCTTATATAATAATGTTTTGTTTTCTAGGTCTAATAAATCCATAGGTCTAATAAGCTCTGGGAGCTTGTCTGTTTTGTAGATTCCAGATTCTATTAAAGCTTCAGCGACAAATTGTGAACAGAAATAATAATTTTCTCTTTTAATTGGTTTATTAAATAAAAGAGTAGCGGTCCCTAGTACGCTATATTTGTATTTTGACTTATCCATTAAAAATTTATCGATATGATTTTTTAATGAAGTATATTGTTCAGAAGTAACAGAAACCTTATATATTAGGCATTTACTTTCAGGAAACATTGAAAATACTCCTGAGTAAAGATTTTCTTCTACGAATCCAGCTGGAAGTACATATGCTGGATTTATACGTCCAAATGAATACATTGTTTGAAATGTCGGATCAAATGAGATAGATATATGTGCAAATTCTTTTTTTGTAAAGAATGAAATAACGTTAGAAAATAGAGTTCCAGTTTTTGAAAAAATTATGTAAATATCGTTATTAATCAATTTAATTCCCTCCCCCGTTTTATATATTCATATTTTACACCAAATTACCAGTAATGTTAATAAAAAATGAATAATTTTAATGAAAAGTAAATATAACAATAATAAAGTATTAATGGAAAAAATAATAGTAACATTTAACTTTATAAGTTATTTATGATAAAATAGTATAAATTAAATAAGAAAGTAAGGTACATATTATGGAATACACATTTAAATTTGATGAAAAAGAATATATATTAAATGAAGAAAATCTATATTGTTTTTTTAATGATGAAGAAAATCCTATTAATGATGTAGATGAAAAAAAGATTATAGAAATATTAAATAATAGTGATAAGGTAGACTTTTCTAAAGCATACTTTAATTTAGCTTGTGAGAATTGTCAAACAGGAGTTGAAGAAAAGAAGAAATTCTTTGATTTCTTAGGATATAATTTTTATATTTTCACAAAGAATGGAAAATACGTTGTAAGCAATATAGAACCACAATATGAAGGCTCAACATATGATAAGTTATATGCACTTGGTAAAGTTGATAACAGTTATTTAGTAACTATTAACGTATGTAAGCATTGTGGAGAATATTCAATAGAGATAGAAGAGTTTGAACTTTAATATAGTATATTAATAAATAATGACTACCTAAATTATAGGTAGTCATTAAATTTTTTAGCTAAGTAAATTTTTAAAACTTATTTTAATAGACCATACTGAGATTAATAAACAAATAGCTTCAGATAATATTGTTGCTATCCATATTCCATTTCCTCCGTATAGAATTATTGTAATAATTAGTGTAATTATTATTATAACTAGTCCTCTAGATATAGAGATTAGTGTGGCTAGGATTGGTGATTCTATAGAAGAACAAAAACCAGATGATAATATATTAAAGCCAACTAATAAAAATGATAATGAATATATTCTAAATATAATTATAGATTGATTTATTAGAGCACTATCATTTGATGCTATAAATACATTAATTATAGATGGTGCAAATAAAATACATATAATAAATATTCCAACTGATACTATAGCTATAGTTTTTAAAGTAATACTAAATAAATATTTTAGTGATTTAACATCTTCTGAACCATAGTAAAAACTACATAAAGGTTGAGCACCTTGAGTAATTCCTATCATAGTCATAAGAACTAATGTAGACACATAACATATTACACTATATGTAACTAATCCATTTTCACCTATAAATTTTAAAATGCTTTGGTTAAATATAAGAATAACTATTCCAGAAGTTAATTCTGTTATTCCATCAGGAAAACCTATACTTATAATTCTTTTAAATATATTAAAAGAAGGTTTGAATTTAACAAATTTTAAAGTTGATACTGGCTTTAAAAAGTGCAATGTAAAAAATAAACAAGATGCAACTTGAGATATTCCAGTAGCTATAGCAGCTCCTTTCACTCCAAATCCAAACTTTATCACAAATAAGTAATCTAATATAATATTGGTAATTGCTGATATAGAAACTCCTATTATTGCAAGGTTAGGAAAACCATCAGCTTTAGTTAATACTTCTAAACAGTAAGAAACTATAAAGAATCCATTAAAAAGTATTATTATACTTAAATAGTCTTTTACCATTTTAAAAGTACTTTCAGTAGCCCCTAGAAAAATTGATATTTTATTTATAAATATTAAACTAAATGCTAATAAAATTATTGAAAATATAATCATTATAGCTACATTAAAAGAAAAAATATTGTTTGCTTCATCTTTTTTATCTTGTCCTAGTCTTATTGAGATTAGAGTGGAAGTTCCTGTAGCGAAAAATATAGAAGATGCAAAAATTAAATTTACAAATGGCATAGCTATATTTACTGATGCTAGTGCAGTAGAACCAACTCCTTTTCCAACAAATATTCCATCAATTATTGTATAAATCGAATAGACCCACATAGCAGTTACTGATGGAATAAGATTTCTAAAAAAGCTTTTTCTTAAAGTTTTATTATCAGTCATTCTATCACTCCTAAATTAAACGGAAACTATTTCTTCTAGTGTTGAATTAGTAACTTTAAGTTACTAAATTGAAGTTTGGACTTTCAGTTAATGATAACTTATAATTTGCTAATGGTCAAAGTTATAAAAAAATGAATTAATATAAACAATAAGACAAAAGATATAGATTGAAGGGAGTGTGAAATATGAAAAAAGACCGTTGGGATAAGAACTCAAATACAAGTAATCCTATGCAAAAAGGAGCTAGAAGACAAAAGCTACATCAAGATCAAGATAATGTAGGAAATGATAAAAATTCTCCTGCATATAAGAGCTTTGATGGAGAACCTTTAGATTAAATATGTGTAAATAATAAAACGAGGCTATAAATTGATATATCTATGTATTAATTACTAGATTAAAATCATTTGGCCTCGTTTAATTATTTTATACAAAATTTACATATTAATTATTTATTAAAATTGATTACACTGTTAGAATATAAGTGAGATTCTTAAGGAGGAATTATGATGAAAAAAATTAAAAAGATAATGATATCAGCATTAGCTATAGTTATGTCAGTGGCTATGGTTGGTTGTGGAAACAGCAATGTTAAAACAGAAAATAATAATTCAAGTGATAATTCTACTACTCAAGTAGAAAGACCAGAAAATTTACCAATAGCTACTATAAAGGTTAAGGATTTTGGAACAATAGAAGCAGAGCTTTACCCAGATAAAGCCCCTAATACTGTAAATAACTTTATTGAGTTAGCTAATTCAGGATTTTATGATGGATTAACTTTTCATAGAGTAGTAGAAGGTTTTATGAATCAAGGTGGAGATCCAAAGGGTGATGGAACAGGAGGACCTGGCTATAGTATAAAAGGTGAATTTTCAGGAAATGGATATAAAGCTAATGACTTAAAGCACACTACAGGAGTTTTATCTATGGCAAGAGCTCAAAATCCAGATTCAGCAGGAAGCCAATTCTTTATAATGGCAGCAGACGCTCCAAGTTTAGATGGGCAATATGCAGCATTTGGTAAGGTTATAAATGGGTTAGATGTTGTTGAGGCTATAAATAAAGCTGAAGTAGAAAAGAATAAAGCTACAGGAGAAAAATCAACTCCAGTAAATACTATTGTTATTGAAGAAATAAGAGTAGATACAAAAGGTGTAGAATATCCAGAATCAGAAAAGATAAAGTAAATTTACTAATTAAAATATAGAGAGTAAATGAAAGAAATTGTTCGCGGAGCTCACAGGTGAAAGGTCGACTTCGTCGAAGTGAAAAGGCTACTAGAGTAGCGGGGAAAAGTTAACTTAAGTTAAAGTGAAAGGTACTAATGTAGACACTTTTCACTATTGCTATAGGCAATATTTTCACTGTCACGTCAGTGACATTTTCCCCTTTGACGAAGTCAAATTTTTCACCAAAGTGCTTCGCACTTTATTTAATTATTGAATTTCTAATTTATATCCAAGTCCCCAGACAGTCTTTAAGAATTTAGGGGCTTTGGGATTATCTTCTATTTTATCTCTAAGTCTTTTTATATAAACCATAATAGTATTATCATCTATTGTGGTATTATTCCAAATTGTTTCGTATAATTGTTCCTTTGAAAAAACTTTATTTGGATTTTCTAATAAAAATTTAAGGAAAAGAACCTCTTTTGCCGTTAAATCAAGAGGTATATTATTTTTAAATATTTGAAAGTTATTTTGACAAAATCTAAAAGGGCCAATGGTTAAATCAGGATTAATAGTTTTTTGATACATATTAGAACGCCTATAAAAAGCTTTAATTTTTGAAACTAATAAATTAATACTGAAAGGTTTTGTTAGATAATCATCAGCTCCTAAGCCTAACCCTAATATCTTATTATGTTCTTCTTCTTTACCACTAAGAATTATTATTGGAGTGAAAATATTGTTATTTCTTATTTGACGTATAAGTTCAAAGCCGTCTATATCAGGCATAACTAAATCTATTATTATTGTATCGTATGAATATTTCTTTAATAGAAGTAAGGCTTCATTACCTGAAGTTGTTGCTGTTGTATTTATTTGCTCCCTAGCTAAGGCTGTTCTTAAAGCTTTTTGGATTAATAGATCATCATCAATTAAAAGTACGTGTTCTTTAAACATTAAATGTCCTTTCTAAATAAACTATATTAATTTAATAGATGTAAAAAATTAATATATAACTATGATATAATTGTTAATTATTTGACTTTTATAATATATAACTCATTATAAGCGAATATAGAATATTACTTCAAGAGGTAAAGATATGTTAGAAAAAAGAAAGTTTAGGTATAAAAGTATTATATGGATATATGGAATTGTAATATTAACAATAATGATTGTTATCTGGATGATATATATCAATCAAAGGAATACCTTAATAGCTTTAAGAAGTGATGAGATGATTTCTATAGCAAAGATTTCAGCTAATAATTTAAAGACATATTTTGATGAAAAAATAGATTATTTAAATGGTGTATTTCAAATAGATGATGATTTATTAGAACAGGGAATAGATATAGAAGATTACATAGGAAATAAGATACTATATATAAATGAAAATAATAGTGATTATGAAGGAAAGCTAAGTTATATACCTTATGAGCTATTTGATAAATATAATATAAATAAAGATGAATTAAAAGAATGCGAAATTGGACCTGTGGTATTTACTAAAGAGAATAACTATGTGATACAGATAATAAAACCTATTTTCTCAAAATACAAAGTTCAAGGAGTTGTACTAGTAGAATATTTATTAGATGAAGTTTATAAGGAAACTTTAGGAGAAATACAAGTTGGTGAATATGGTTATTGTACATTAAAAGATAGGTCTGGAGCCATATTAATGCATGGAGATAAGAAGCAGATAGGACTAGATTCACTAAAAGATAGACAAGAGAAGTATCCACAATTAGATCCAGCTGGAATAGATAGATTAGTTACTAATCAATTAAGTGGTAAGACAGGTAGTGATATAGTAAAGTCCTATTGGTGGGGAGAAGATGAAATAAAACAAGTAAAGAAGATAATTGGATATGCCCCTGTAGATATAGGGGAACATAGGTGGGTTATAAGCGCTATTACATCTTATGATGAAATAGCACGTCCTTTAGATAAAATATTTTATTTCATAGTAGGATTAGGGATTATTTTATTAGTATTAATAGTCAGCTTTATAGTTTTTATTATCAAGATGAAAAATCAACAAGAAAAAATTATATTAGAACTAAAATATTCAGAAGAAATAAATAAGACTACTAATATGCTTAGAAAGCATGAAGAAAAGTTAAGTAAGATTAATAGTATACATACTTTAGGAATGATGGCTAGTACAATAGCCCATGAATTCAAAAATTTATTAACACCAATTTTTATTTATAATGAACTATTAATGAATAGCTTAAAAGATAATAATGAGGCTATAGATGATTTAAAAGAAATTAAATTAGCAGCAGATAACTGTTTAGAGTTATCTAAAAATATATTAATGTACTCAAAAGAAGGTGGGGAAGAAACTACTGAGTGGTTTAATAGTACTGAGGAAATAAAAAAAATACTAAATATCTTAAAAACTATAGTACCACCTAATATACAAATAGATAATTTAATTTTAGATAAATCAATTTATATATATGGCAATAGAAGAGAATTAAAACAAATAATCTTAAATATATGCACTAATGCATACCAGGCTATGGAAAGTAGTGGGGGAGTTATACAAGTTAAATACTATTTAGAGGACAATAAGGCTATTTTAATTGTTAATGATAATGGGGAAGGTATTGAAGATGAAGCAAAAAATAAAATATTTGAGCCTCTTTATACGTCTAAAGGAAATAATGGAAATGGGTTAGGATTAAGTATAGTAGTAGAATTATTGAAAAAAATTAATGGAACAATACAGATTGAAAGCACTAGAGGTTTAGGAACAGCGGTAAAAATAGAATTTTATAATATAAAAAGTGATAATTCTTAACAAATTTTAAGAATTTAGTCAGAATTTATATAGAATTTATCTCTATACTTAAACGTGTATGATAAAAAAATATCAATATATTGTTAGGGGAGAGATAAAATGAAAAAGAAATTTTTATCTGTTTTTTTAGCGTGTGCAATGGCATTAACATTTGTAGCATGCGGTAATAATGAAAATAGTAATAGTAGTGCTGAAAATACTTTTGTAGCTGGTACATATGAAGGTACAGCTAAAGGATTCGGTGGAGAAATTAAAGCAACTATTAAATTATCAGATTCTAAAATTGAAGAAATAGTTGTTGTAGGAGATAAAGAAACTCCAACTATAGGGGGAGTAGCAATTGAAAGTATGCCACAAGATATGTTAGCAAAACAAATTGCTAATGTTGACATAGTTTCAGGTGCAACCGTAACTAGTAATGCTGTTATTGAAGCTGTTACAGCAGCATTTGCTAGTGCTGGAATAGATGCTTCAACTTTAGTATCACAAGAAGGTTCAGCTACAGAAAAGACTGAAGAGACTTTAAATGTGGATTGTGTAGTTGTAGGAGCTGGTGGAGCTGGTATGACAGCTGCTTTAGAAGCAAAGGCTGCAGGTTTAAATGTAGTTATAGTTGAAAAGATGGCTATGGCTGGTGGTAACTCAGTAAAAGCTACAGGTGGAATGAATGCTGCTGAGACAGATGTGCAAGAAGCATATGGCGTTGAAGATAGTGTTGAAGTTTTTGTTGAAGACACTATGAAGGGTGGATACGAACTTAACAACCGTGAATTAGTAACTAAAATGGCTGAAGAGTCATCTGATGCTATAGAGTGGTTAGAAGAAATAGGAGCGCCATTACCTGAATTATCTTTCTCAGGTGGAGCAACTAATAAGCGTATACATAGACCAGAAGGTGGAGAACCTGTTGGAAGTTTTATAGTTGATGCATTAATTAAAAATGTAGAAGAGCAAGGCATAGAAATAATATACAATACTGAAGCTAAAGAGATATTAACAGCTGATAATGCTGTAGCTGGAATTAAGGCTGAAGGTAAAGATAAAAATTATACTATAAATGCACAAGCTGTTATCTTAGCAACTGGTGGATTTGGTGCTAATGAAGATATGTATACTCAATATAGACCGGAATTAAAAGGATTCGTAACTACTAATACTCCAGGAGCTACTGGTGATGGTATAACTATGGCCGAAGCTGTAGGTGCGAACTTAGTTGACATAGAACAAATTCAAATTCACCCAACAGTTGAACAAACAACTAGTTTATTAATAACTGAGTCAGTTCGTGGTGGTGGAGCTATATTAGTCAATAAAGATGCCAAGAGATTCGGTAATGAATTACTTACGAGAGATGTTGTTTCAGCATCTATAATAGAGCAAGAAGATGGATATGCATATACTATCTTTGATCAACAATTAAGAGATAGCTTAAGTGCTATAGAAAAATATGTTGAAAATAATATAGTTGTTCAAGCAGATACAATAGAAGATTTAGCTAAAGAATTAGGATTAGATGAAGCTACATTAGTCTCTACAGTAAATACATGGAATGAAGCTGTAGCTAATCAAAGTGATGCTGAATTTGGAAGAAATACTGGGATGGAAAAAAATATATCAGTAGGACCTTTCTATGCTATAAAAATTGCACCAGGTGTACATCACACAATGGGTGGAGTTGAAATAAATACAAATGCAGAAGTTATTTCTAAAGAAGATACAGTAATACCAGGATTATTCGCAGCAGGTGAAGTAGCTGGTGGAGTTCATGGTGGAAATAGAATTGGAGGAACTGCTGTTACTGATTTCGTTGTGTTTGGACGTATAGCAGGACAATCAGCAGGTAAATTTGTAAATAGATAATACAAATAAATTTTACAGATGTTTAATATAAAACTATAAAGATAATATAATAACCCCTAAAATTTTATAATATAGTGCTGTTAATATAAAAATAGTAAAATTTGTTTTTATTAAATAAATTAAGAAAACATGAATCTTTAATTGATTCATGTTTTTTGTTAATAATTAGATTTGATGTGGCTTAAATTAGATAATAATTTTTATAATAGAATATCAACGTGTAAAAAATAAAATTATATAGTGAAGGATAATAAGAAGTTTTCTGTAAGAATAGGTAATTGACTAAAACTCTATACAGATATATAATTACTAAAGATAATTACTATTAGTAATTATCTTTAGTAATTATATAAAGGGGGATATTATGAACGATAAATTAGTAAAAGAAATTTTTGATGCATGTTTTATAGCAAAGAAAGTTACTGAAATGATGCCAGAGCTTCCCAAAGATATGAAACCGAGGCATATACATGTTATTGATGCTATTTATACATGTAAGAAAAATAAGGAATTAGTATGTGTGAGTGATATAAGTAATGCTTTGAATATTACTACACCAAGTGTAACAAAACTGATAAAAGAATTAGAGAAGAAAGACGTAGTTCAAAAAATTGAATGTAAGGAAGATAAAAGAATAACTTATTTAGAATTAACTACTTATGGTAAAGAACTGTATAAAGTGTTTGTTGAGGAATATCATAGCAAGGTAGCAAAAGTTTTAAATAATATATCTGATGAAGAGGCTAAAACTTTTATTAAAGTTGCAAATGATGTTTATAACCTAATGAAGAATAATATTATGGAGGATAATTAGATGAGTGATAAAATAGATTTTTCAAAAGGAAAGTTATTACCTATAATTTTGAAATTTTCTATACCAGCGGCTATTTCTTTATTAATTACTGCTATTTATAATATAATTGATAGAATATTTGTAGGAAACTTTGTTGGTAATACAGCTTTAGCAGCATTATCCATATGTTTTCCGTTATCATTTATGATGATAGCTTTTGGATTAACATGTAGTGCTGGTGGCTCCACTTTATTTTCTTTATTTCGTGGAAATAAAGAAGAAGATAAAATGAATTTATCATTTGGTAATGCATTTATAATGGTTATTGTATTTGAAGCAATACTTACAGCAATTTTATTAATATTTCCTGATATATTTTTAAAGGTGTTTGGAGTTACTGATACAACATATAATATGGCTAAAACTTATTATACTATAGTGTCTTTAGGTTGTGTTTTTCAAGGGTTGACATTTGTTTTTTGTGATTTTGTACGTGCTTCTGGAAAACCTATAATGGGAATGTGTGTTACAGCTATTGGAGCTATAACCAATATAGTATTAGATGCTATATTTGTTGCAGTTTTAAATTGGGGGATAGAAGGAGCAGCTATTGCAACAGTAATAGGACAAGTTGTTTCTGTATTATTTGGTGCATATTTATTATTTGGTGGTAAAACACTTGTAAAAATAAAGAAAGATACTTTCAAATTGGACTTTAAGCTTCAAAAAGAAATATTTAGATGTGGATTTGCTTTTTGGATAGCACAAATGGCAATGGGATTTATAAGTTTAATTTATAATGGTCAACTTGGAAAATATGGTGGAGATATTGCTATTAGTGTTTATGCAGTAATTTCAAGTATAATGACATTTGTAATAATGCCAGCTAGTGGAATAAGTCAAGGTATTCAACCGATTTTAGCATATAACTACAGTAGTAAAAATACTTTAAGAGTTAAAGAAACTTTAAATAAAGCATCGATGCTTTCGGTAGGGGTAACATCAATAATATGGGTTGTAGTAATGTTCTTTCCGGCTTCTATTATTAGAGCATTTGGAGGTGGAGAGGAGTTAATGTCTATAGGGATTGCTGCTCTAAGATGGAATTTTATAATTACTCCTATTTTAGGATATGTAATGCTATGCACAACATTCTTTCAATCAATTGGTAGACCTAACCCATCAATTGTAATTAGTTTATTGAGACAAGTAGTGGCCTTAGTTCCTTTCTTATATTTATTGCCTAAAGTTATAGGAATTAACGGAATATTTATGGCTCAACCTATAAGTGATATTATAGCACTGGTAATTTGTGTAGTATTGATTAAAAGAGAATTTTCAAATATAGCAAATGATAAGTATAATGTCGCCTAAAGATTAATAGAAAAATTAGTATATATAACATTGATATTTAAGCTATATTTTTCAGAAGAAAGAGTAGCTTAAATATCAAAAGAAAAATATTTGCGGAAAATTTTCCGAATTAAGTTGTAAAAAAGTAATGAATATTTTGAAAAAATATGATATAGTTAATTATATCAGAAATATGTAATCGGTTTTTGAAAACATTTCCTGATAGGAATTTAATTATTGAATTCTATTTAGAGGTATTGTAACATAATATATAATAGTAAATTTATAAGCTATAAATAAAAATTTATATAATAAATATTAAATATAATGTTTTAGTTTTAGGAGGAATTATCATGAAAAATATTTTATTAGTATGTGCTGCAGGAATGTCTACAAGTCTTTTAGTTAATAAGATGAAGGATGCTGCAAAAGCAAAAGGAATAGAAGTAAACATTAACGCTTTACCAGTTTCAGAATGTTCAAGCGTTGTTGATACAGTTGATATAGTTTTACTTGGGCCACAAGTTAGATTCCAAAAACCACAAGTTGATGCTTTAGTAAAAGGAAGAGTTCCAGTAGAAGTAATCGATATGAGATTATACGGAACTATGAACGGTGCTGCTGTTCTTGATAGAGCATTAGAATTAATTAAATAGTTTATAGTATATTATTAGGTGAATTCATCAATTTGAATTCACCTTTTTTATTTCAGTTTATAAACACAGTAGTTTTAGCAGGAACATTATCATATATCCATTTAGCATTAACTTTAGCTAGACGGATACAGCCATTTGAAATTTTCATACCTAAACGACCATCTTTAATGGTTCCATCTAAATTATACAGAATTGAATGAAACAAGTAGTCATTTTTAAATTGAGAGTAATAATAACAAACATATCCATGAGAATATCCAAAGGAATAACCTTTAATTCCTATATAGAAGGTACCTTTAGGTGTAGGGGTAGTAGGTTTGCCTATGGAACAAGAATAACTTTTGATTAGTTTCCAATTAGATTTTTTACCTGTAAAGATATTAACTTTAAAACTTTGAGTATCAACCCAGATCAGATAATTGGTTGTACTAGATAAATTACTATTATTAACAAAGGATTCACCATAAGTAGAAAGAGAATTAACTAACAGGAAATCTGATAGAACTGTACTATTTAACTTTGTAGCACGATAGATATTTTTTAAAATATTTATTAGCATAATATATCTCCAATCACTAATTATATAATTATATAAAGTTAGGTAATAAATATGGTTGTTCCACCAGGGATATTTTCATAAATCCATTTTGCATGAGGTGTTGATAAACGAACGCACCCGTCTGTAAGCATCATTCCAAGTCTATCGTCTTTTATGGTTCCATCTAAGTAATAAGGTATTGAGTGAAATAGGTAATCGCCTTTTATTTGAGTGTAATAAAGACATCGAAAGCCTCTTGATTCTCCAAAGGAATATCCTTTTACCCCAACGAAGTAAGTTCCTTTTATAGTTGGATTATTAGGCTTTCCTATTGTGCATAGATAACTATTAATAAGAGTCCAGTTATTTTTTGAACCTCTAAAAATATTAGTTTTAAAATTTTCAGTATCAACCCAAATAAAGTATGGCGAACTACTAATGAAGCCGTTAGTATTTACAAATTTCGTTGCGGAATCTAAATAATAAGAACTTGTTCTAAATGAATTTACTAATAGGCGACCATTAAGTCGTCCAAATCTATATAAGCCTTTAACTTTGTTAATAAGCCACATAACTTAAACTCCTTAAAATTTACTTATACTCTATTTTATTTAAATGCTCCCACTTTGTTGATGGTTGTCGAAATAATTATATTGATTTTTGTGATTTACTGTTATACTATAACTATAACAAATATATCGGGGGTAATAATATGTTAGAAATAAAAAATTTCTCAAAGGCATATAAACAAGGTAAAAAGGCAGTAGATAATATATCTTTAACAATAAATTCAGGTGATATTTTTGGATTTATTGGACATAATGGAGCTGGTAAAACTACTACAATAAAATCTGTAGTAGGTATATTAGAGTTTACTGAAGGAGAAATATTAATTGATGGATTATCAATTAAAGATAACCCTATAGAATGTAAAAGGATTATGGCATATATTCCAGATAATCCAGATTTATATGAAGCATTAACAGGAATTCAATATTTAAGCTTTATATCAGATATTTATGGGGTTAGTAAATCACAAAGAGAAGAGCTTATAAAAAAGTATGCGGACAAGCTTGAATTAACTAGATTTTTAGGTGATTTAATAGGATCATATTCGCATGGAATGAAGCAAAAGTTAGCTGTAATTTCTGCATTAATTCATAAGCCTAAATTATTAGTATTAGATGAACCTTTTGTTGGGCTAGATCCAAAAGCTGCCCATACATTAAAAGAGATAATGAAAGAAATATGTTTAGAAGGTAGCGCTATATTCTTTTCTACGCATGTATTAGAAGTTGCTGAAAAACTATGTAATAGAGTGGCTATAATAAAGGATGGAAAAATTGTTGCACAAGGAAATACAGATGAAGTAAGGGGTAATAGTTCTTTAGAAGATATATTTATGGGGTTGATTGATAATGAATAATTTATGGGTTGTATTAAAAGCAACATTTATTAATGATTGGGGATTAAATGGATTTTCAAAAAATGTTTCTGGGACAAAAGAAAAAAGAAAAATGATGATGTCATCTTTAGTGCTTCTTATTGGAGCAATGGCAATAGCATTTACTGTAACTATATACGCTTATCTTATGGCTGATGCTTTAGAAAGTATAGATTTTTTAGATTTACTATTAATGATGGCTGGATTGATGAGCGTTATGATGGTATTTTTTACATCTATATATAAAGCTCAGGGAACATTATTCACTTCAAGAGATTATGATATGTTAATGTCATTGCCAATTAAAAATAGTGTAATACTAACTAGTAAAATAATAAATTTACTAGTATTCAATTGGATATTTACAGCTTTTGTGCTTATACCAACTGGAGTTATATATTATATGAGAGTTCCAGGATTATCATGGCTTTATTTAGTAATATTAATAATATCAGTTATATTTATGCCATTAATTCCGGTTATAATAGCTTCAATTTTAGCTGTATTTATAAGTTATTTTGCTACTAAGTTTAAGCATAAGAATTTAGTAACTATACTAGGTGCGACTATTGTTACATTACTAATTCTTATAGGTTCATTTAATATGAATTCTATTATTGAATCATTAATAATAAATAGTGCTTCTATTATGGAAGGTATAGGTAAAATATATATTCCAGTAACTTTTTTTACTAATACATTAAGAGATACAAACTTAATAGAATTAGTAAAGCTTATAGCTATATCAATAGTTCCTTTTATAATATTCATAATTGTATTTAGTAGATTATTTGGGAAGATTAATGCTAGACTAGGAGAAAACTACAAAAAGGCAAATTACAAAATACAGTCACTTAAATCTAGTAGTATAGCTAAAGCTTTATTACAAAAAGAGATAAGAAGGTATTTCTCAACACCTATATATGTTTTAAATACAGGCATTGGAATGATTATAATTTTAGTAGCTTCAATTGCGACTCTATTTGTTGATGGACAAACTTTGGCTATGTATATGGAAATGCCATATGTAGATGAACTAATGCCGCTTAATGTTTTGTTAATAATAGCTTTTGGAATAGGAATATCGTGTACAACGACTTCTTCAATATCTTTGGAAGGGAAGAATTTATGGATAATGAAGTCATTACCTATAAGAGAAAAAGATATATTTAGAGGTAAAATATTATTAAATTTAATTATTACTATTCCATTAGGAATACTAGCTAATTTAATATTTTCCATAGGCTTAAAATTTAGTTTTGCAGCTTTAGTATGGAATTTAGCATTTACAATAGTATTTTCTTTATTAACAGCAATAGTAGGTTTACTTATAAACTTATATTTACCTAAATTAGATTGGGTATCACCAACTGTAGTTGTAAAACAAAGTGCAGCAGTAATGATAGAAATGTTATTTGTATTTGCGATTATTGGATTATCTATAGGAGTATTCCTTTTATTTAAAATAACAAATATAACTATGTTTTTATTATTATTGTTAGGTATACTTGTAATTTTATTAATAATTTCATATAGACTTCTAAATACAATTGGGATAAAGAAGTTTATTAAATTATAAAGTAAAGTTAAAGTTTATATTGATAAATAAAATAAAGAGTTTTGAAAGTACCATAATAAAAAATGGTACTTTTTTTATTAATTAAGTAGCGATTAAGTGTATAGAAACATAAAATATATTAGGAAGCTATGATGAATAAAAAAATAGTTAAGTACTATCGAGTGGGAATAGTATGATAAAAGATGAATGCGTATGTAAATATGAGTTATGAAAAGAACTTTTAGAAAAATATGACTATGAAGAATGGTACAGAAAAGACATTATTAAAAAATAATATATAACTAGAAGAGCTATGCATAATAAATGTATAGCTCTTAGTATATAAATAAAAAAATGAAATATGTAAATAATAAGTTGGAATTAGATATTATCGACGATAAAAAACAATAATTAAATTTTTAGAAAAGCCTAATATAATGAAGAAAAATTTATTTTATAAAAAGAAGAAAGAAGAGAGTTTAAGGAGGTAGTTTTATGCAAGTAATAAAAAAAGATGGTAGATTACAAGAATTAGATGCTAATAAGATTAAGATTAGTATTTTAAATGCAACAAGTGGAACTAAGGCGCTTTTAAATGAGTCAGATATTAAAATAATAGTAAAAGATATAATTAAAATTATAGAGGATTTAAGATCTGAATATGGTAATACGTCAAGTTATGAAATTGTAGGAGTTGTAGTTGAGGTATTAAAGAGAGATGGATTTGATGATGTAATTTCATCTTATATAGAATATAGTAAGTAGTTTGCCTAAGGGCAAGAGATAAATGTTTTGCTAGAGCAAAAGATGAAAGATTGCTTTGTGGTAAAGTGAAGGGTTTTGCTCTAGCAAAAAGTAAAAGATTAACTTTTGATTAGGACTAAAACATTCTTTCGTGTTATAATAGTACCGATATTTTGAAGCAAGGATCGGTGAATTATATGTATAAATTAATAGCATTAGATATGGATGGAACTTTATTAAATGAAGAAAAAATAGTAACAGAAAGAACTAAAAAGGCAATACAAGCGGCGAGAGATAAAGGTGTAACAGTTGTTCTTGCAACAGGTAGACCAATTGATGGTGTTACTAGATACTTAGAAGAGTTAGATATGTACACAGATAATGATTATGTTTTAAGCTATAATGGGGGATTAGTATTAAAGACAAAGAGCAGAGAAGTTGTATGCAAGATGGGATTAATAGGGGAAGATGTTCATTATCTTTACGATTTAAGCAAAAAATTGGGTGTTAATATTCACGCATTCTCTGAAGAAAATGGACTAGTTACTCCTAAAAATAGTAAGTATACTGAAGTTGAAGCAAGTATAAATAACATAACAATACAAGAAATAAATTTTGAAAATATAAAAAATGATGAAAGTTACATAAAGGTAATGATGATAGATGAGCCTGAAATACTTCAAAATGCTGTAGATAATTTACCAAAGGAAGTTTTTGAAAAGTATACAGTTGTTAGAAGTACTCCTTACTTCTTAGAGTTTTTAAATAAAGAAGTTAATAAAGGTGTAGGTGTTGAGCTTTTAGCTAAGCATTTAGGTGTAAAGAGAGAAGAAGTAATAACTATGGGTGATGCAGGAAATGACTTACACATGATTGAATATGCAGGAATGGGAATTGCAATGGGAAATGCTTTTGAAGAAGTTAAAAAAGCTGCTAATTACATAACCGATTCAAATAATGAAGATGGAGTTGCAACAGCTATAGAAAAATTTGTTTTATCTTAGGAGGAATTAAATCTTTATGCATTATGGAAACCTTCAAAAAATTAGAGATGGAAGAAGAACTTATGCAATAACTCCAGATATACCTGGCGGATTTGTAAGTGCAGAAACATTAGAAAAAATAGCTAAAGTTTCAAAGAAGTATAATGGTGTATTAAAAATAACGTCAGGTCAAAGAATTTTAATTACAAATCTTAAGGAAGAGGATTTACCACAAATTTGGGATGACTTAGGGATGGAACCAGCTGTTGTAAAGGCTAATTCTGTTAAGAACGTAGAAATATGTCCAGCGGGCTTTTGCAAAAGAAGCAAGTATAATACTATAGGAATTGGAATGAAGTTAACTAAAAAGTATGGCAAGAAGGATATGCCTTGTAGAACTAAAATAGGAGTTGCTGGATGTAGAAATTCTTGTGGAAGTGTTTATGCTAAAGATGTAGGAGTAATAGCCGATGTAACAGGATTAATGGTAGTTGCTGGAGGTTCAGCAGGGTTTAATCCAAGAATTGCAGATATTATTGCAAAAGATTTAGATGAACAGCAAACTTTAAAACTTATAGATTCTATCTTTGATTATTATAGAGAAAATGCTGAGTTAGGTGAAAAGCTAGGATTTATGATAGAAAGATTAGGAATAGAAAAATTTAAAGCAGATGTAATAGAAAAAGCAAAATAATTAATAGTTAAGAGTTGATACTTTAAAATTAACCATTAAACTAAGATAAAATTTCTTTGAGGATATTTTAAAATCCAGCAAAATATAAATATTATTCTGCTGGATTTTTTTTATGAATAGTTACTATTAATTCTTAAATTTTAAAATGTCATAGTTGATAAAATATATCCAAAGTATCCAAAAGACATTAAAACAAGATTCCATACAAAAATTCCAATAGAGGAATATATTATATAATCTTTGAATTTAACTTTGAAAATCCCAGACATTAGAGATATAAAAGTTCTAATCGTAGGAAGCATTCTACCAATAAGACACATCTTAGCTCCATATTTTTCAGCTGTTTCTTTAGCTTTTCTTAGTGATTTTTGAGTACTCGGAAATTTATTATAAAAAAAGTTATATATGATATCACCAAATTTGGATGACACTAAATAATAAGTTATACTTCCAAGAATTGACCCTAAAGTTGCAATAGCAAAAACTATCAGAAAAGAATGTCCACTGCTTTTTATAAAAACACCTACAGCTGGCATAATTACGATTGCAGGAATACCGGTAAGATTTAATGCTTCTAAGAACATAATTATAAAAATAATTACTAAAGTATTAGCTTTTAAAGTTTCTATTAAATTTGTCATTTGTTTCTCCTTATACTTGATAAATGTAATATATAGTGGTGAAGCTACCTTTATATTTTTTCTTATTAAGGTAAGTTGTCCATAGTTACTTACCTCATAAGATACTACCGAGTTATGACCGCTATTTGAGAAATATAGATATTTTCAATTAGAAGTTATAGAGTTATAAGGTAGAATAAACATCAGGTAAAGTACTTATATAATATAAAATTTTAAATCCATTCTAACCTAATTATTCTAATATTATAACTTCGCTATAAAGTTCACACAATATGTAAGCAAATCTTTTACTGGGATAAATACCATATAGATTTATTTTTCATATAATGCCTTAGATAAAATATAACTTAATACTATTATATCTAATCATAACAATGATAATTGTTAAGAAACTGTATACAAAATGTTTTTATAGTAAAATATTGAAATCAAGCGTATAGCTAAGAAATTTTACATATAAATATTAAAGATGAATTGTTTGCTAGTATTTATATAAGGTTTTTTCTGTTTTTAGAAATATATAAGTAAAAACGGTAAGTTTAGAATGAATATTTATTATGAAAATATGAAGGTTTAAGGGTAAGATTAGATGAATAAAAAGGATAGAATAAATAGAGGCAAATTTTATATTTTATTAACAATAATATTTGTAGCTCTGACTATTTTAATATTAAATGTAAAGTATCTTAATGGTAAATTAAGTATAGTGGTAATAGCTAATTTTATAAGAAAAAATGGTGTTTTTTCGTCTTCGATATATCTTTTGATATTTGCGATAAAACCTTTTTTTGTTATAATTCCATCAAATATAATAGCTATAGCTGCTGGAAAAGTATTTGGCGCTTTTTGGGGATTTATACTAACTATGATTGGATATTATATTTCTGGGACTGTGGCATTTTTTTTATCAAGGCTTTTAGGGAGAAGTTTTGTAGAAGATTTAATCGGAAGTAGATTTGTAAAGCTAGACCAAAACCTTGAGAAAAATGGATTTAAAATACTATTTTTATTAAGACTTCCTCCAATATTACCATATGATGCATTAAGTTATACTTGTGGATTAACTAAAATAAAGTATAGCGATTTTATTTGGGCATCAGTTTTAGGGGTAGCTCCTGAAACACTTTGTTATGTAATTTTAGGAATGAACTTTAATAATCCATTTTCCGTGAAGTTTATATTGCCATTAATAATTATTATTTTTGGGATAATTTTCGCAAAGAAATTAGTCAAAAGATAGTAGTTTATATCCAGATTAATCTATAAAAGATAAAATGTTGGATTAATTAATTAATCGTGTTACAATACAAGAGAATATTTTTGTAGAGAGGAATGTTATAAAATGGATAAGTACAAAGAACAGTTTATTGAATTTATGATTGAAAGTAATGTATTAAGATTTGGAGAGTTTACTACTAAGAGTGGAAGACAAACCCCTTTCTTTATTAACACTGGAAACTATACTACTGGGGAACAATTAAGTAAGCTTGGTGATTTTTATGCTGAAGCTATAAAGAAACATTTTAATAATGATGTAGATGTTTTATTTGGACCTGCATACAAAGGAATTCCACTAACAGTAGTTACTGCAGTATCAATGAATAAGCTTTACGGAGCAAATGTTCAATATTGTTCAAATAGAAAAGAAGTAAAGGATCACGGTGAAGGTGGAATATTACTAGGAGCTAAGATTGACTCTGATAAGAAAGTTGTAATAGTAGAAGATGTAATGACTGCTGGAACTTCAATATATGAAACTGCACCAATATTAAAAGCGCAAGGAAATCCACAAATACAAGGATTAATAATTTCTGTTGATAGAATGGAAAAAGGTAGAGGTGAAAAGTCAGCTCAAGAAGAAATTAAAGAGGTGTTTGGAATTCAAACTTACTCAATAGTTACAATGAAAGAAGTTGTAGAGTACTTATATAACAGAGAATTGAACGGAAAAGTATATATAGACGACAAAATCAAAGTTGCAATAGAAAAATATTATGAAAAATATGGTGTATAAAAAAATTACAACCGAAACTCTCTAAAAATATTGACAGCATTAAAAAAAAATGGTATCTTAGATTAAAATAAAGAACCTTTAATGAAATCCAGAGAGATTTAAAAGGAAGTGTAATTTTTATTAGACAACGGGATTATTATGTCTTCCTTTAGATAAAGGAAGACATTTTTTTATTATTTCTTTAAATTTAGCCCAGAGAGGTTAAGAAGGAGAGGAAAATTATATGATGAATAAACATTTAATAAATCCAATGGACTTTACGATAGAAGAATTAAATGAAATCTTTGAATTAGCACATCGAATTATATCAAATCCAGAAGAGTATTCACACGTATGTGAAGGAAAAATACTAGCTACTCTGTTTTATGAACCAAGTACCAGAACAAAATTTAGCTTCGAAGCTGCCATGATGAGATTGGGCGGAAAGATATTAGGGTTTTCAGAACCAAATTCAAGCTCAGCAGCAAAAGGTGAAACTTTAGCAGACACTATAAAAATGGTATCTATATACTCAGATATTATAGCAATGAGACATCCTAAAGAAGGATCAGCTAAGGTCGCAAGTATGTACTCATCAGTACCTGTTATAAATGCAGGGGATGGAGGGCACCAACACCCAACTCAAACACTAACAGACCTTTTAACGATAAAGACTTTAAAAGGTAGATTAGACAATCATGTTATTGGTATTTGTGGAGACTTAAAATATGGTAGAACAGTTCAATCTTTAATAACAGCCATGTCAAGATATAAAAATATCAAGTTTGTTTTAATATCACCAAAAGAATTAGGAATACCTCAATATATAAGAGAAGAGGTTTTAAATAAAAATAATATAGAATTCAGAGAAGTAGAAAAGATAGAGGATGTAATAGAAGAATTAGATATCCTTTATATGACTAGAATTCAAAAAGAAAGATTTTTTAATGAAGATGAATATATGAGATTAAAAGATAGCTACATTTTAGATGCAGAAAAGATGAAATTAGCTAAAGAAGATATGATAATAATGCATCCACTTCCAAGAGTAAATGAAATAGATGTTGAAGTTGATAAAGATAAAAGAGCAGCATACTTTAAGCAAGCAGAGTTTGGTATGTATGTAAGAATGGCTTTAATGGCTAAGTTATTGGGGGTAGCGTAATGTTAGAGATTACAAGTATAAAAAATGGATTTGTATTAGATCATATTAGAGCTGGGGTAGGAGTTAAGATATTTAAATATCTTAAACTTGAAGATGGAGAAAATGAAGTTGCATTAATAATAAATGCAAAAAGTATGAAGAATGGTAGAAAAGATATAATAAAGATAGAAAATGCTACAGAAATAGATTTTACAGTTTTAGCGTTATTATCGCCAGGAATAACTATAAATCAAGTTAAAAATGAAGAGATAATAGCAAAGATAAAACCAGAATTACCAAAGCAAATTAAAGGAATAATTACATGTAACAATCCAAGATGTATAACAAGTGATGAAAAATACTTAGAGCATGTTTTTGATCTTGTTAACGAAGATAAAGGATCTTACAAATGTCAGTATTGCGATACAATAATTAATCCAAGTGAGGTATAAAAATGAGCAACTTATTGATAAAAAACGTTAATGTAGTAGATGCGTTTCAAAACTTCCATGGAGATGTATATATAGAGAACGGAATAATAAAGGAAGTTGGACAAGATATAAAAAAGGATAATGTTGAAATTATAGATGGAAACAGCCTAACTTTAATGCCAAGCTTCATAGATACTCATGCACACTTTAGAGAACCAGGATTCACTCAAAAGGAAGATATTGAAACTGGATCTAAAGCAGCAGTAAAAGGTGGATATACAGGAGTTTGTTTAATGGCTAATACTTGGCCAGTATGTTCAAACTATGAAGTATTAAATCATGTAAGAAATAGAGCAAAAGAAGTTGGATTAACAGATATACACCAATGTGTTTCAATAACTGAAAACTTCAAAGGTAGCAATATAGAACATTTAAATATGTTTAAAGATGATAAAGAAGTAAAAGCTATATCAGATGATGGTGTAGGAGTTATGGATTCAAGCGTAATGATGAAGGCTATGGAAGTAGCTAGAGAAAATAACTGGATAGTTATGTCACATGCTGAAGATAAGACATTTTCAAAGATAGATATGAGAATGGCAGAAGATTTAATGACAATAAGAGATTTATATCTAGCAAAAGTAACTAAAGCACATCTTCATATGGCTCATGTAAGTACAGTAGAATCAATAAATGCTATAGAGAGAGCTAAAGAAGAAGGTGTAAATGTAACTTGTGAAGTAACACCTCATCACTTAGCTTTAGATAGTAGCATAAGTAATTATAGAGTAAATCCTCCAATAAGAGAAAAAGAGGATGTAGAAACTTTAATAAGAGCTATAAGAAAAGGTG
Source organism: Clostridium sp. NSJ-145 (assembly GCF_021044725.1). NCBI lineage: Bacteria > Bacillati > Bacillota > Clostridia > Eubacteriales > Clostridiaceae > Clostridium > Clostridium sp. NSJ-145. Next base: position 118,333 of record NZ_JAJNOS010000010.1, read on the forward strand.
TTGTAGATTGCATAGGAACAGACCACGCTCCACATACTGAAGAAGATAAGAAAAATGGAGCGCCAGGAATGGTTGGATTAGAAACTGCTTTTTCAATATGCTACACGACGCTAGTTAAAGAAAATAATATCTCATTAAATAAATTAAGCGAATTAATGTCTAGAAATTCAGCTAATATTTTAGGAATGAATAAGGGATTAATAAGTGTTGGAAAAGATGGAGATATGGTACTTGTAGATTTAAATCAAAAGGTTACTGTAGATAGAGATAAATTTGTATCAAGAGGTAAGAATACACCTTTCCACGGAAGAGAATATTACGGTGAAGTTAAGATGACAATAAAAGGTGGAAATGTAGTTTATAAAGCTTAAGTAAGGAGAATTTTAAATGGATAAATTAATAATAGATAAATTATATGAAAGAGTAGAAGAAAGAGGAGTAGTTTGTTTAGGGTTAGATACAGCTGTTGAGTATCTTCCAAGCCACGTATTAGAAGGAAGAACTTTAAGTGAAGCATTATTCCACTTCAATAAGGAAATAATAGATGCAACTTTAGATGTTGTAGCTTGCTTTAAAGTTCAAATAGCTTACTATGAAGCTTTAGGAATTGAAGGATTAATAGCTTACAAAAATACACTTCAATATTTAAGAGAAAAAGATGCAATAATAATTGCAGATATAAAAAGAGGAGATATAGCTGCGACAGCTTCACAATATGCAAAGGCGCACTTTACAGGAGATTTTGAAGCGGATTTTATAACTCTAAGTCCATACATGGGAATGGATAGTATCGAACCATACCTACCTTACATGAAAGAAGGAATAAAGGGAGTATTCGTACTAGTTAGAACTTCAAATCCAGGTGCAGAAGATTTTGAAAATCTTGATATAGTAGGTGGCAAAAAGTTATACAACGCTGTTGGTGATAGATTAACTGAAATGGGTCAAGAAGTTAAAGGTAAGTACGGATATACTCAAATCGGTGGAGTAATAGGATGTACTCATGTTGAAGAAGGTAAGGAAATAAGAAGCAGATATAATGATATATTCTTCTTAATACCAGGATATGGAGCACAAGGTGGAAAAGCTGAAGATGTAGCTCTTTACTTAAAGAATGGAAATGGTGGAGTAGTAAATTCATCAAGAGGAATATTATTAGCGTATAAAAAGGAAAATAGAGAAATGGAATTTGCAGCTTGTGCAAGAGAAGAAGCTATAAAGATGAGAGATGAAATAAGAAGAGCTGTAGAATCTAAGTAATGGGGGACAATATCATGAAGTATACGAAAGCAAAGATATTATCTAATACAGAAATAGTAGATGGAATATATAAAATGGTGGTTGAAGACCATAATAAAGTAAATGCAGGTCAATTTTATATGTTAAAGCATCAAGGTGCAACACTACTTCCAAGACCTATAAGTGTTTCTGAAAAGGAAGAAGGAACAGTAACATTTTTATATGCTACTGTAGGTAAAGGTACAAAAGAGTTTGCGAACCTTAGAGAAGGGGAAACTATAGAATTAACAGGTCCTCTTGGAAATGGATTCGATATAGATAAGAAATATGGTAATGTTGCTTTAGTTGCTGGAGGTATTGGAATAGCACCTATGGTGGAACTTGCCAAGAAGCTAAGAGAAAAGAATAAAGGTATGAAGATGGATCTTTATGCTGGATTTAGAGATGACATATATTTAACTGATGAATTATGTAAGTACATAAATGATGGATATGTTTCAACTAATACTGGAAAGTATGGTCATAAGGGATTTGTAACAGATTTATTAGAAGTTGATAAATATGATACAGTATTATGCTGCGGGCCAGAAGTTATGATGAAAAAAGTAGTTGAAATGTGTAAAGAAAAGGGAGTTCAAGTATATGTTTCAATGGAAAAACATATGGCTTGTGGGGTTGGAGCATGTTTAGTATGTACATGCAAAACTAAAGATGGAAATAAAAGAACATGTAAAGACGGTCCAGTTTTTGATGGAAACTATGTTGAACTATAGGAACTAAGGAGTACGTGATATGTTGAAGGTTAATATAAATGGAGTAGATTTTAAAAATCCTGTAATAGCAGCATCTGGAACATTTGGCTTCGGAAGTGAATACAATGAGTTTTACGATGTTGGGATGCTTGGAGGAATATCATCAAAGGGATTAACATTAAATCCTAAGGATGGTAATAATGGAATAAGAGTTTTTGAAACACCATCAGGAATGATGAATTCAGTTGGACTTCAAAACCCAGGTATAGAAAGATTTATATCAGAAGAACTTCCAAAGATGAGAAAGTTAAACACTAACATTATAGCTAATGTTGGTGGAGGTTGTATCGAAGATTACGAAACGGCAGTTGAAAAGCTAAGAGGAACAGATATAGATATGATAGAACTTAACATTTCTTGTCCTAATGTTAAATCAGGGGGAATGGCTTTTGGAATTAAATCAGAAGTAGCTTATGATGTTGTATCAAAGATAAAGAAAATAGCAGATAAGCCATTAATGGTTAAGCTATCACCTAATGCTGAAAATATAGTAGAGATGGCATTAGAATGTGAGAGAGCTGGAGCGGATTCAATTTCATTAATAAATACACTTAAAGGATTAGCAATAGATCCATATAAGAGAAAGCCAGTATTCGATAATGTTTATGCAGGGGTTTCAGGGCCAGCAGTTAAACCAGTAGCACTTAGAATGGTTCATGAAGTAGCAAAGGCTGTAAGCGTACCAGTAATAGGGCTAGGTGGTATAGTTTCAGGAATTGATGCTATAGAGTTTATGATGGCTGGAGCAAGTGCAGTTCAAATAGGAACAGTTAATTTCTTTAATCCTAATGCAGGTAAAGAGATTATAGAGCAAATGGAACAGTTCTGTAAGGAACAAGGTATAAAAGATATAAATGAAATAATAGGAATTATATAAATATTAGATAGAGAAATATGGTACACCTATTGAAGTTAATTTAGTAGGATTACTTAAAGCGTATTATTTACGTGAATAAAGTAAAGAAAAATCTGACTAAATTAGGATAAGGGGTAAGGAAGCACCTACTAACATATGTTGGTAGGTGTAAAACATATATAGGTTAGATTTCTAAAATTAGAGACTTAGAATCTTACTTAACGTCACCTAGCTAAATTAAAATTTAGAGGTTCGCTTATGGGAGGAAACATAAATATGAAAGCAAGACTTATACTTGAAAATGGGATGATATTCGAAGGAAATGCATTTGGACACTTAAAAGATAGTGTAGGAGAAGTAGTATTCACTACTGGGATGACAGGATACCAAGAGGTATTAACAGATCCATCTTATTACGGACAAATAGTAACTATGACATATCCACTAATAGGGAACTATGGAATCAACTTAGAAGATAATGAATCTGAGACTCCAAATGTAAAAGGATTTATAGTAAGAGAGAAGTGTAACTTCCCGAATAACTTCAGATGTGAAATCGGATTAGAAGATTACTTAAAGCAAAACAAGATAATTGGGTTAGAAGGAATAGATACAAGAGCTTTAACTAAGGTATTAAGAAATAATGGTACAATGAGAGGAATAATATCTTTAGAAGCAGAAACATTACAAGATGTTGAAGGAAAGATTAAGGCTTTCTCAAATAAAGAAGCTGTTAGTATAGTTTCAACAGAAAAACCTTATACAATAGAAGGAACTGGTAAGCACGTTGCAATAATGGACTTTGGAATAAAAACAAACATTATAAGAAATTTCAAAAAAAGAGGTTGCAAAATTACAGTATTCCCAATGAACACAAGGGCAGAAGAAATATTAGCAGTTAACCCTGACTTAGTATTCTTATCAAATGGACCTGGAGATCCAGAAGATTTAGGAAGCGTAATAGAAAATATTAAGAAGATAGTTGGAGTTAAGCCGATAGTTGGAATATGTTTAGGACATCAATTATTAGGGTTAACACTAGGTGGGAAAACTACTAAGTTAAAGTTCGGACACAGAGGATGTAACCATCCAGTAAAAGACTTAGAAAGAAATAAGGTACACATAACTTCTCAAAACCACGGATATGTAGTTCATGAATTACCAGAAGGTGTAGTTGCAACTCATATAAATATAAACGATGGAACAATAGAGGGAATGAAACATACTACTTTACCGATATACTCAGTTCAATTCCATCCGGAGGCTGCAGCAGGTCCAAAGGATAGCGAATATATATTTGATAGATTTATGGAATATGCACTATAGGAGGAATTAGAGAATGCCATTAAATAAAGATATTAAAAAAGTTTTAGTTATAGGGTCAGGACCAATCATTATAGGACAAGCGGCTGAGTTTGACTACTCAGGAACTCAAGCATGTCAAGCTTTAAAAGAAGAAGGTGTAGAAGTTGTATTAGTTAACTCTAATCCAGCTACTATAATGACAGATAAAGAAGTAGCAGATAAAATTTACATAGAGCCATTAACAGTAGAGTTTGTTGAAAAGGTAATAGCCAAAGAAAGACCAGATAGTCTTTTAACAGGTATGGGAGGTCAAACAGGACTTAACCTTGCGGTAGATTTAGCTGATGCTGGAATTTTAGATAAATATAATGTTAAAGTTATAGGTACTTCAATAGCATCTATTAAAGAAGGGGAAGATAGAGAATTATTTAGAGATATGATGAACAGAATAAACGAGCCTGTTATCACATCTGAAATAATAACTGATATGGAATCAGGAATATCTTTTGCTAACAAGATAGGATATCCAGTTATAGTAAGACCTGCTTATACATTAGGAGGAACTGGTGGTGGAATAGCTGAGAATGAAGAGGAGTTAAGAACTATTCTTGCATCAGGATTACAATTAAGCACAATTGGACAAGTTTTATTAGAAAAATCAGTTAAAGGTTGGAAAGAGATAGAGTACGAAGTAATGAGGGACTCTTACGGAAACTGTATAACTGTATGTAACATGGAAAACATTGACCCAGTTGGTATTCATACTGGAGATAGTATAGTTGTAGCCCCATCTCAAACATTATCAGATAAAGAATACCAAATGCTTAGAACTTCAGCTATAAACATAATAAATGCTGTAGGAATCGAAGGTGGATGTAACGTACAATTTGCTTTAAATCCAAACTCATTTGAATATGCAGTTATCGAAATTAACCCAAGAGTTTCAAGATCTTCTGCACTTGCATCAAAAGCTACAGGATACCCAATAGCTAAGCTTGCAGCTAAAATAGCTTTAGGATATGGATTAGATGAAATCAAAAATGCAGTAACTCAAAAGACATATGCATGCTTTGAACCAACATTAGACTACGTAGTAGTTAAGATTCCAAAATGGCCATTTGATAAGTTCTTTACAGCAGATAGAGCTTTAGGAACAAAGATGATGGCAACTGGAGAAATAATGGCTATAGGTGCTAACTTAGAAGCAGCATTATTAAAAGGTATAAGAAGCTTAGAAATAGGAAAATATTCTTTAGATCATCCAAAGTTTAAAGAAATGAGTATACAAGAATTAAAAGAAGCTGTAATGAAGCCAGATGATGAAAGATTATTTGCTCTTACAGAAATGATAAGAAGAGACTACAGAATTGAAAGTATCGCTAAGATAACTGGAATTGATATATTCTTCTTAGAAAAATTCAAGTGGATAGTTCAGGAAGAAACAAGATTAAAATTAAGCAAGATAGATGATTTAGATAAAGAATGGTTATTAAATCTTAAGAAGAAAGGTTTCTCAGATAAGGCTATAGCTGATATGTTAAAAGTTAAGCCAGACGATATCTACAGATTAAGAGACATATGGAACATAAAGCCAGCTTATAAGATGGTTGATACTTGTGGAGGAGAATTCGAAGCATTATCACCATACTACTACTCAACTTATGAGCAATATGATGAAGTAGAAGTATCAGACAAGAAGAAGGTTATAGTTATAGGTTCAGGACCAATCAGAATAGGACAAGGTATTGAATTCGACTATGCTTCAGTTCACTGTGTAATGGCATTAAAGAAGATGGGAATAGAAACTATAATAGTTAACAACAACCCAGAAACAGTAAGTACAGACTTCAATATTTCAGATAAGCTTTATTTTGAGCCATTAACTGAAGAAGATGTATTAAACATAATAGAAAAAGAAAATCCAGATGGAGTAATTCTTCAATTCGGTGGTCAAACTGCAATCAAGCTTGCTAATTTCTTAAAGGAAAAAGGAATTAAGACTTTAGGAACTACAGCAGACCAAATTGATATGGCTGAAGATAGAGAAAAGTTTGAAGAGTTATTAGAAAAGTTTGACATAGCTAGACCTAAGGGGAAAGGTGTTTGGACTTTAGAAGACGGTATAGAAGAAGCTAGAAGATTAAGATTCCCTGTACTTGTGAGACCGTCATACGTTCTTGGAGGACAAGGTATGGAAATAACTCATGATGAAGAAGAGTTAACATACTACTTAAAGAATGCATTTATGAAGGATAAGAAAAATCCAATACTTATAGATAAATACTTAATGGGTAGAGAAATCGAAGTTGATGCTATATCTGATGGAGAAAACATATTAATCCCAGGTATAATGGAACACTTAGAAAGAGCTGGAGTTCACTCAGGAGATTCAGTTACTATGTACCCAAGCCAAAACATCTGTGATGAAATTAAGGCTAAAGTATTAGATTACACTAAGAAGTTAGCATTAGCTATAGGAATAAAGGGAATGATAAACATTCAGTTCATTGAATTTGAAGGAAATCTTTATGTAATAGAAGTTAATCCAAGAGCTTCAAGAACAGTTCCATATATCAGTAAGGTAAGTGGGGTTCCAATAGTTGATTTAGCTACTAAGGTTATGCTTGGAGAAAAGCTTGTTGATTTAGGATACGGGGTGGATGTATATCCAGAGCCAGAATTAGTTTCAGTTAAGGTTCCAGTATTCTCAACTCAAAAGTTACCAAAAGTTGAAGTGTCTTTAGGTCCTGAAATGAAATCTACAGGAGAAGTTTTAGGTGTAGGTAGGGATGTTAAAGAAGCTTTATACAAAGGATTTGTTGGTGGAAGTATGTATCCTTCAATGGAAAAAGGAAAGATATTAGCTACAATCAATAAGCACGATAAAGCTGAATTCTTACCAATAGCAAAAGATTTAGCTAAAGTAGGATATAAATTTATTGCTACAGAAGGAACTTGTGAACTATTAAGAAAAGCAGGAATAGACTGTGAAATAGTTAGAAGACTTAATGAAGAGGAACCAAACATATTAGATGTAGTTAAGAATAAAGAAGTAGATTTAGTTGTAAATACTCCAACTAAGGGTAACGATTCTAAGAGAGATGGATTCTTAATTAGAAGAGCTGCTATAGAAAGAAATATAGGAGTTATAACAGCTCTAGATACATTAAGAGCTATAGCTGATGTTAAGGTAAATGAAATAGATAAGAAAAACTTAGAAGTATTTGATATAGCTAATATTTAGTTGAAACTTAGAGTGCAAATCAGGAATGGTTTGCACTCTTTTTAGGTTATTTATAATGATGTATAGCAAATATTTTTATATAGAATTTAATGATAATAATGAATAAAAGGCTGCGTAATTGCATCATTTTATTTTTTTAGATGTTAGTATGGAACCTTTTTACATATATAATCGTCTATTATACGAATCGATTCGGAGAGGGGAGTTATAAGTGGTTAACGAACTATTATTCAAAAAAGCAGTTGAAGGTGATATGGAGAGCTTTGTTAAATTAATAGAGCCAATTAAAGAAAATTTATATAAAGTATCTTTTATGTATTTAAAAAATGAAAATGATGCTTTAGATTGTATTCACGAAGCAATCATAAAAGCTATAAAATCATTAAAAAACTTAAAAGAGCCACAATATTTTAATACTTGGATTACTAGAATCACTATAAATGTTTGTAAGGATTATATAAAGAAAAATAGTAAAGTTACTTTGGTAAATATAAATGATTATGAAAATAATTTAATTATAGAAAATACTAAAAGTGATTTTGAGGAAGATATTGCAATTGCTTTAGATAAGTTATCACCAAAAGAAAGAGAACTAATAGTAATGAGGTATTTAGAAGATAAATCATTAAAAGACATATCACATAAAACTAATGTACCATTAGGAACAGTAAAAAGTAGATTAAATAGAACTTTAAAAAAGTTAAAAATATATATGGAGGTATAAATTATGAAAGATATAAATATTGATGATATAAAAGTTTCTTCAAAATTAGATGAAGTTATTAAAAATGCTGCAACTGAAGGATATAAGGATATAAAATATAAAAATACGAAACGAATTAGAAAAAGTGCAATAGCTGCAACTATAGCTGCGTCTTTTTGTATAGCTATAGTTGGAACAGTTTTCTCTAATGAGATAAGTGCAACAGTTAAATTAGCAATGTTTGATATTAGAAATTATTTAGGTATTAATAGAAATTTAGATGATTACAAAACAGTAGTAAATAGTGCAATAAGTAAGGATGGAGTAACAGTTCAGTTAAATGAAGTTATTTTAGATAAGGATGAGATTATTGTATCAACAACAATAAAGTCAGATGAGAATCTAGATAATAATGGGCATATATCTTTACATGGAAATGTGTACATTAATGGCAATAGAATATCTAGTGCAGCAGGTGGTTCAAGTAAACAAATTGATGAATATACTGAAGAAGTTGTTTTAACATATAAATTAGATAAGGAACTACAAGCTGGTGATTTAGATATAGAAATAAAATATGATTCAGCATATTTATATATTAATGATAGAGAAAATAAGGTTAACGGACCATGGAAATTTGAATTTACAGCTAATGGAGATACTTTAGCAGCGAATAGTAAGAGTATAAAAATAGGTAATTCATTTGTTTTAGAAAATGGACAAAAGATAACTCTTAACGAATATAGAAGTAATGATATAGGACAAAAAATTTATTACTCAATCGAAAATAAGGATAAGAATAATGTATATGATTTGGTATTAAAAGGTCATGATGACTTAGGAAATGAAGTAGAGTTTTATAGTTCTTATGAAGAAATCACTAGTGGTGTGATGAAAAATCAAATAGAAATTTCTTCAGAGGCAAAAATATTAACATTAACTCCATATGCAGTGGCATACCCAAAAGAAAGTGGTAAAATGAGCCATGATTATAAAATAACTGGGGAAGAATTTACTATAATAATAAAATAATATTAGTTTTGATATTTGATGATAAATATAAATTTGAAAATTAGATTTACATGAACAGATTTAACATATTATGTAGCATTAAGGGTAGGCAAGTGCCTACCTTTAATTTTATTTATCTAATCCAGCTTAATGCGAATAATATACATAGAACTTGGTTTTCATTTGCTTTGTCGATAATATCAACTAAATAAGTACCTCCTGATTCTTCTTTTTGCACATTAACCGAAGCCAATACTTTTTCATTTTTGGAAATATTAAATTGTGGACCATCCCAATTACCGCTAATCGAAAAATTACTTCCTTTAATCTCATAAAATTCTTTCAATTCTTTCATATCTTTTTGTATTTCAATTTTATCATTATTTACAGATATAATTATTTGAGGTAAATCAACTAACCCAAAATTATATCTCCTTTTTTCTATCCTTCCTATTTTTTCATGATTAGCGTTAACAATAGAATAGCATGCACGTGTAGGTAATGCTTTTACTTTTTCAAAATTAATAATTTCTTTTCCGTTAGCATCTGTTACTTTTGAATCATTAAAACCTTTAAAATTTTTAAAGTTGATTCTAATCATTTAAAATTCTCCTTTATTAAATAATTGGATATAATACTATCTTATACATTACAAGATATTAATAGAACAGAAGGCTTGGGAAATTGGATTAAGATTAGAAATAAATTAAAGATAATAATATAATAAGAGCTAACTAAAAAAATATTTAGTTAGCTTGCTTACGATTATGTTTTTTTACTTCCAAAGTATGTCTTGAGGCATAACTTCAAGGATATTATTTAAAAGAGGCACTAAAGTTTCTCTTTTTACATTTGATGAAGAAATTAATTGTTTAAATTTTCTACTACCAGGTTGACCTTGGAATAAGCTTTGAAGTGGAGCAGCTAGTGAGTGAACATTACTTCCTCTTTCAAGCTCTTCTTCTACATAAGGAATATAAGATTTAATTATATCACCTCTAGAAATAGGCTTTATATTTTCATCATTAAGTTTATTTAAGTTAGCTAAAAGATAGCAATCTTCGTATGAGGCCCTACCTATCATAACTCCATCAATCTTAGTAAGTGCATCTTTAATTGAATCTAATGTCTTAAAGCCGCCGTTAATTTCAATATTTAAATAATTAAAGTCATTTTTAAGTTTATATACCATCTCATAATCTAGAGGAGGAATCTCTCTATTATCTTTTGGGCTTAAGCCTTTCAATATAGCAGAACGAGCATGAACTGTATATCTATCTGGTTTTGCTTTAGAAACTGTATCTAAGAAGTCTAATAAATCTTCATAGCCTTCCATTATTATTTTGCTATTATTATCAGTAATAACTCCAGTTCCATCAATACCAATTCTATGTTTAATAGTTACAGGTTTATTTGTTGCTTCCTTCATAGCAGAAAGAATTTCATATACTAAATTTTTGTCAGACATTAAAGCAGCACCCATTAGGTTTCCTGAAACTCTATCAGATGGACAGCCACAATTTAAATTTATCTCAGTATAATTAAAACCTTCCGCAAGCTTTAAAGCTTTATAGGCATCTTCAGCATTAGATGCTGCTATTTGTAAAGCTATAGGACCTTCTTCTTTTCTAAAATATAATATTTTATCTAAGTCACCATTTATTATTGCTTGAGCTGTAACCATTTCAGTATAAAGTAGAGCTTCTTTATTCATGATTCTGCAAAAATATCTAAAATGCCTATGAGACTTATCAACCATAGGAGCAATACTAATTTTAGGGGTAGGTATATTTGAAGTATATTTTTCCATCTTTTGTTTCCTTTCTTTTATCAGATTATTTATGATTTATTATATCACATTAAAATATTCATAATAATAAATTAAGCTTTCGCAATAATTACCATTATATATATTGAAAGAAAGGGATAATTAGTAGCAAAGTGACAATATCAAAGTTAGTGTATATAATTATAAGTGACAAAATGAAAGGTAAGGAGTCTTAATATGGGTGAGAGAAAAAATAAAGCAATAGAATTACACAGCAATAGATACACTTGCTCACAAGCTGTAGCATGTGCCTTTTGTGATTTAGTAGATGTTGATGATGAAACTATGAAAAGTATAGTTAGAAAGTATAGTGGTGGGGCGTACAATGTATGTGGAGCCGTTATGGGAGCTTATGTTATAGTGAATTATTTAAAAGGTAATATAAATCCTGATAATCCAGCAGAGTGGATTAAAGAAGATGAGGAACTTTTACATGAGATTGAGAGAAGATTTAAGGAGAAAAATACTTCTGTAATGTGCAAGGACTTAAAGGGTATTACAACAGGAAATGTATTACGTTCTTGCAGAGGGTGTGTAGAAGATGCAGCTGAAATACTAGAAGAACTTTTAGCAGAATAGAAATAAAGTGCGAAGCACTTTGGACAAAAGTTTGACTTCGTCAAAGTCCAAGATATCGCTTTGTGATGGCCAAGAGATTTACAATATCCATGAGTAATAATTTAGAATTAAAGGAGCCATTGGATATTTACGAAGTAAATCTCTTGGACTGCCGTAGGCACTCTTGGACTCGACGAAGTCGACTTTGGGACTGTGCACTTAGTATGCAATTTATTTATTCTGCTACTGGTATAAATTTGAATTTTTCAACATCAAATATACCTTTATCAGTAATTTTTAGTGAAGGAATTACTGGAAGTGCTAGGAATGATAAAGTTAAAAATGGATTAAAATCTATATCTGGAGAGATTATGTCTATAGCATCATGAAGCTTAGCTAAGTCTTGAATAACTTCTTCAGCTTTTCTACCTGTAATTACTCCACCAATTTCAAGTTTTATAGAAGATAGTACGTTCCCATTTTGAACTACAATTATTCCTCCACCTAATTTCTTTAATTCTTCTACTGCAAAGATCATATCTGAATCATTAGTTCCAGCAACTATTAAATTATGAGAGTCATGAGTAATAGTTGTTGCAATAGCTCCAGAGTTTAATTTAAGGCCTTTTAATACTCCTAGACCAATATTTCCAGTGTTATTATGTCTTTCCATTACAGAAACCTTTAATAGGTCATTTTCATCTACTAGCGGAGTAAACTCATCTTTTAAATTTAAACTATCTATTTTAATCTTTAAATGATTGCTCTCTAATTTATTAGGAATTAGCTCTATTACATTTATAAAGTCTTTATTACTTATATCTATTTTTAAGTCTTCAGATGCTAACTCTTTTATATTCATTGCTGTTGGAAGATTTACTTCTTCAACAATTTCATCAGGCATATTAAATAATTCGTTGTTTTTAACAACAAGAGTTCCATTCTTATAAACTGATTCTATTGAGAAATCTTCTAAGCTATCTAATATCAAGAAATCAGCAACATAACCAGGGGCTATAGCACCTTTATTTCTTAAGTTGTAGCATTCTGAAGGATTTAGAGTAGCCATTTGAATCGCTATTTCAGATTTTAAACCATTGTTTACACAAAGCTTTATTGAATTATCAATACTTCCATTCATAACTAAATCATCTATATGCTTATCATCAGTGCAAAGGCAAAGACGTCTACTATTAAAAATTGAAGCTCCGTGAACTAAGTCCTTTAAATTTTTAGCAACAGTACCTTCTCTTATAAGCACGTACATTCCACGTCTAACCTTTTCTATTAATTCCTCATAAGTAACACTTTCGTGGTCAGTTCTAATATTAGCAGTAGCATAGATATTAACCATGTCATTATTAAAACCAGCACAGTGACCATCTATTACACCATTATTCTCCTTAGCATCCCAAAGCTTTTGAATCATATCTTCTTCACAGTTTAAAACTGCAGGATAATTCATAACTTCTGCTAATCCAAGAATGTTTTTATTTTTATAGTATGGCTTTAAATCTGAACTATTTAATATAGCACCAGAGTTTTCAAAAGATGTAGCTGGTACACAGGATGAAAGCATAAAGTAAAAGTCAAAAGGTATATCCTTGCTAGAGTTAATCATAAAATCAATACCTTTTTTGCCAAATACATTTGCAATTTCATGAGGGTCTATAACCATAGAAGTAATACCATGACGTAATGCACATTTATAATATTCCTTTGGAGTAAGTAGTGATGATTCGATATGAGCATGACTATCTATAAGGCTTGGACATATATATTTACCTGTACCATCAATCTCAGTAGTACCAGAGTATTCTCCTAATCCAACTATATATCCATTAGATATTCCAACATCAGAAATGAAAGTAGAACATTGAAAAACATCTACAACAGTAATATTTTTAATAACTAAATCGCAAGGTCTTCTTTTAGCTGAAGACTCAATCGTTTTTACAAATAAATCTTTATTCATTAAATCCACCTCGTAAATTATTCTTAACCTTCGTGGATCCAGAGACTTCATAGTTATATCATTTACGGTGATATAGTAGAGACGCTTAAACCTTATTATTAAGCTTATACGAAGGTTATTGTTAACCATTATATTCAGATAAGAAATTAATGTCAAAGAAAAATTTTAAAAAAATATCCACGATTAATAATATATATTCAAAAAAATGTGAATATATAATAAGTTAAACGGTTTCTTAAAAGAATATTTTAAATTAAGAAAAATAATAGGAAATGTCTAACTTTGAAAAAGTATCATAAAAGTTATATTATAAAATATGTGCGAAAAAATATAGGGGATATAAATAGCACAGATAAAATTTAGTAAGAGGTGCGGATATGTATTCAAAGGAAATTGATAATTTAGCTCATTCTGCAGAAGTGAAAATTGGACTGTATAAAGACAGTAAGTTAAAGTACATAGTAGCAGCAATGATGGGAAGTTTCTTAGTAAGCTTAGGAATTATGCTAATTTATTCTATAGGTGGAATTATGCATCATGCTGGAAATGAAACTTATAAGATATTAATGGGAGCTTCATTTGGTGTTGCTTTAAGTCTTGTATTCATGGCTGGTGGAGATCTTTTTACAAGTAATGCAATGATTATGACTGTGGGAGCATTAAAAAAGAAAGTTACATGGTTAGATGCAGTTAGAATATGGATTGCAGTTTGGATTGGTAATCTTTTAGGCGGGATTATGGGGGCATTCTTATATGTACAAGCTGGTCTTGCTACAGGGAAAAGTGAATATATTGGAGAGTTTATAGTAAGCAATGTTTCTGCTAAAATGGCAACTCCAGGAATGCAATTATTTTTAAGAGGATTATTATGTAACGTTTTAGTATGTCTTGCAACTTGGATGTGTTACAAGTTAAAAGAGGAAACTGCTAAGATTTTAATGATATTTTGGTGTTTATTTACGTTCATAACAGCAGGATTTGAACATAGTGTTGCTAATATGGGATTCCTAGCTATGGGGTTAATGTTACCTCATGGAGTTGATGTTAACATTATGGGATATATACATAATATAGGTTGGGTTTCACTTGGAAACTTTGTTGGTGGAATATTGTTTGTAGGATTACCATATTACTTTATAAGTATGAAGAAAAAAGAAAAATAAAATAAATATAAAAGAAAATGACTGTATGCAATAAAAGCAACAGTCATTTTCTTTTATATTTATCTTCTTGTGTTATCGAAGCTTGGTGGTGTAGGATTAGGGTTATCAAAATGTCTTCCAGGAGATGAAAGATCAAAATATAATTTAGAATCTTCTGTAACACCAAAATCACGGTTAGATCCAGTATCTTTAACTTTATTTAATGCCTCTCTAAATAAAGCATTATGAGCTTCTTCTCTATTTAAAAGGAAGTCTATAGTTTCTCTTACATGTTTATCATAAATTTGTCTATATAAGTACTCATAAACTGTTTTAGCTCTTTGTTCAGAAGCGATATTAGAAAGTAAATCAGCTACTAAATCACCAGTTACAGTAACGTAGTTTGCAGTCCAAGGAGCTCCAGATGAATTAACTAGTCCTGGAGTTAAACCAAACATAACATGAGTTTGAATTTCTCCAACGTCTACTCTTTTATAATCAACATCATGACCGTTTAGCAGATTGATAGTTTGAGCAACCATTTCCATGTGACTTAACTCTTCTGCGCCGATGTCTAAAAATAAATCTTTAATTGCAGGGTCTTTAATTCTAAAGCTTTGAGATATATATTGCATAGCAGCTTTAAGCTCACCATTACCTCCACCAAGTTGTTCTTGCATAAGAACAGCATATTGAGGATTGGGTTTTTCAATTTTTACTTCATGTAATAATTTTTTTTCATGTTTAAACATAAGATTATCAGCTCCTAAATTTATATTTTATATATCAATAATTAGTATCCTCATAAGAAATATTTTTATGTAGAAGCATCTCATAATAGATGAGCTGCAAAATGATTCATAAAAAATAAAGTTGACTAAAATAGTATGGATTGATATTGACAAATAATCATTATTAATAGATAATTATTATGAAAATAGAATTTAATAGGAGGACTTAAAAAATGAGAGCATTTGTAGATGAAAATACTTGCATAAGCTGTGGTTTATGTGAAGGACTATGCAGTGATGTATTCTCACTAGATACTGGAGTTGCAGTAGCTATAGAAGGTGAAGTAGAATCAGGATTAGAAGATTCAGTTAGAGAAGCTTGTGATGGATGTCCTGTACAAGCTATATCAATAGAAGAATAAGATTTGGAGGTATTATAAATGTCAAAAGTATGTCTATGTAGAGGAATAACAGAAGAACAAATCGTTGAAGCGGTAAAGAATGGAGCTACTTCTTTTGAAGAAGTTAAAGAAGCTACTGGTGCAGGTGCTGGTGGATGCCGTGGTGGAAGATGTAAAGGTAAGATTGAATTAATAATCGAAAATAATAAATAGTAATTTACATAAAGACTAATTTAACTTTTAAAGAAAGTTAAATTAGTCTTTTTTCTATAAGAATAGATAAGCTACTAATTGTATAAAAGATATAATTTCTCCAAAATATTTATAAATTATGAATATGATATTAATAATAGTTAACTTCATTGTAGAAGGAAAATAAGTATTGTATACTTAAATATGTCGTATGATAAAGTTATGCATGGAGGGGAAACTTATGAGTAATTACATTGAATTTAAAGATGTAAAAAAGGTATATAAAATGGGTGAGGTTGAAATTGAAGCGTTAAGTGGTGTAAACTTTTCCGTTGATAAAGGTGAATTTGTTGTAGTTGCAGGTGCTAGTGGAGCTGGTAAGAGTACTATACTAAATATTTTAGGGGGAATGGATACTGTATCATCTGGTAAGGTAATAGTAGATAACAATGAGGTAAGTAAATATTCTCAAAAAGAACTAGTTACTTATAGAAGAGATGATATAGGATTCGTGTTTCAATTTTATAATCTAGTTCAAAATTTAACTGTAAGAGAAAATGTTGAACTTGCAATTCAAATTTGTAAGAACCCTCTTGATATAGATAAAGTTCTAGATGCAGTTGGATTAAGTGAGAGAAAAAATAACTTTCCATCTCAGCTATCTGGTGGAGAACAACAAAGAGTTGCTATAGCTAGAGCATTAGCTAAAAATCCTAAATTGTTACTTTGTGATGAGCCAACAGGAGCATTAGATTACAATACAGGAAAAGCGATATTAAAGCTTCTTCAAGATACTTGTAGAGAACAAGGAATGACGGTTATTATAATTACTCATAATTTAGCCTTAACGCCGATGGGAGATAAAATCATCGAAATTAAGAGTGGTAAAGTAAAAAGAATGAGTATAAATGAAAATCCTGTCCCAGTGGAAAGGATTGAGTGGTAAAAATGAAAAATGCATTATGGAAAGATATATTTAGAGATATCAAGAAGACTAAAGGTAGATTTATTTCTATTGTATCTATTATTGCATTAGGAGTAATGCTTTTTACAGGAGTTAAGATAGCTCCATTAGATATGAAAGGATCTGCTGACAAATATTATGATGATTATAACTTAATGGATTTAAGAATAATATCAACATTAGGATTAACAGATGAAGATGTAAAAGATATAAAGAAAATAGATGGTGTATTAGGAGCATATCCTGAATATACAATGGATGCTTTAACAAAGGTAGGAAATGATGAATTTGTTATTAGAGTTCAAAGTATGCCTATATCTAATTTAAGTGATAGTAATGATGACTATATTAATAGATTAAATGTAGTTGAGGGAAGATTGCCAGAAAAATCAGGAGAGTGTGTTGTTGCTAAGGGAAAGTTTAAAGATGGAAAAATTAATATTGGAGATACGCTATCTTTAAAGTCAGGAAAAGAAGAAGATATAACTAATTCTTTAAATGTCAAAGAGTATAAAGTAGTAGGTATTATAGAAACACCATATTATTTATCTGACCAAATTGGTAGTACAACTATTGGTAGTGGAAGTGTTAGTACATTTATGTATATTCCAGAATCAGATTTTAATATGGAGGTATATACAGATATATACGTCACTGTAAGAGATGCAAAGGAGCTTAATTCATATAAAGATGAATATTTTGATGTAGTAGATAAAGTTAAAGAAGCTATTGAAGATAAATCAGACGTAATAGTTGATAGAAGATACAACGAGATAAAAGATGTAGCTATTGAAGAATTAAATAAAGGTAAAAAAGAATATGAAGAAAAGAAGGCTGAAGTAGAAAAGCAGTTAAGTGATGCTAAATCTCAAATTGAAGATACAAAGATTCAATTATTAAATGCAGAAACTGAAATAGATAATAAAGAGGAAGAGTTAAATACAATGATAGCTAATGGTGAATCTCAATTAGCTAGTGGAGAATCCCAATTAATTAAGAAAGAAGCGGAGTATGAAGCTGGATTAAAAGTGTTCAATGATGCTAAAGCAGCAGCGGAAGAAGGCTTCAATCAAGCTGAAGCAGCTTTAGTAGAAGCTGAAAATAAAATAGCGATTTTGGTTGAAAAAAAATCTGAAATTGAGAATAAGTTGAATGATCCTAACATTAGTGAAGTAGAAAAAATAATGTTAGAAACTGCATTATCAGCTATAGACCTTATTGTTACAAATTCTTTAGATAAAATAAATACAGGTAGAGCAGAGCTAGAAAGTAAAAAGGCAGAGTTTTATAATCAAGAACAGGCATTAGCAGATGCAAAGATTCAGTTAGATACTGCAAGAGCTACATTAGATGCAACAAGAGCAACACTTCAAAGTGCAAAGAGCGAAGGTGTAATCCAGCTGTCAAATGCTAGAGTAGAAGTAGAAAATGGTAAAGTTCAATTGGCAGAGGGGGAAGCTGAGTACGAGAAAAATAAAGCGCTTGCAGACGAAGAACTCTTAAAAGCAGAAGAAAAGCTTAAAGATGCAGAAAATCAAATAAATAAAATAGAAAAACCAAGTCTTTATATATTAGATAGAAATTCTCATTATTCATATGTTGATTATGAAAATAGTGCAAATAGTATAGATAAGGTATCAAATGTATTTCCTGTATTCTTTTTAGTAGTAGCTGCATTAGTATGTTTAACTACTATGACAAGAATGGTAGATGAACAAAGAATAAATATTGGTACTATGAAAGCTCTTGGATACAGTAATGGAAATATAGCAAAGAAATTTATTGTATATGCTTTATTAGCAAGTTTAATAGGATCAGTTTTAGGTATCATAGTAGGCTTTACATTTTTACCAAAAGTAATATATGATGCGTATAATATTATGTATATAATGCCTTCTATGACTTTCTTTACAGATATTCCGCTAGCAATTATAACAGCAGTTGTTGCAGTTGGATTAACTACATTAGTTACTTATTCTGCATGTAGGATTGAACTTAGAGAGACACCTTCAGTTCTTATGAGGCCAAAAGCTCCTAAGGAAGGAAAAAGAATATTACTAGAAAGAATACCTTTTATATGGAATAGATTTAATTTTACTGGAAAGGTTACAATCAGAAATATATTTAGATATAAAAAGAGATTTTTGATGACTGTAATAGGTATTGCAGGAAGCACAGCTTTATTACTTGCAGGACTTGGATTAAAAGATTCCATAAAAACTGTAGTAGAAAAGCAATTTGGAGTAATAAATAAGTATGACATATCAGTTAATTTAGAAAATAATATAAATACTCTTAAGAAAAATGATTTAACATCTTATATTAATAATCAAAAGGATATTAAAGATTTATTATTTGTTAAAGGTGAGATGTGTAAGATTGAAGCTAATGATGTAAGTAAAGATTTAGATGTTATAGTCCCAGAAGATATAAATGCATTTGATAAATTTGTTCATCTTCAAAATAGAACTTCTGGAGAAGCAATAGAGTTAAATGATGATGGAATAGCTATTACAGAAAAGATTGCAAAGACGCTTGGTGTAAAAGTTGGAGATAAAATAACTATAACTAACAGTAATGATGTAACAGGAACTGCTAAGGTAGCATCAATAGTAGAAAACTATATACAACACTATATTTATATGACTCCTGATTATTATGAAAAAGTATTTGATAGAAAAGCTACTCCAGATGAAGTTTATATTATATTAAATAACTCTACTAGTGAAGTGGCTGATGCTGTATCTAGTGGATTAGTAAATCAGGATGGTGTATCAGGAGTTGTAAGTAATACTGGAGTAAGAGACAATTTTAATAACACTATAGAATCTTTAGATTTTATTGTATTAATAATGATTATATTTGCTGGTGCATTATCATTTATAGTTCTATATAATCTTACAAATGTTAATATTTCAGAGCGTATTAGGGAAATAGCTACAATAAAAGTTTTAGGGTTCTATGATAAAGAAGTAGCAGCTTATATATTCAGAGAAAATGTATTATTAACAATAGTTGGAATGTTTGCAGGACTAGTACTTGGTGTAGTATTGCATCAATTTATTATGGTTACTGTAGAAATGGATTATGTAATGTTCGGTAGAAGTATTAATACAATCAGCTATGTATATGCAGGATTACTAACAGTAGGATTTGCTTTATTAGTAAACTGGGCAATGTACTTTAAGCTTAAAAAGGTACAAATGGTAGAATCATTAAAATCAGTAGACTAAAATAAAAAAAGTTGCTTTAATAGCAACTTTTTTATTTTAACTTTTAAACTTCAAAAATCCAGCCTTCCGGTCCTTCAATATCACCAAATTGTATTCCAGAAAGGATTCTATAAAGTTCTTTTATTACAGGACCAACTTCTGTTTCACTATAGAATACGTGAAGGTGACCATTATATTCAATACCACCAATTGGAGTTATTACAGCAGCAGTTCCACAAGCGCCAGCTTCTTTAAATTCATCTAGATTATCTATTGGAACGTTCCTTTCATAAACCTTCATACCTAAGTAATGTTCGGCAATATGCATTAATGAATACTTGGTTATACTTGGAAGTATAGAAGATGACTTTGGAGTAACAAATTTATTGTTTCTAGTTATTCCAAAGAAGTTAGCAGCCCCAACTTCATCAATATTTTTTCTAGTTGCAGGGTCTAGATATATACAATCTGCAAAACCCCTATCAACAGCTACTTTATGAGGCTGAAGAGATGCAGCATAGTTTCCACCTACTTTGTTAGCTCCAGTACCATGTGGAGCAGCTCTATCATAGTCAGCAATCATAAAGTTACATGGAGTCATACCACCCTTAAAATAATTACCTACAGGTAAGCAGAATACAACGAATATATATTCCGTTGCAGGTTTAACACCTATATTATCACCTACTCCGATTACGAAAGGTCTTAAGTATAAGGTCCCACCAGTACCATAAGGTGGTACAAAGTGCTCATTTGCTTTTACTACTTGCTTACAAGCATCTATAAACTTATCTACAGGTATTTCAGGCATAAGTAACTTACTTAAGCTGTTATTCATTCTTTTAGCATTTTCATCAGGTCTAAACAATTGTATTTTTCCTGATTTTGTTCTGTAGGCTTTTAGTCCTTCAAAACATTGTTGTCCATAGTGTAATGCAGTTGATGCTTCGCTTATTGTTAACATATTATCTTCTATAAGATTGCCGTCATCCCATTTTCCATCCTTCCAATATGAAATGTAACGATAGTCAGTTTTAATATAATTAAATCCAAGATTGCCCCAATCAATGTTTACAGTTTTATTCATTTAAATCGCCCCTTTATTTATTTTATTCATCATTTTATCATTAATAACGAATAAGCGAAATATTAACATAAAAGTATTTATTTATACAAAATTATACTGACTATATGATAAAAAATACTATATTAATTGAAAAAATATTAAGGGTTTAATATTAGTATATAAAGAATAGAGAAATAGAATAACTATATGAGAATTTTATTGAAGAATATGGTACAATAATAAGTGTAAATATGATTTATATCATGGAGGTAAAATTTATGAAGAGAGAAATTATTTCAACAGCAAAAGCCCCATCTGCTATAGGACCTTACTCACAAGGAGTTAAAATTGGTGAGCTAGTTTATACATCAGGTCAAATACCAGTTAATCCTGCAACAGGAGAAATGGAAACAGATATTAAAAAAGCAACTGAAAGATCAATGAATAATGTTAAAGCTATTTTAGAAGAAGCTGGTACATCTTTAAAAAATATAATTAAGACAACTATATTTTTAAAGGATATAAATGACTTTGCAGCAGTAAATGAAGTATATGCAACATTCTTTAATGCAAATCCTCCAGCAAGAAGCTGCGTAGAAGTTGGAAAGCTTCCAAAGGATGCATTAATAGAAATAGAAGCAATAGCACATTTATAAAAAACAAAGCTATATTTATATAGTTAAAGTTTAAATGATAAACTCATTCTCATATTGTAGGATGAGTTTAATTAATAATTAAGAGGGGGTGGAGAAATGGACATATTAGAAATTTACAGTGCTTTAGATGCTTTAGGGATATTTTTAGGAATAGTTTTCATATTTTTATTAGGATTCCTATTATTTGGAGTAATAGTTTATATTTTTACGGGTATAGCTTATTATAAAGCTGCTGAAGTTGAGAGTATACCTAATAATTGGTTAGCTTGGATACCAGTAGGTAATAGTTATATAATGTTAAGATTAGCTGAAAAGAATATGAATTTTTTATTTGTTTTTATTGCATCAATGGCAAGTACTGTTATCAGAAACTTTTTTGATACAGGAGTAATATTTAACCTAATATCATTTGCTATAAGTATAGTATCAATTATTATATCTATACAATGCTATTTAGTTATAGGTAAAAAGTATGAAATAAGTCCAGCTTGGTTCATTGTTGGGTGTTTTATAATACCAGTAATGATTGTTCCAATGGTAATGCTATATAAGAAAGCAAAAAAGATATCTAGAGGTGAAGCTACATTAAATAGCATAGAAAATGATGCAGATAATGAATTTTGATAAAAAAGCCGTATAGGCTTTTTTATTTTTAAAAAATATAGTAAATTATAAAGTTGTATAATATTATATTAATAAGTTTTAAAAAATAAGATACAAATGGAAGGGAAGAAAAATGAAGAAAAGAAAAATTAAATTACTATCAATTTGTGCTACTGCTATACTTTCAGTAGGGCTATTTGCTGGATGTGGCTCTTCAGGATCTAAGCAAGAAATAAATGTTTTAAACTACGGAGCAAATGCAGCAGAAGGTGTATTTGAAGAGTTTGAAAAAGAAACAGGTATAAAAGTTAATGAGACTACTTTTGATGATATGCAGTATATGTATCAAGAGGTGTCTAGTGGTAAGGTAAACTATGATGTAATATTAGTTTCAGATGATATGGCTGAAAAAATGATAAAGGAAGATATGCTTCAAAAAATTAATAAAGATAATATTCCAAACATAGTAAATATGAATGAGGGGGATATGGGTAAACCATATGATCCTAATAATGATTACACAGTACCATATATGAATGGAACAATAGGTTTAATATATAACACTGAAACTGTTGATGAAGATATAACTAGCTGGCAAGCATTATTTGATCCTAAATATAAGGATGAAATATTTATGTTTGATAATATAAGAGATACTATTGGAGTTGCATTAAAGACTTTAGGGTACTCATTAAACTCAACAGATCCTGCTCAATTAGAAGAAGCAAAGGAATTATTAATTAAGCAAAAGCAAGAAGTAAATCCTATTTATGGGGCGGATGAAGTTTTAGACCTAATGAGAAGTGGTGAAAAGAAAATAGCTATGATATGGTCAGGTGAAGGATTAAACTTAGAAGCTGAAGATGGAAAGTTCAAATATGTTATCCCAGTTGAAGGTGCAGACTATTGGCTAGATTCATGGGCTATACCAAAAGATGCAAAGAATGTTGAAGGTGCAGAAAAGTTTATAAACTTTATGTGTGATAAAGATATAGCATTTAGAACTGCTGATGAAATTGGATATACATCTCCACAAAAGCAAGCTATTGATGAACAAGAAGATGAAGTTAAGAATAATCCAAATGCATATATGCCACAAGAGATATTAGATAAATGTGAAGGGTATAAGTATTTAAATCAAGATGAATTAAAATTATATCAAGATGTGTGGATGGAAGTTAAAAACTAACTGCTTATAGCAAAGGGAAAAGGTCAGTATAGAAATTATTCTTAAAAAGTATAATAATAAATGTGAATAAAGTGTTATATATATAGTAGAAATAAATATTTTAGTATATAATATGTATTAAAATTGATTCACTAAGGAGGTTATTATGGATAGGGTAATTGATTTTAATGAATTAAAAAATAAAGTTAACGATAAAGATATAGATAAATTTGAAAGCTATATTTATGATTTATATTATAGAATGGCTGAAGGTAAAATAAATATGGCTGACTTCAATAGAGAGATTTCATCTTATATGGAGAAAAATAATATATCTCAAGATAAATTTATGAAGATACAAGCGAAACTTATGGAGAGATATGGTTTTGATTCAGCAGCATTAGAAGAGCAAATGAAATCATTAGGATTAAATAATATTACTCCTGATGATTATGAAAAAGGCAGAAGAATGATGAGCTTCCAAGAGAAGTATAAATCAAGAATAAAAGTTAGAGCTGCTAGTGAATATTATATTAAAAATGAAAAAAATAATATAAATATTTGGCTTGAAGATGTAGATGTAATTATAAGAAGTGAAGGTAAAATTGATTTAACTGATGTTGAGTTAAATGAATTCCTATGCTCATATAAAAAAGTTGTAGATGAAAGAAGTTTAAAAATATCTATTTGTGAAAACACAAAGGAATATGATTACTAAAACTTACAACAACTTTCTATTTATTTTAAAATAATTTAAGGTATAATAAATAAGGTGTGATTATAAATCACTCCTTATTTTTAATTAGAGATGAATAAGTTAAATATACTGGGGGATGAAAGATGAGCGTTTTAACAGTTAAAAATATAAGTCATGGATTCGGTGACAGAGCTATTTTTGAAGATGTATCATTTAGATTACTTAAAGGTGAGCACGTAGGACTTATAGGTGCAAACGGAGAAGGTAAATCTACGTTTATGAATATAATAACAAGTAAGTTAATGCCAGATGAAGGACAAGTTATTTGGAGTAACAGAGTTAGAGTTGGTTATATGGATCAACATGCAGAGCTTGAAAAGGGACTTACAATAAGAGATGTATTAAGAAGTGCATTCCAATACCTATTTGATATGGAAGCTGAAATGAATGAGCTTTATGGAAGAATGGGAGAAATGGATGAAGATGAAATGAATAAAGCTCTTGAAAGAACAGCTGTTATTCAAGATATGTTAGATAATAATGGATTTTATGTTATAGATGCCAAAGCTGAAGAAGTTGCTAAAGGGTTAGGTCTTTTAGATGTTGGTTTAGATAGAGATGTAACTGAACTTAGTGGTGGTCAAAGAACTAAAGTATTATTAGGGAAATTATTACTTGAAACTCCTGATATATTACTTCTTGACGAGCCTACAAACTACTTAGATGAAGCTCATATTGAATGGTTAAAGAGGTTTTTACAAAACTATGATAATGCATTTATCCTTATATCACATGATATTCCATTCTTAAATTCAGTAATTAACTTAATTTATCATGTGGAAAATAGAAAACTTACTAGATATGTTGGAGATTACTATGAATTCCAAAGAATATACGAAGCTAACAAAGCTCAATTAGAAGCTGCATATGAAAGACAACAACAAGAAGTTGCTCAACTTAAAGATTTCGTTGCTAGAAATAAAGCAAGAGTTGCAACAAGTGGTATGGCTAAGGCTAGACAAAAGAAACTTGATAAGATGGAAATGATTGAGCTTGCAGCAGAAAAACCAAAGCCAGAGTTTAACTTTAAACAAGGAAGAACTTCAGGAAAGGTTATCTTCGAAACTAAAGATTTAGTAATTGGATATAACGATCCATTAACTAAGCCATTAAATCTTTATATGGAAAGAGGACAAAAAATTGCTCTTGTAGGAGCTAATGGTCTTGGTAAGACAACATTACTTAAGAGCTTAATGGGTAAAATACCAGCATTAAGCGGTGATGTACATTTAGGAGATTATCAACAAATAGGTTACTTCGAGCAAGAAATTAAAGAAGCTAACTA
This sequence comes from Clostridium sp. NSJ-145, assembly GCF_021044725.1. NCBI lineage: Bacteria > Bacillati > Bacillota > Clostridia > Eubacteriales > Clostridiaceae > Clostridium > Clostridium sp. NSJ-145. Next base: position 144,041 of record NZ_JAJNOS010000010.1, read on the forward strand.
TAACACATGTATTGAAGAAGTATGGGAACAATTCCCTTCAAAAACTCAATACGAAATAAGATCAGCACTTGCAAAGTGTGGATTAACTACTAAACATATTGAAAGTAAAGTATGTGTATTAAGTGGGGGAGAGCAAGCTAAGGTTAGACTTTGTAAGCTTATAAATGAAGAAACAAATATACTAATCCTTGACGAGCCTACTAACCATTTAGATGTAGAAGCTAAAGAAGAATTAAAGAGAGCTCTAAGAGAATATAAAGGAAGTATATTACTAGTATGCCACGAACCAGAATTCTATAGAGATGTTGTAACAGATATATGGAACTGTGAGGAGTGGACAACAAAAGTTGTATAGTAGAACTAAAAAAGAGTCAATTAATTGGCTCTTTTTTTAGTATAAAAATTTATAAAGTATATTGATGTTTTTTAGTTGCATTATATGAACAAAAATTACTGATTTGGAGTATAATATAATAAAATTTTTATTGGAGAGAAATATGTTAAGTAGTCAAAGATATATTACTTTATCATTAGAATTACATTTGTTTTTTGCACGAATAATGAAGGAGCATTCTATTTTCTTGGAGGCAGGATTTACACCTAAGAATACTAAACTTTCTAAGGAAGCAGATGAGTACAAAATAAAGTTTGAGAAGTTACTATTAGATACAGTTAAGGTAAGTGAAGGAGTAAATATAGAATCCGTAATAAATTCTGGAGAAATATTTACTAAATATACTTTAAGTGCGGAAAAAAAGACACAGTATTATACGGCAATAAATATAAATTTTAAGATAACCTCAATGGAACAAGAGTTAAAGTGCAAAAATAAAATTGATTTTGATAATAAAACAGTTAAGTATGTGAAACAACTTAATAATAGAGGGATAAAATTGCTAGATGGGCTCATAGATTTAAAAAAGAGAATTTTAGATGGAATGTTATGTTGTGAATTATTTACATTAAATTATCCTTTACTAATTAAACATATAATACGTGAGGCTGAATTATATCGTTCATATATAAAATTACTTGAGAATGGTGATGATATTGAGGATTTTAATAATTCAGAGGTTAGAAAGAGTGAATTATTTTGGGATCAAATTATGATGGAACATACTTTATTTATTCGAGGATTACTTGATCCTAGCGAAAATGAATTAATAGATACTTCAGAAAAGTTTGCAGATGATTATAGTGAGTTAATTAAAAAAGCAAGTGATATGACTGATATGACAATGTCTAGTATTACAAATGATACATTAGTAGAGACAACTAAGTTAAAAGAGTTTAAGGAAGCTGGTGCAGGAGGAATACTTGATTGTAAAATAAAATCTATAATATTACCACTTCTTGCTGACCATGTATTAAGGGAAGCTAATCATTATATAAGACTGTTAAATAATTATAAAAAATAATCAATTACATTATGGAATATGATATGCTATACCACATTTGGTGACAAAAGATATAGAGTTTTATATTATTTTGAATTTTATAATAATTATATATTTAATAAAGAAATAGCTAGCAAATTTGCTAGCTATTATTTATATATAGGATAATCATTAAATTTGTACATTTCTTTTCTCCATGTATGTAGTCTTTCCCATGTTGGCTCTACCCCTAATGCTTTACATACTTTTATGAAATCACCTAAAATATATATACTCATTTAAAAACTCTCCTTTACAATTAAGCATTTTATTTATATATCTATAGTTATGTTTACTAGAAAGAAAATATGATTATTTAATATAAAAAATAATAATTAAATAAAATAAATTAATTTATGAGAAAAATAGCTATTTGAATTTTATATAGTTATATAAATTAGGGGTAAATAATACAGGGGATAATTACCTTTAACATGATTTATAAAAGTTGTTATAATAATGTCTAAACAAAAGATAGGATATAAGTTGTTTCTATTTGAAAAGATACATTATAAATTATAGTATGGAGATGGTAATATGGAACATTATAAGATTTTAGGCGTTGATGAAAATGCCACTATGGAAGAAATAAAAGAGGCATATGATAATAAGGTAAAGCAATTTAAAGAAGAAATTAAAGATGAAAGAAGAGCAAGGAAATTTATAGAAGTATTTGATAAAGCTTATGAAGAAATAAAATTAGAAAGAGAAAAAAATCAGAATCAACAAACTATGATTATAGATTTTAAAGGTACTGATTCAATACAGGAGTTAAAAGATGATTTAGATAAAAGTGAAGAAAATTTTCAGTGTAGTATTGAGGGGGAGGAATTTGATGAGAGTGAAGAAAGAAGTATAGTAACTAAAGAAAAAAGGAAATCAAACTCAAAAATATCATCAGCAAAAAAGGGGAAAAGTAATAATAAGAAGTCGTCAAAGACTAAAGACAAAGATGTAGAGCATGAGAAAACTATGAAAAAAGCTAATAAGAAGGTAGTAGTTAAGAATAGAAAAGAATCGTCTACGGTAGCTAAAGCAATTAAATTACCATTTAAACTATTAGCAATACCAGTAATAGTTGTATTAACAATAATTTTATTCTTATGTAAAATATTAAACTTAATATCTTGGATTGCATCTAAGGTTATAATAATAGCTTCAATAGCAGGTGCTTCTATTCATGGATATCAAATTTACATTGGACATGCTGTGCAGTATAAGATATTTATTTTATGTGCTATAGGTTTTATAGTTTCTTTATTTTTACCTTCTATATTAAGAGTTCTTCCAAGAATTTTAGAAGGAATAAACAATAGATTAAAAAGGTTTGTTTTTTAGGTAGAATATAACTAATAATGTATTTGGATGTTTAATATAATAAAGTGAAAGAATTAATTTAAAATTGGAGTTAATATGGTCATTACACCTGGGATTAAGAACTTAGATTATGAGTATGTAGATGGAGTTAAACATTTTACTTTAATTGCTGAAGAAGTTACTCTTGAACTTATTAAAGGGTTATATGTAAAAGCATGGGGATATAATGGATCTGTGCCAGGTCCTACTATAATAGTAAATCAAGGAGATAATGTATGTATAAGGGTAATGAATAAATTACCAGAAAGGACAAGCGTACATTGGCATGGATTAGATGTACCTAATGATATGGATGGAGTACCTCCAATAGAGCCATCACCTTTTATTGAGCCTAACGAATATTTTGATTATAATTTTAAGATTACAAATCCACCAGGAACATATATGTATCATTCTCATGTTAATGTAATGGTTCAAGATAATGCAGGATTATTAGGTGGAATTATTGTTAATGATCCAAAAGATTTAAAAAAGAAGCATTATAAGGATTATTTAATTTTGTTACAGGAGTGGGCGGTGGATAAATTGCCTTGGGCTGATATTGACCCAGGAACTTACAATTTAACTTTTAAAGCGCCTGAATTTAATTTCTTTACCATGAATGGTAAGTGTTATCCTTTAACCGAACCTCTTCCTGTAAATTTTGGAGATACGGTAAAAGTTAGATTTGGAAATATACAAATGCATCATCATCCGATACATTTGCATGGACATCAGTTTAAAGTAGTAGGAGCAGATGGATTTCCTATAAGAAAAGAAACACAAATTTATAAAAATACAATATTGGTAGCATCAGGTGAAACATGGGATATTGAGTTTATAGCTAAGAATCCTGGTATATGGCCAATGCATTGCCATATGCCACATCACGTTACTAATAATGGAGCACCAGGAGTTGGAGGAATGTTTACCACAGTTAACTATGTAAAATAAATTTTTTAATATAATGGCTAGCTTATTGGCTAGCTATTTTTATATGTAAATTTAATTGTTTAATGTTATTAAGGAGTATTAAAGATTAATTTTCAAAAATTAAAAATCTATTGACTTAGAGTATAGCCTAAGTAGTAATATGGATAAGAATAGAAGAATTTGAAAGGTTGATTAGAAGTAATTAAGAGTATATGAAGAGGGGGATGAGAGGTTAATGTTTAAATTTAAAGTAGATTTAATTAGAGATAAAAATATATTGAAAGCTTTAGTATTATTTGCAGTTCCAATATTTATTTCTAACGTATTCCAACAGATGTATAACACAATGGATACGATGATAATAGGTAATGTATTAGGTGATACTTCATTGGCAGCTATAGGTGCTTGTGGAGCAGTTTATGAGTTGCTTATAGGGTTTGCTTTAGGGATTGGAAATGGATTAAGTATAGTAGTTGCTAGATCTTATGGATCTAAGGATGAGAGGTTACTTAAAAAATCAGTTGCAGGATCTTTAGTTATTGGAGCTATTGTAACAGTAGTTATCATGATTATATCAGGATTATTTTTATATCCGTTATTAGAGTTATTGAATACACCAGCCAATATTATAAATGAATCATATTCATATATTTCAGTTATTACTTTATTTGTTGGAGTAATGTTTGCATATAACTTATTTGCAGGTTTATTAAGAGCTATAGGTAATAGCGTAATGCCATTAGTATTTTTAATTATTTCATCAGTGATAAATGTAGTTTTAGATTTAATATTTATTACTCAATTTAATATGGGGATTGCTGGAGCAGCAGTGGCTACAGTTATTGCTCAAGGTATATCAGCAATTCTTTGTTTGATTTATATAATAAAGAAATGTCCAATACTTATTCCTAGTAAAGAATGTTTCAAAGTTGAAAAAGATTTATATAAAGAGTTAGCAGGTCAAGGTTTATCAATGGGATTAATGTTATCTATTGTATCAACAGGAACAGTTATATTACAAACTGCAATTAATGGTTTAGGATATTTAACTATAGCAGGGCATACTGCTGCAAGAAAGCTTAATAGCTTCTGTACTATGCCTGTTGCGACTATGAGTTTAGCATTATCTACTTTTGTTTCTCAAAATAAAGGAGCAGAAAAGTATGAAAGAATTCGTAAAGGTGTAAAAGTTGCAAATATAATGGCTATTTGTTGGGGTGCAATAATAACTGTAGCTTTATTATTTAGTGCATCTACTTTAGTAAAAGTGTTATCAGGATCAACTGAACCAACTGTAATTAATAATGGAGCTTTATACTTGATAATTAATGCACCATTTTATGCGATATTAGGTATGCTTTTAAATTTAAGAAATTCTCTTCAAGGATTAGGAAAAAAAGTTGTTCCTTTAGCATCTAGCATAATTGAATTTTTAGGAAAATGTTTATTTGTAGCATTATTTATACCAAGCCTAAAATATCTTGGAGTTATTATTTGTGAACCAATTATTTGGTGCTTTATGTTATTACAATTATCATATTCATTTTATAAGAATCCATTAATACAAGGTTATAAAAATGGATTAAATACATTAGAACAGGTTAGATAAATAATTATAGAGTTAAGGATATAAGGTGTAGGTAGAGATATCTACACTTTTTTGTTGATTACAGAGAATTAAATAAAAGAGAGATAAATGCACAAATTTATAATTTTATTGATATGTTAATTTTAAAATCTAATTAACTGATAAAAGATAAGCACTTAGAACTAATAATTTATATGCCTAATGAGTTTAGTATTTATACGTAAGAAGGATGCGAAAGAGAAGAGTAATATTAATAAGAAGCTATTAAATATGAATATTATCTCTGTGTATTTGGAATAAATTAACTAGTAATTTTTTAACTTTATAATTATAATTATTATGGTTTTTAGAGAATTTTTATATAATTATAATATATTTAAACAAAAGTTAAAACTAATAGATATATGGAGGATATTTAAATGAACAAAAGAAAAATAGCACTTCCTCCGATAGGAATGCGAATTATTAAATCTTCGATAGGAGTATTGCTAGGATTCATTATTTATTTTTTAAGAGGGAAGCAAGGGACACCTTTTTATACAGCATTGTCTGTATTGTGGTGTATGCAACCTTATAGTAGCAATGCAAAGGCTAACGCTATACAAAGAACTATAGGAACTTTTATAGGAGCTGCTTATGGATTGATAATGATATTAGTTGAGTTATATGTTATACCCTTTGATAATGAGCTTTTTAGATATATAACAATATCATTACTAATAATTCCAATTATTTATACCACAGTTATATTTAATAAGAAAAATGCTTCGTATTTTTCCTGTGTCGTATTTTTAAGTATAGTAGTTAACCATCTTAAAGATAAAAATCCATATTTATTTGTATTTAATAGAATGATGGATACTATGATTGGTATTGGTTTAGCACTTATCATAAATACATTTGAGCTACCGAGGAAAAGAAGGAATGATTTACTTTTTGTAGCCGAATTAGATAAAGTATTATTAAATATGAAAGAAACTTTAACTTCATATAGTAAGATTGAGTTAAATAAAATGCTTGATGATGGAGTTAAGTTAACAATTGCAACTATGAAAACTCCAGGAGCATTAGTTACATCATTACAAGATATAAGATTAAATTTACCTGTTATAGCTATGGATGGAGCTATATTATTTGATATGAAAGAAAATAAATACTTAAAAGTGTATGAAATGACTCATGAAGAAACTAAGAAACTTGTAGATTTAATTCAGGCTAGAAATATGCATTGCTTTATAAATACAGTAGTAGAAGATTCTGTTATGATTTATTATGGGGATTTTAAAAATCCGGTGGAAAGTGATATATATAATAACTTAAGGTCGTCTCCTTACCGTAATTATATAAAAGAGGAATTACCAGATAGATATGGAGCGGTTTATTTAATGCTTATTGATGAGACTGAAAAAATAGAATCTTTATATGAAGAATTAGAAAGGTTAGGATATACAAAAGAGTTTAAAGTTTTAAAATATGATTCTGATGATTATCCAGGATATACTTATATTAAGATTTATAATAAAAAAGCTATTAAGGAAAATATGATTAAGTATGTTCAAAGCTTAACAGATGCAAAAAGTACACTAGTCTTTGAAAAAGATAATGAAGTTTTTCAAAATTATATAAGTAAAAATGATCCTAATGAAGTAGTTAAAAAGCTAAGAAAAATTTATAGACCTTATTTTTGGCACAAGTATTAAAAGAAGGAGGCAAATTTATGCCTCCATTAATTATATAATTATTTTTTATAACCGTTACCTGCACCAGTTTCTTCTTTTATTTCATGAAGATTTAATTTCTTATCATGTTTATGGACTACTTCATGAATCTTTTCGCTTTTATGTTTTGTCATAGGAATGCCTCCTTAAAAATATTAATTATTGATGCTTATAACCACTTCCAGCACCAGTTTTTTGTTTGATTTGATGAAGATTTAATTTTCTATCATTAGCATGGATAACTGCATGAATATGGTTACTCTTGTGAGTAGTTCCGTAAAGGGGTTCAGGATTTTTAGAATCGCAAGATGGAGTATTTATATTATCTTTTAAATCTTCTTGGGTAATATAACCATTACCAGCACCAGTTTGAGCCTTTATTTTATGTAAGTTTGCTTTACCTTCGATATTACTTACAACATGGTGAATCTTATGAAACTTATTAGTGTTAACAAATGTGTCTTTAATTGGTGAAATTTCAGAAGCACGTTCAGTATTGTTATAACCATTACCAGCACCAGTTTGAGCCTTTATAGTATGTAAATTAATTTTCCCTTTAGAATTAGACATTGCTTCTTGAATTTTTTCGCTTTTACTACTTGCTTCATAAGTATCTTGTATAGGAACCTTAGATTGTTCGCCTGAAGATTTGAATCCATTACCAGCTCCGGTTTCAGCTTTTATTTCATGTAAATTAAGTTTTCTATCATTATCATGAACTACTTGGTGTATCTTTTCACTCTTATGCTTTTTCATATTAACCTCCTAAAAAATAGTATTAGATAAAATATCTATTATTGTTATGTGTTAAACAAGAAAAATGATACCTTGAATTTTATTGTAACCAACTAACAAGCTTTTGAAGTTCATATAAAAAAGAGGTAATAATCAAATATTAAGAATTAGGATTAATATAATTATCTCAATAAAATCATAAAAAAGGATTTATTTTCATGGTATTAATACTTAGACTTTGTAGATAATAGTACTGTACCAAGAGGGCATCAGGTTTTAGGAGGGAATTAATATGAGTGAAAAACACGATTGTTCATGTGCAAGCCAACAAGAAAAAGAGAAGAAAGCCAATAATTGTGGATGTAAACATAATAAAAAAGTCAAGAAAAATGATTAGATAAAATTAAAAGCTTTTTTAAAAAAACTTATATTTGAGTTTATAAAAGGACAGGTTTAGCAAAAATTAGCTAATTAAAAGTTAAAGTAACGATTGGGAAAGTGCGAAGCTGCAAATTTGCTTCGCACTTTTTAATTATATAAAAAATTAACGTTTTAATATTTGTAATTTTTAATATTTGTAATGATGATAGTAAATCATATAATAATACTATAAATAACCATAGTCTATATAAGTTTAAAATAAGAATAATAATTATGGTTATTTAGGAAAAGTAATTTGCTAAAGAATGGTTTTACAATTTAATATAAGCTTATAAGTTATATCAACTAAAAATAAAACAACCCTTATAGTAAGAATAAGGGTTGTTTTTGGTTGCGGGGGCAGGACTTGAACCTACGACCTTTGGGTTATGAGCCCAACGAGCTGCCAACTGCTCCACCCCGCGATATTAAATTGTATGCATTTCATTGATTAACTTATGACCTAAGTATAATGTAGCAAAGCACTAAAGTCAAAGTGATATTATGGCGTATTAAGCCTTAAGATGATAAGAGATACCTTAGAGTCTAAAATACGATAGAATGGTAGAATATAATATTATTATGAAAATATAAGTTTGCATCACACTATATTCCATATATGATAATGATTTATTTACAAGGGTAATTTAATCTTAATTACAAGTAGTCCACTATAATAATTTTAGAATTTATGTGTTACTATGAAGTGGACAAGTTGGTAAAGACGTAAAAGTACATTAGAACTAAAAATGAACTATACATAATAGTTCAAATTATAGGAGGAATGGAAATGAAATCTAAAATAATCGCGCTAGTAATAGCTGGAACTACAATGTTAGGAACTGTATCAGCAAGTGCTGCTACAAGATATTATGACTCAAATAATGGTGGAGCATATAGACATCATTGTAAGCATAAATATCAAAGACCTTGTAAGCCAAGTCAAGATGAAAAACCATCAACAGGAGATGATAATGTAGTAACACCACCAACAGTAGGAGATGATACTACAGTTACGCCACCAACATCAGATGACAATACAGTTGTAACACCACCAGCAGGAGAGGAGAATACAGAAGTTACTCCACCTACAACAGGAGATGATACAACAGTTACACCTCCAACAAATGAAGGAGATGCAGTAACAGATGATACAAATGCATCTGATAAATTTATGGCACAAGTCGAACAAGCTATCTTTAATAAAGTTAATGAAGAAAGAGTGAAGGCTGGTGTAGCACCATTGAGTTATAACACTACAATGGAGAAATATGCAAGAATTAAATCTCAGGATATGGGAGATAATAATTACTTCAGTCATACTGATTTAAATGGTAATTATATAACAGCTCAAATGAAAGCTGATGGGGTCTCATATAATTCATGGGGTGAAAATATAGCATACCTAGGGGGTTATGGTACTGATCCAACAGTATTAGCTAACCAATTTATGACTAACTGGATGAATTCATCAGGTCATAGAAAGAATATACTATCTACAGACTTTACAAGCATTGGAGTAGGAGTATATCAAATTGGAAATAAAGTCTATGCAACTCAAGAGTTTTATAGATAATATTTTAAATTAATTAAGCGTTCTAGATACCAATTTAACATAAATGTACTTTTAAATAGAGCCTATATTAAGTATAGGCTCTATTTTTTTGTTTTAAGAAAGTATATTTTTTAAGAATAATACCTACCAGTAATTTCAGAAACGGTAACTTTAAAGAATTTTATATTAGAAGTATCTATACATGAAAAATTTGTTATGCAATTATATTTATTTTCGAATTTTTCAATTATAGATATTTTTTCTTTAATATCATTAATAACAGTTGTAGTTCCATTTGCTATTATGGTTTTATAACTTTCTACTTTTCTACAGCGATGATGTTGTAATAAAGTGATACCTGCAATGCCAGTATAATAAATGTTATCAATTTTTTGACTAGTATTGTTACTTATAAAGTAGAATATTAAATTATCATCTGAATAGTCAAAAACATACCACATAGGTACAGATGAGATATTTGTTGTATCAGTTGTAGCTAAATAGCACATTTTCTCTTCGTTTAAAATTGCAATAATATCTTTAGTTGAAAGATTTTTATAATTACAAATATCCATACATGGAATGCTCCTTTTTTATTAAGATAATATGCTATAGTATATGAAAGAAATGCTGAAATTGTATAATAATTATGTAAATAAAAGCAAGTAATATAAGAAATTTTATACTACTTGCTTTTAAAATTATAAAAATAAAGCATCTTTATATTTTCTATTATAGATATAGTACTCCTTAAGTAAGGTAATAAAAACTTTCTTTAGTTCTAATAATTTATGCATACTATCAATTATATAAATTAATAGATTTTCCCACATAGGATTTTTTAAATAATTATCATCATCTATATATATAGTGAATAATTTATATATTATATTAGCTAAATCATTGTTTATATGTTCTAAGGATTGGGCATTTTGAAGTTCATTGATTGATTCTTTTAATAAAGTTTTATTATTTAATGAAAAATATATTAAAGATTTAGTTATACTATCAGGAACTAACATTCTATGGTCAACAAGTCCAGTATTATTTTTTAAATAATTTAATGAAGTAGAGTATTCTTTTAATCTATAGTATGCCCATGAAATTATTGAATTTAAATGTTCAATAAAATATCTATTCTTAAGCTTTTCAGCGATACTTAATGATATTTTTAAGTAAGTAATGGCATCACTATAGTTATCTAGCATAAAATGAACTTCAGCAATTTTTTCATAGCAAGACATAATACTTATAATGTTTCCTTCTGTTACATAAAAGTCTAAAGCTTTCTTTATGCAATCGTATGACTTTATTGGATTATTTTCTATTCTGTAAGCATAAGATAGCCAGTAATAACAATGACCATTATCTTTATAAGTTAAAGCTTCTTCTATAAATTCTTTTCCAATAGATTTATTATCTGAAAGATTTAAAGTATCTACACCTACGTAAAAGTTATATAGAAACTTTTGTTGTGGAGATAGTAATTCAAAGGATGAATGAAGTAACTCTTTTGAACTTTCAAATTTTTCTCTATTTGGAGTGGAACAGTATCTTGCAAGCTTAGCTAAAAAATAATCTATAACAAGAGGGGATGTAATATAATCATTTTCCTGAGACTCTAATTCGTTAAAAATCTCATTTGTCAAATCAAATTCATTAAAATGAAGACTTTCAAAAAAAAGTTTTAAACGATTAATCCCTTTTTCCAGAAATTCTTTGGAATCATTAAATGTTAATCCAAGCCTATTAAATATAATAGATATTACTTCTTCACTTGGAATTAAATCACCATTTTCTATACGACTTAAATAAGAAGCAACACAAACTCCTTTTGATAAAGTTTTTTGACTTATATTTTGATTTAGTCTATTAAGCTTAATTATAGAGCCAATTATTTTTTTATTATCTTTATATTTGTAAAAGTCCATAGTAAAACTCCTTTAATATGTTGTCGTATAATAATTATAAATTAAAATGGTAAAAATTTAAAGCGAAGAGAGGAGTTTAAAATGTAAAAAAAGTATATATTTTCATAAAAAGTGTGAAATTTGACGTTGAAAAAGTTTGCTTAAACTAAAAAAAATAACCACAATTTTACACAATTATTATCTGTACAATCTATTGACTAAAATTGCCAGACTGATATAATAAAAGTGTAACCAAAAACATGATAAAGTTTACATTAAGGTTACATATTATTTTTCGACAAAAATGGAAACGGTACCGTAAAATTTTTAGGGTGAATTTTAACGGTATTAAATATAGGACAGGCCGTTTGTATTAATTCCTAAAAACGATTTAGTAAGTATTAAAAAAGTATTTAAGTTTTACAACTTTAAATAAATTAGTAATTAAAAGTGGAGGAGAATTAATTATGAAGAAATTATTAGTTACTTTACTTGTAGCAGCTACTACATTAAATTTAGTAGCATGTGGTTCAAGTAATAAAGGTGGACAAACATCAGAAGGTGGAACTAACGAAACTACTGGTAACGATGCCAAAGTTGAATTAACTGTTCAAGTAGAAGAAGGATGGGTACCTTACTATGAACAAGTTAAAGAAACGGTTATAGGAAAATATCCAAATGCTGATATTAAGTTTATAACAACAGGATCTTTTGATCACTTAGATGTATTAGACCAATCAGATCCAACAAATCCAGACGTTGCTGACGTATTTGCTTTACCAGCAGATAGATTATATGGACTAGCTAACAATAACGCTTTAGCTGCTATAGATGCTGAAACTATGGCTAACAATGTAGGTGGATTTAAAGATTTCAAAGGTGGACTAGGTGGAAACTTCAACGTTGATGGAGAATATTTAGCTTTCCCTTATAACATAGAAACATTAATAGGATATGTAAATGTTGCCAATGCAGAAGCAGCTGGAATAGATTTTAGCAAATCTATAGAATTAACTTCTGTAGAAGCTGATCAAATATTAACAACTGTACATGATTGTTGGTTTGGAGTTGCTTTTGCTAACTCAGCTGAATTAGAATTATTAGGACATAATGATGCTGGTGAGTTATATTCAGATGCTACTAAAGAATGGTCTGAATTAACTGAAGATCAACAAAAATTATTCACAGCTTTATATGATTATTGGAAATTCCATGATACAAACAAAACTGACCTTTGGGATAAAGAAGCAGCTGGTGGATATATTGAAGAGCAATTCAAAACTGGTGGAACTGACGTTATAAAAATCGATGGACCTTGGGCAACTACAAGTGTTAAAGATTTAGTTGGAGATGCTTCAAACTTAGAAGTTATTCCTCTAACAAATATAACTGTTAACGGAAATCCATTAACTCACTGGAAAGGTGGATGGGGACTTGGTGTAAATGCAAGAGTTGAAGAAGATGATGATAAGATGGCAGTAGCTCAAGCATTTATTGAAGAAATAGTTAACCCTGCAAATGCTCAAGAATTATTCAAGTATACTGGTAAGATATTAGAAAATGTTGAACCTTCTGCTTATGAAGGAATCGATGAATTAGAAAAGAAAGTTATTGATGCAACTTATGCTGGATATGAAAAAGCTGAAAACAGACCTCTATTCACTGAATGGGGTAGCGTATGGGATTCTTGGCAAAATGCTTTATTATCATGGTCATCAACTCAACCAAAAGATGCTGAAGCAGCATATAACGAAGTTAAAGCTTCATTCGAAGCAATGATGTCAAGCTTCTAAGTGAAGCTCTAAATCTTAGATTTAGTTAGCTGAACTTACTCATTCGAACGGATGTGAGGAGGAGTTTCCTTAAGAAAGTCTTTAAATCTGTGATTTACCAGCATGAACCTCATTCATTCGAACGTAAATGAGAAGGAGTTTGCGATATCAAATTTTATAATTATAAATAATAACTAGAAGTGTAGGGGACATAGTCCCCTTTTCTTGTAAAAAGGAGGCCACATGAGAGATCAAATAGAGATGACGAGGGGTGTATTTTATTCATTAGTGGGAATATGTGCACTAATTATATTTTCAATCTCATTAGAAGCAATATTTAAAGTAAAAGACACAGCATTTTTTGATATGTGGTTATCGAATCCAAACTTAAATACGGCTATGATAGGAGAAACTAGTGAAGAGTTATATCAAACATATTTAACTATGTGTATGTCTTCGTTTTTTGTTAAGATAATAACTCCAATAGGACTAGCTATACATAGTTACATTACACTGACAAAGTTAAGGGTAAATAAGTTATATGTAGTAATATGGACCGTATTATTAATAGGATCCTTTGGATTCTCAATTATAGGTGAATCTTGGTATTCAATGTTTTTTATAGTAAGTAGCATAGGCTATATTGCTTTAATTTTAATGATGATTTATTTAGGCAAATGTATTTATAACGTAAGAGGACTCTAAAATTAGAGGTAATTGAGAAATCATTAAAGGAGGGGAAAAAGCTTGAAAAAGTTTGATATGTATTTATATGATCATTTAGACCGTGAATATGATAGAAAAAACTTATACTTGTACGAAGTTGCATCTCTTCAATATGAGATAGAAGGTGCGAAGGGTAATGAAAAAGAAGAATTAAAAAAGAAATTGAATGAGTTAGTAAAAGGAAAAGCGGAGCATCCATATATTAAAAAATTAAATGAATATAAAAGTAGAGAAAAATCTTTCTTAGAAGAAACTAATAAGAAAGTTGCTGAATATAGAGGAAAGGTAGATAGCTCTCTACCAAAAAAAGTACAAAATTTAGAGGTAAGATTATTTAAAGCTAAACAATTGGTTACTTTTTATGAAAAGTATGTAGATTTAACATATGATGCTGAACTTTTATACGAACAAAATAAAATGGAGATTGCACAAATACCTCATATATTAGATTTTGCAAAAGAAACTTATAAAGAGTTAGTTGAAGCTCAGGCTAAGAAAGCTAATATAAATTCAGAAAAAGATTCTAAATTTCAAAAAGAATTTAAGAATTTCAAAATTGAAGAAAAGAAAAACTTACATGATAGAATTAGTGAGGTAAAAGCAAAACAAAAAGAAGGTTTAATATCAAAACAAGCAAAAGAAAATACTATAAAGGAACTTAAAAGAAAATATAGAGAATCTGTTATGGTAAAATCTTTTGAATGTGAAAAAACTTATAATGAAGAAGTTATAAAAAATAAAAGATATGAACTTAGTAAAACATTAAAACAAAAAATTAATACTGTAAATGTGAATGTATCTGATCTTAGAAGAGTTTATCCAATAGAGATAGAAAAGAAGATTCCATGGAAATCATATGTAACTATTTTATTCCCAGGATTGGGACAATTACTTAATAAGCAGTATATAAAATCGATAATAATGTTCTTAGGTAGCATTTATATATACACAATGGCTATTCCATATGCATTAGGTTATGGTAACTATAAAGGAGAGGGAATTGCAGGATTAATAACATTAGCGGAAGGTGCAGGAAAGCTTGATAGATCAATAATCTTTATGATTGAAGGTATACTTGCAATAACTTTAATCGTATTAGCATTAGTATTACTATTATTATCTTTTAAAGATGTTAATAAAGTTGAAAAAGAAGAAATAAAGGGAATAAGAACAAGGACTTGGATAGAAACTAAGCAAAGTTTACTTGAAGATGGATTCCCATATATGGTATCAGCACCAGCGTTAGTTGTTACAATATTTATGGTATTTATACCAGTAGCAACTACAATACTTTTATCATTTACAGGAATGGATCCAAAGCATCAAGCTAAATTTGGATGGGAAGGTCTAAGTAACTATAAGATGATTGCTTTAGGACAAGGACTAGCAGGGTCAGTATTCTGGAAGATTCTTGGATGGACAATAATTTGGACTTTAGTTGCTACTACATTAGCAATAGCTTTAGGATTCATTCTAGCTATAGTTCTTAACAATGATAGAATAAAAGGTAAAACATTATTTAGAACAATATATCTACTACCTTGGGCTGTACCAGCATTTATAACAATAACATTCTTTAGTATATTATCATCTCCAAATGGAGCATTAACACAGGCTCTACAAAGTATTTTTGGAGAAGGATTATCAATAAAAAATAACACATTTGTAGCTAGGTCAGTACTTATTTGTATACAAGCATGGCTTGGAAGTGCTTATGTTTTCTTATTATCAACAGGAGTTCTTCAATCTATAAATAAAGAACTTTATGAGGCTGCTGATATAGATGGAGCTACAAGCTTTAAGAAATTATCAAAGATTACGATACCATTAGTATTATTCCAAACAGCTCCACTTTTAGTTGGGCAATATACATTTAACTTTAACAACTTCTCAATCATATGGTTATTTAATAATGGTGGACCATTTAATCCATCGGTATATGGAAACTTAGCAGGTTCTACAGACCTTCTAATTTCATACATCTATAAGCTGACTTTAGAAAATCAATATCAAGCTTTAGGTGCTGCTATAACTATGATAGTTTCTATAGCTCTTATAATAATAGCTTATATTGGATATAGAAATACGGAAGTATTTAAAAAGGAGTAAGGGGGTAACGGTATGTTAGAAACAAACAATGTTAAACAGAAAAGTTCATTAAAGAAGAAAAAGAAAAGCAATCTTTATCTTTCAGATAAACAACCTCTTACTTTAGGAGGGAAAATTGCTCTAGGAATATCTTACGTATTCTTAATAGGTTGGGCATTAGCTGTAATATGGCCAATATTGCAAATTATAATATCTTCATTTAATGGTGAGCAAGGAAAAAGGTTAAATCTTAATGCTGGATTTAGTTTTTCTCTAAAACACTTCCAACATCTATTTGAAAATACAATGTATTTAAAATGGATGGGTAATACAATATTTATAAGTGTTGTAACTGCTATATTAGTAGTATTAATTGTTTCATTTACAGGATACGCTTATTCAAGATATAGATTTAAGGGTAAGAAAGTATCTCTTATGACAATAATGCTTATACAAACAATACCACAATTCGTTGGTATAACAGCATACTTTACTATGTACTCAATCGCATCTGATATGGTTCCAGCCTTTACTAGACAGATGATGCTTATACTTATATATGCAGGTACAGGGATTGCAGGGAATACAATTATATTAAAGGGATATCTAGATTCTATTTCAACTGAATTAGATGACGCAGCAAAAATTGATGGATGTTCTAGTATGAAAATATATAGACTTATAATAATGCCTATAGCAAGACCAATGTTAGCAATTATTGCATTATGGTCATTTATAGGACCATTTATGGATGTTCTACTATCAAAAGTTTTATTAACTACACCTGCAGATTATACATTGTCAGTAGGATTATATACGTTAGTAAACGATGAGCGTACAATTAACCAACCAGCCTTTGCAGCAGGAGCTCTTTTAGCGGCTGTGCCAATAGTAATACTGTTTATTGTATTACAAAAACAACTAGTATCAGGTCTTTCAAATGGTGCTACAAAAGGATAGGATAGGAGTGAGTAGATATGAAGGTAACATTAAATAATATAGGTAAAAAATACGAAAGCAGGGAAGATTTTACTTTAAGAAATATAAATTTAGAAATTGAAGATAAGGATTTCTGTGTAATCTTAGGACCATCAGGATGTGGTAAGACTACATTATTAAGAATGATTGCAGGACTTAACTCTATTACAGAAGGAGATCTTTTATTTGGAGAAAAAAGAGTTAATAAATTAGCATCTAAAGATAGAGATATAGCAATGGTTTTCCAAAGCTATGCATTATATCCTCACATGACTGTTTATGATAATATGGCATTTTCTTTATCAATGAGAAAAGAAAGAAAAAATGTAATAAATGAACGTGTTATGGAAGCGGCAAAATTATTACAAATAGAAAATTATTTATATTCAAAGCCTTCCGATATATCTGGTGGTCAAAGACAAAGAGTTGCATTAGGAAGAGCTATAGTTAGAAAACCAAGCGTATTCTTAATGGATGAGCCTCTTTCTAACTTAGATGCTAAGTTAAGA
Source organism: Clostridium sp. NSJ-145 (assembly GCF_021044725.1). NCBI lineage: Bacteria > Bacillati > Bacillota > Clostridia > Eubacteriales > Clostridiaceae > Clostridium > Clostridium sp. NSJ-145. The sequence continues at coordinate 161,765 of NZ_JAJNOS010000010.1, forward strand.
GAGCATATGAGAATTGAGCTTGTTAGAATTCACAAGCAATTAGGAACTACAAGTATCTACGTTACTCATGACCAAGTTGAAGCTATGACAATGGCAACTAAGATAGTTCTTATGAATGATGGTAAGATTCAACAAGTTGGTAAGCCATATGAATTCTATGAAAAGCCACAAAATATGTTCGTAGCTAGATTTATTGGTTCTCCAACAATAAATATGATAAAAGGTAAGATGGATGGTAAGAAATTTATTTCAGAAGATGGTCTTATATCTGTAACTCCATCAGAAAAGGATTTAAAAGCTTTAGCTAACCATATAGGTAAAGAAGTTTATTTAGGAATTCGTTCAGAAAGATTTGTAAGCGGAGAGGCTAAAGATAAATTTGAAGGAACAATAGATGTAATAGAAGTATTAGGAAAAGAAAAGACTTTATTTGTTAAATTAAAGAGTGGAAAAGATATGGTTATAACAGTTCCAGGACATTATCAATATGAAGCTGGAGAAAATCATACATTTGGATTTGACTTAGAAGCTTTACATTTCTTTGACGCTGAAACTGAAGAAAGAATTAACTAAAAGTGCGAGCTTAGCTCGCACTTTATTTATATTTCATATATAATATTAAGCCCTAATTTTTTAGCATATTCATACGCTTGATCCATACATGAATCCCACATAAATTTAGGGTCGTGGCAGTCAGAGTTTATTATAACTTTCAAATTAGTTTTAGCAACTTTTTCCCAAAACTTATTATGTGGATAAGGATATCTATCTATATCAGGAAATGACATTATTCCTTTTCTGAAGCCATTTGCATTAAGTTCAAGTATAGTATCATGCTTTATTGCACTTTCTATGATTATTTCACATGCTCTATCACAATTTTCATCCCATGGTAGATTATTTATAAATATAAGATCAGGATGGGCTAAGAATTTAAAAAAGTTAGTTTCTAATGCTTTAGAAATTGATAGTGCATAGTCGACATAGGAATCAGTAGAATTTAATGAGAAAGTATGTAATAATTCACCTTTAGATAAGAATACATGCTGTCCTAAGATTAAGTAATCAAGGCTTAAGTAATTTAAGAGATAATTGTAGTAACTATAGACTGATTCATCATATTCTATTTCTAAACCTATTAGAATTTTAATTTTATTTCTATATTTTATTTGCAAATATCTAATAGTATCGATATAGTCTTGAAGTTCTGAATAATCCATTCTAGTATCTTTAGTTAAATTTAATCTATCATCAGGATATGGAGCATGATCGCTAAATCCCAGTATATTTAATTTATTTTCTAAAGCAGAATTTAAGTAATCTAATTCAGTTCCAATAGCATGTCCACATCTATATGTGTGAGTATGATAATTTACTTTATGCATAATATAAATCTCCTAAAAATAATTTATTATAATATAATTTTATAAATATATTATATAAAAGTAAATAAAATAAACCTCACATAATAATGTAAGGTTTATGGTTGCGGGGGAAGGACTTGAACCTCCGACCTTCGGGTTATGAGCCCGGCGAGCTACCTACTGCTCCACCCCGCGATATTAAATATTACGATTTTAAAAATAAGAATTTGAAATCTTTATATTATAGTATACTCATAAAACGTAATAATATTCCATACAATCTAAAATTTATTTATAATTTGATTAAAAAAATATGTTAGTAATTTTAATAGAAATTAAACTAGAAAGTAATTATAGCAATAAATATAGAATATATATATTGTAAAGGTATACAAAAAAGGAGTTGGAGGGGTCAAAATGAAAATAAAAATTGAATCACTATTAATAGATAAGGATAATAGCATAGCAGAAAGAATAGGAAGTGACAATGCTTTTTGGGTGAGAGATTTAAAATTTAACGTAGATCCAAAAAGTTTAGAAGTAACTAATGAAGATCCTGAAATATTAAAATGCCTTAAGTACTATATTAATGAAAATAAGAATTTAATAGATTATTTAGAAGTAAGAGAACTCATAGACACAAGTAATATTATATGTACTAACTTCTGGAATGAAGAAGAATTTAATCGTACATGCAAATTTGAATTTAGAGATTACTTTAATTTAGAAGAGTGTAAATATGTTTATATAAATTAGAAGGAAAGGGGCTGTATCAAAAAAAAATTGATATTTGCCGATAAAGAAAAGGAAGTTCGAATTTGAACTTCCTTTTTTGCGCATAGTAATAATATGAAAAACTTCACAAAAAATGTGATTCCTATGCAACAAATAGGATTTGCATT
>NZ_JAJNOS010000011.1:0-161446 GCF_021044725.1 Clostridium sp. NSJ-145
TATCTGACTTTATATTTGAAAGAGTTGCCATAAATCTTACCTCCGATAGTGTTATTATCTATATTATAACACTATTTAAGACTTATATGCACATATCAACATTATTGTCTAACAGAGCCAAAAATAAAAGAGTTTATGGAGGTAATAATAATGAAAAAATGGAATAATCCTGAGTTAATGGTTTTATGAGTAGAAAATACCAGAAGTGATGATTGGGCAGAATACAAACCACCAGTTCATAGTGGATATTGTCATGCAACTGAGGGAGAGTGCAAAGGATCTGTTAATGATCATGCTGATGATGGAGCTGCAAGTGGTAAAACACATGGATATACAGGAGTACCTTGTCCAGAGCATGGGCCAGGGAATGAAGCTTGTTGTTGCTTTGGACTTAGCTAAAATGATAAAGGCCTCTGATTATTCAGGGGTTTTTATTTTTTTATAGATAATTTTATATGGAAGATTATGAACTAAAGAAATGATAGGAGATAGGAAATTCCTATTTAATATATTATAGATAGAGATATGTTTAATTATAGTATTTTATTTATATAACTAAAATTTTAATTATATAAAAGTTATAAAAAATAATTAGATACATAAAGGTTAATAAGTTAATATACTCAGAAAAATCAACATCTATTGCTGTTGAATAAACTAATATTTTTTACAATGAATAATGGTGAATAAATTAGGAAAAGATGATACAATTATAAATGTAAATAAATGGTAAATATTATTTAAACATTTATTAATTTTAATTTGATACAATGAGTCTAAGACTATTGTAAATAAATTTATAATTATAGGAGAAGGTATGAGATTTAATTTAAGAAAAAATGTATTAGCAGGAGTTTTAGCGGGGGTTATGACAGTAGGAATATTACCTACTACAGTATTTGCTACTGAAAATGATCCAGTATCAAAAGACAAACTAGAAACAATAGTTTACGAAGAAGTAGATAAGCTTGACTTTAGTGACTTAGGGATTGACAAAATTATCGATGGAATTAACAGTACTGTAACTACTACAGTACAATCAGGAGTTAATGCAGCAGTTGATACTATTCTTACGGCTGATGGAATTAAAGCAATGGTTAGGCCGATAATAATTGGATTAGTAGAAAATGCCGTTTCTCAAGCCAATATACCAGATAGTATAAATATAGCTGGAGTAGTTGAAAAAATTTTGGATGGTGTTCTAGATAGTGGTATTGTAGAAAAGGTTTTAACAAGTGATTTAGTTAATGATATTATAGATAGAACTGTAGAATATGCAGTTGATGATATTATGAATATGGTTAAAATACCTACAGCTGGTGATATACTTCAATCATCTAAAGAAGAGGTTTCAAAAAATACTATTAATTATATTTATAATGCATCGCAGTTAGAAAAAATTACTACTTATTGCGAATATGATAAAACAGGTCCTTGGTATAATCCAACCTATACTTTTACAGCATGGAAGAGAAGTGGTGTAAAAATAAGACTCAATATTGAATTATTAGCTCTAGTAGGAAAAGGATACGAAACTCCAGATTTATCTTCAATTAACTATGAAGAAATAGTTGCAAACGCAGCTAAGAGAGCAGTTAGAGATGTTATTAATGAGAGAATAGAATCTATCAGAGCTGAGATAAATGATGCAATTCAAAATAAGATTGAAGAGTTAAAGCTCGAGGCTCAAAAAGCTATGGAACAAGCTGTTAAAGATGCTATTAACAGTATAAAAAATAAGTTTCCTTGGAAGAAATAATAGATAGCTAATTATAAAACCACCAAAAATATTTTAAATATATTTTTGGTGGTTTCTTTTTTATAATTAAGGATTATTAAGTTTAATAAAGCTATACTAATTCACTTGCTACTTCTAATATACTTTCTTTATCAACTTCACGGATAGTACCTTTTTGCAGTCTGATAATTCTATTACAAATATTAAGAGCAGAAGGTCTGTGAGTTATTATTATGCAAGTTGGTTTATTTTCTAGTGAGCGTACTGATTTTAATACGTTAACTTCTGTTTCAGGGTCTAATGCTGATGTTGCTTCATCAAGTATTAGGATTGGTTTCTTTCTTAAGAATGATCTTGCTATTGCTATTCTTTGGGCTTGTCCTTCTGAGATTCCTACTCCTCTTTCTCCTACTAGTGATTCTAGACCATCTTCTAGTTGATTAACGAAATCTAAGGCACAGGCATTTTCTAAAGCTTCTATCATTTCTTCTTCTGTAGCATCTGGATTACCGAATCTAAGATTGTCTGCAATAGTTCCAGAGAATAATGTATTTCCTTGTGGAACATATGAGATTATTTCTCTATAGTCTCTTGTAAGTTCTTTTCTAACATTTCCTTCAGTAAGTGTTACCTTACCTTTTGTCGGGTTTATAAGAGCTAAAATCATTCTTATAAGTGTAGTTTTTCCTTCGCCTGATGGTCCAACAAAGGCAATTGTTTCTCCTGATTCTATAGTTAAGTTTATATCATTTATAATAGTGCTAGTTTCTTTATATCCAAATGAAACATTTTCAAACTCGATATCTGGATTAGTGAATTCATTTGAAATATTTATTGGAGACATTTTTTCAAGTGGAATAGCTTCTATTTCCATAAGTCTTTCAGTAGCTGCAATAGTTGATATTAGTCCAGGTATCATACTAGCTAATGATGAGAATGGAGATTGTACCTTGTTGTATAATTGAAGCATACCTGTAAATGTACCGTAGGTAGTTACCCCTTTAGCTATATTTAAAACTCCCCATCCAAAGATTGTGAAGTAAGCTAATGATGAGCAGAAGCTCATTGACATTGAAGTCATAACTGAAAGTTTAGTATTTTTCATACCTATTTTATATTTTTCATTTTGTATTCCTATTAATTTGTTAAGGTTTATATTTTCCATACAGAAGGTTTTTACAATCATAATGTTTTGTATTGATTCTTGCATAAATGATCTGTATTTAACATCTATTTCTTGTGATTCTTTATAAAGAGCTTTTAGCTTACTACTAAAAATTCTACCTATTAATATTAAGAATGGTCCGATAAATACTGCAGCTAATGCTATGGATGGAGCCCAATTAATAAGTGTATAAAAAGATCCAACTAAGGTTATAGTTAAAGATACAAGACTAGGGATTGTCCCAAGCAATGCAGAACTAATATTTCCTACATCAGATGTTACTCTTGTAAGTAAGCTAACAGAGTGAAATTTACTTTGTTCAAGCCAATCTGAATATTCTATATGTTTATATATTTTTCTTTGTATACCTTGGTTTAACTTCATAGATGAATGAGTACTCATAAATGATGTTACTGGACTTGATAACATTGAAAATAAACTTATACAAACCATAATAACTAGCCATTTAATAACTTCTTGACTATTTCCTCCAATAGCTGAATCTATAAGTGATTTCGAAACAACTACATTATATATTCCTATAATTGCAAAGATAGCATTAACTATTATTGAAAATATTAAATAAGGTATTACAGGTTTTGCGTGAGAAAGTATCCATTTAATTTTTATCCAAAGTTCTTTTGTCGGTTTAAGCTTTTTTAAGTTTTCCATCAATATGCCTCCGTTTTTATGAAATTTTTCTGTAGTTAATGAATATATATTGAATTTCATAAAACTGTTTAGAAAAATATTTAAAATATGTAATAATATGGTATCATAAAGAAGTGAGTTCTTCAAGGGAAACTATGAAAACAACAATTTTATATAAAGATTAAGAAAATAAGGAGATGATTAAAGTAAGAATTAAAGTTATTGTTTTAATATCAATAGTTGCACTTACTGCAGGAATTATTATTTATAATATTTATAATAATAATCAAATAAGTATTGTTACAGAAGAGATTAAAATAGAGAACTTACCAAAAGAATTTGATGGATTTACTATTTTACAATTAGCAGATCTTCATAGTAAAAGTTTTGGAGAAAATCAAGAAGATCTTATAAATATAATTAATGAACAGAATTTTGATATGATAGCTATTTGTGGTGATATGCAAGATAATGATGAAGAAGGATATGAGAATTTTATTACATTATTAGAAGGTATTAATAATAAGGAGTATGTTTTTTATACACCTGGAAACCATGGACCATTTCCTTTTGAAAATGATACTGGTTTTACTAATTTTTTAAGTAGTGACTTTAATGGAAGACATAGAAGAGTATATAATAATGAAAAAACTTTAAGTGAAGCAGGGGAGAGACTTAAAAGTTTAGGAGTTAAACTTCTAAATGAAGCATATGAAATAAAAAGAGGAGATAGTTCTCTTTGGGTATCAGAGCTTTTGTATAAGGAACAATTAGATGTAATAACTAATAATGAATATGATAATAATGCTATAAACATAGCTGTAACTCATTATCCAATGGAAAGTGTATTTGATGATGAGAACTATAGGCAACACTTATCACAATACGAACTAGTATTGGCAGCACATTATCATGGTGGACAGTGGAGAATACCAGGGATAGGAGCGTTGTTTATACCAGATATAAATAAAGCAGCATATTTTCCATCACAAGATAGAGTAAGTGGGCTAACAGAAGTAGGGGGAATAAGACAATATGTAACAAGGGGATTAGGAGCAGGAGGAACCTATGAATTTATGCGATTTAGACTTTTTAATAGACCTGAAATTAACTTGATTACATTAATAAAAAATTATGATAAAGAATAAAAGTAAAATGGCAAGTCAAAGATATAAATAATCTTTAACTTGCCATTTGCTTTTTTTATAATTAGAGAAGATATTTATTATTTGAATTAATTAAAATCTTTTATTTTGCTTAGCATGCTCTTCTATTTTCTTTTCATCAGTATAACTATAAGCAGATGTTGGATTATTTACATTGCTCATAGAAGTAGGAAATTTAATTCCAGCAGATGTTATAGTTCCGTCAGTTCTATTTTGTTTATTATTTGATTTTGCCAATAGAGACACCTCCATATTTTTAAATTGACGATTATCAATTATATTTTGTAATCTGTGATTTGTTATCTTTAACTTATTATTTGAAAATTGTTACTGGCATATTGTCATTTTTAATTTGCTACTTAGCATTTGTTATGTTTTATTTTAAATTTGTCATTTGCCATTAGGCATCTGAAGTTTGCAATCTGTCACTTATCATCTATAACATATTGTTCTGGAAAATTATTGTCTTGGATTTAAATCTAATTCATCATCTAAGTAAGGTCCTTCAGTATAATCAAACTCATTACAAGCTATGTTATTACATACTATAGGATCTTTTAATGGATTAGGTAGTTTTGTTTTACTTCCATCAGGAGCTTCACTAACTAATTCAGATGGGTCAGGTTTGTACCAAGTTCTTGCCCTTGGAAGGTAATCACGGTTTTTATCATAAGATTTTTCTATTTCGGCATTTTCTTTTGTTATTTTAGAACTCATAAAAATCCCTCCTAACTGAAATTTTCAAATAAAATTTACATAAGATTCACTAATATTAATTAAATTAATATTAAGTTTCCTATAAACTTAGTATTGCTAAGATATAAGATTTAATTCATGACAATTGGTGAAAATAAATATGTTATAATGTTAATCGAGGTGATTTTATGAGAATATTATTGGCTAGTGATCTTGATAAAACTTTGATATTTGATAATAAGATTTCAGAAGAGAATAAAGAGGCCATTAGAAGTTTTAAGGAAGCTGGAGGAGTTTTTGCTATTTCAACTGGACGACCTTACAATGGTGTTGAAAAGGTTATAGAGGAATTAAAGGTTGAACCTGATTATTTAATTTTAAATAATGGGGCACTAATCATTACAGGAAGTGAAGAAATAGTTCATAGAGAATTTATTCCTTTTAATGTAGTAAAAAGTATTTTTAATGATATGGATAATGATGAGGTTTTAATTTCTGTAGAAACTGGTTTTAGAACTTATCCAATAGACTTAAAGAGTAAAGGTGCTGAAGCTGCTTTTATATCTGATATAGATTCTACTTTTAAAAATTTAGAACTAATAGACAACTTAGACGAGGTTTTTGAAGAGGATAAAGAAAAGATTGCTGCAATATCCTTATTCCTTCCAAGGGTTGATGTTAATGTAGTACAAGATGCTTGTGATTATGTAAATGATAATTATGGAAATTATGTTATTGCATATAGAAACACAAGATTTATAGATATTGTACCTATTGGATGTTCAAAAGGCTCTGGAGTTAAGTGGGTAAGCAAAGAAGAAGGTATTCATATTAAGGATGTCTACGTTATAGGTGACTCATGGAATGATGATTCTATGTTTGAAGTAACTGATAAATCCTTTACCTTTACATATGCAGAAGAGGCGTTGAAAACTAAGACAAATTACATAGTTGAAACTGTTGCAGAGTGCATTCATAAATATATTTTAAAATAATGTACCTGTAAGATTATAAAATTAAATATAAAAACTGGGGATGAGGGTAAAAAATGAGAAAGATGTTAGCAAGTGATTTAGATGGAACTCTTTTATTTAAGGGAAAGGTTTCAGATGAAAATAAAAAGGCATTAAAAAAGTTTAAAACTAATGGAGGGATTTTTTCTCTTTCAACAGGAAGAGCTTATAACGAAATAGAGAATATCATCAAAGAGATGGATATAAGACCAGATTATTTTATTTTAAATAATGGAGCATTAATCCTTGATGATAAGGCTGAAATAATTCATAAAAGTGATCTTGATTATAAAGCTACTAAAGAAATATTAGCTTATATAAAAAAGTATACTGATATGGTATCTATTCAAACAGGCTTTAAATCCTATGCTATAGTTTCAAAGCTTACAAAATTAAAAATCAAAATTAGAATGATAATTAAAAATTTAGTTTATGGATTAAATTACAAGGATGAAAGGGTCTATGTAAAAAATCTTGATGAAATAGAAAATGTTAAAAATGAAACTTTTACTTTAATGGCTGCTAATTTTAATAAGTATCCAGTAGAAGAAATTCAAAAGGTTGCTGATTACATAAATAATAATTATGGTGACTATGTGGAGTGTTATAGAAATACAATATTTTTAGATATAGTTCCAAAGGGATGTTCTAAAGGTCATGGGGTTAAGTGTGTAAGTGAAATTGTAGATTTACATATGGATAATGTTTATACAATAGGTGATTCGTGGAATGATGATTCTATGTTCCAAGTTACTAAAAATTCATTTACATTTACTTATGCAGAAGAAGGTTTACAGAAAAAAACTACTCATGTAGTTGAAACTGTAGCTCAGTGTATAGACAAATATATATTGATATAATACCCCTTTAAATAGTATTATGTATGTGGGTGAATTATTATAAGGGGATGGACAAATGAAAAAAATAAAAAGATACGCAACATTTTTACTAGGCATAATTATTTTAACGTTAGGCGTAGCGTTAATTGCAAAGGCTGATATCGGAAATGGGTCATTTGACTCAATAAATTTTGGTTTACAGTCAAAGTTTGGAGGGAACCTAAGCTTTTGGGTTGCAGTGAGCTCTTTAATAGCGCTTATAATTGCATCTATAGTAAATAAAAAGATTCCTAATATATTTAGTTTTATAACTGCATATATAGTTGGAGTATTTATTGAAATATGGATTAAGATAACAGAACCAATAGTTATCAATAGTTTAGTTTCTAAGTATTTAGTATTTTTATTAGCAATTGTAATTCTTGCAATTGGAATATCAATATATTTACTAGCTAAATTGCCACCAAATGCAATAGATTATCTAGTACTTACACTTTCTGAAACATATAAGATAAAGCTAGGAACTATAAAGTTAATAGTAGATTTTATATGTATAGTCCTTGCATTAATTGTAAAAGGACCAATAGGAATAGGAACTATATTAGCAACTGTATTGCTAGGACCTATGATAAATATAGTTCAAAAGCCTATAGAAAATATTTTTGTAGGTAAAGAAGAAATTGTAATAAATGAAGAAAAGCTTGCGAGCTAATTTGTAAAGAAAACTTTAAATTACTATAGTAAAAGGGGTGTTTATGTATGTATCCAATTAGATTTGAAAACATATATTTTGAAAAGATTTGGGGAGGAAGAGACTTCGAGAACTTTAGAGACAACTTACCAGAAGGAGAAATCGGTGAAACTTGGGATGTAAGCTGTCATGAAAATGGAACTGGAGTAGTTGCCAATGGAGAATTAAAAGGTAAGACTTTCTTAGAAATAATAGATGAGTTAGGACATGATTTAGTAGGGACAAAGGTTAGTACAGAAAAATTCCCTCTATTAGTTAAGCTTATCAATTCTAAGGAAAAACTTTCAGTTCAAGTTCATCCAGGAGATGAATATGCAAAAACTCATGAAAACTCTTTAGGAAAAACTGAAAGCTGGTATGTTGTTGATGCAAAACCAGGTGCAAAATTAATAGTTGGAACAAAGAATTGTGATAAAGCTACTTTTGCAAAAGCTATTGAAGAAGGAAAGAGCGAAGACTATCTTAATATAATAGAAGTTAAAAAAGGTGATTTCTTCTTAATTAATAGTGGATTGGTACATGCTATCTGCGAAGGATTAGTAATTGCAGAAATTCAACAAAATTCAGACATAACTTATAGAGTGTATGATTACGGAAGACCAAGAGAAATTCATGTAGAAAAGTCATTAGATGTAATAAACTTTGACTTAGAAGCAATAAACCTTTCAAACAATGAAGTTAAGGAATTTGATGGATTTAAGAAGGTTGAATTCTGTGATAGTGAATACTTTGGAGTTGAAAAGTTTGATATATCTACTGAATGGACAGATGAGAGTAATAAAGAGAAATTCTTCATTCTAACTTGCGTTGAAGGAGAAGGAGTTATCGAAGGTGAAAACTTCTCTGAAAAGATTAAGAAGGGTGATAGTTTCTTAATTCCTGCAAACCTAGGAAAGTATACAGTAAAAGGTAAAGTGGAAGTTTTAAAGAGCTATCCAAATTAGTTAGTTGTCGATATGAGTTGCCAATGTGCCTCTGAGGTAAATCCATAAAATAGGTTTACCTCAGAGGTATATTTTATTGGTAATAAATCAATAGTGTTAATAAAAAATTGCCTATGATACTAATGCGTTTTATGATTAGTATCATAGGCAAGTGGCTATTGTTCTGGAGTACTCTCTTGATCAGGAGTATCTTCAGGAGTTGGTGAAGGATCTGGAGCAGGTTCTGGGTCAGGAGTTGGTTCAGGGTCAGGAGTTGGTTCCGGATCTGGCTCTGGATCTGGAGTTGGTTCAGTTGGTGGAGTAACTTCTGGAGGTGTAACTACTGGTGGAGTTACAACAGGAGGAGTCACAACTGGTGGAGTAGGTGTTCCTTCACCTTGATCACCATTACTATCACCTTCATTACCAGAACCATCATCTATGTTATTATCATAATCTTCTTCATATGTATTATCAGGAGTTACATAGTCTTCAGGAGTATCAGTTACTTCTTCAATAACTTCTTCAGTTTCACTTTCAGTATCTACCTCGATCTCATAAAGAGGTTCTTCTTCCTTTTCTACTACATAATCCTTAAGAGTATTTTTGATAGGTGGTCTTTCTTTAATAGAAGTTGACTCATTTCTATCAATACTAGCTTGTATTGCATCTATAGAAAATGTTAGAACTAATGCTAATACTAAGACTACAATTAATATATTTTGAAATTTTTTTGAGTTTAAGTTCATAATCCATGCCTTCCTTTACTGTATTTATGCAAATATATAATTCTACATAATATGGTAAAAATCCTTTTTAAATAAATAATAAAATAAAAAGTAACAGAAAATTATGGAATTATATACTGAAAAAATTAAGCATGTTTAAGCTATTTCTGGTGACTTTTTTATAATATATTTAAAGTTAAAACCTTCTTTGTATTTAATTATATTAAGTATGCTATCTAATATAACTGAAAAAGTTATAGTGCTAAAAGTAACTATAGCAATTGCCAAAAAGCATTTAAAGTATAGATTTCCAGACAATAGGTTTATTTTAAGTATGTCTTTTATAAATAATATAAAAATAGGATGGAATAGATATATGTAAAGATTACTCATTCCAATTCTTCTTACAATATTAGAAAAGCTAATGTTAAAATTAAAGCTTTTATTAGTGAAATATATAAATATACTAGCTGATGCTATGAAAATATTTAATGACATTGGATTAATAAAATAATTATTATAAGTGCCTGTTTCCTTATTTAGATAAAGATAGTTCCCTATGAAGGTAATAATAATAGCTAAAAAATATGTAGGTATAGCAAGCTTGTACTTTAAGTTTAGTTTTTCTTTAAAATAACTATTTAGAACATAACCTAAAATAAAGTAACCTAAGTATCCAAGGATATCTATAGTATATTTAATGCTTGTAAAATTAATTATATTAATAATAAAAGGTAGAGTGATTCCGCAGATAAACCATATTATTAAATAAGTGTTTAGAATAAATTGTTTATTATTAGCCTCTAAAAATTTAATTGTTTTACGAATTAAAGGTACTAATAAATAGATGGTAATTAAAGGTCCAAAAAACCATAAATGATAATGAGCATCAAAATTTAAGACGTTACTAAAAAGTATTTTAAGTGATATTGTTTTTGTTTTTAAAATTTGATTACCAAAGGAATAAAAAATAGAAATGATTATATAAGGAGCTATTATTGAAGTAAATCTCTTTTTATAGAAAGTTATAGATCCTTCTTTAAAGTTTTTAATTAATAAAGCTCCACTTACCATGAAGAATATAGGAACTGCAAATCTTATTATAGATTCAAATAAATTTATGAATGTCCAAAATTCTTCCCCCACTGAATTGTAATCTAAAATATAAAAATCAATTATATGCATTATAACAATGCAGATTGAGCAAATAGTCCTCAATAAATCGATATTTACATTTCTAGTTTGAGTATTTTCTTTTGTAAAGTTTAAAGTCATTATGTCCCTCTTGTAGATGTTAGTAAAGTAATATGTTTATAACACACAAGGCAATATTATACAGTGATTAATAGTGGAATTCTACATAATATTATAAAATTACAAGTATTGTTCTAGGAAATAAACTACTCTATCTTCATCGTTATTTTTAGTAATGAAATTAGCAATTTCTTTTATTTCATCATAAGCATTACCCATGGCTACTCCTGTACCGCACATTTTTATCATATCTACGTCATTAGGGGCATCGCCAAATGAAACTACATCATTTATATTTATATTAAGTATTTTGCAAAGATTAGATATTGCAAATCCTTTTCCACAGTCCTTATTTAAGAACTCAAATATTTTAGGTAGTGAGTGAATTGCATTATAATTTTCTAAATACTGTGAAGGAATAAGAGGAATAATTTCATCAATCTTATCTTCATCAGCTACAAACATTATTTTAAATAAATTATCAAAACTATCTAAATCATTAGAAGTATCTACATAGTGGACTTTTAAAGGTAAATCGTTATTATCACCATTATCAAAATGATTATGCTTTTCAGAGGCAATAGAAAAATCATGACTAAATGCTTCTATAGCAACATTAAATGATTTGCCTAAATCAAATATTTCTTTACATATATTTGTATCCATATAGTTTGAATAAATAGGTGAGAAGTCTTTTATAGAATATATAGAAGCACCGTTGTTGCAAATTACAAAATCATCATCTGAAAAAATACCTATATCATTTATATAGTGAATTACTGCATTTAAAGGACGACCAGTTGAAATTACAATTCTAGTACCATTATCAGAGAATTTTTTTAAGATATCCTTTGTGTATTGAGATACTGTATGATCACTTCTAAGTAAAGTACCATCCATATCTATAGCTATTAGTTTAAACATCATATACCCCCATAAATTTATTAATACTTTTATTCTACAATATAATAGTTTTAATGATTATCAGTTTATGAAAAAGAGATATTAATAGATGAAATTATTTTATATGAAGAAAACTAATCATTAACATATGTTAATAAAGGTAAGTTAAAATTTAATTAAAAATATAATTATTTAAAGTAATATTATTATGATAAATGTAAAATTCTTTAGGTTTGTAATATTAATAAAAACAGTATATAATGATTAAGTTATAATAAAAAATATAATAATTAAAATAGTAATATTTGATTATTTAATATGAAATATCTTCTGTATTATAGTGGAAGATGTAACTTTCAATTACAAAATATAAAATTTTGATTATTAGTTATGAAACATAATATTTAATTAGGAAACACACTACTCATATACATTCGTAGGTGTAAGTTCGATTGACTAAATTAAAATTTAGAATCTCACTTAAGAAATTTTTATAAGAAATTTACATATATTTTTAGGAGGATAAAACTTTGGCTGATTTAATTAATGAGATAAAAAAGAGAAGAACCTTTGCGATAATCTCTCACCCTGATGCTGGTAAAACTACATTAACTGAAAAGTTTCTATTATACGGAGGAGCAATAAGACTTGCTGGATCTGTTAAGGCTAGAAAAGCTGCAAGTCATGCTGTTTCTGACTGGATGGAAATAGAAAAGCAAAGAGGTATCTCTGTTACTTCTTCTGTTATGCAATTTAATTATTCTGGACATTGTATAAATATACTTGATACTCCAGGACACCAAGACTTCTCAGAGGATACATATAGAACACTTATGGCTGCTGACTCTGCAGTAATGGTTGTTGACGCTGCTAAAGGGGTTGAAGATCAAACTAGAAAGTTATTCCACGTTTGTTCTTTAAGAGAAATGCCAATATTCACTTTCATCAATAAGATGGATAGAGAAGCTCAAGATCCATTCCAATTATTAGAGGATATTGAATCAGAACTTGGAATTAAGACATATCCAATGAACTGGCCAATAGGTTCAGGTAAAGAATTCAAAGGTGTTTATGATAGACAAAACCAAAGAATCATAGCATTCAATGGTGGAAACCATGGTTCTACAGAAGTTGAAGCTATTGAAGGTTCTGTTGATGATGAAAAATTCAGAGAAATATTAGGGTCAGCTCTTCACGATAAGCTAATGGAAGATATAGAACTTCTTGATATAGCTGGAGACGAGCTAGATATGGATAAGGTTAGAGAAGGTGGATTAACTCCTGTATTCTTTGGATCAGCTTTAACTAACTTTGGTGTTGAGCCATTCCTAGAGCACTTCTTAGAAATGACTACATCACCACTTGCTAGAAACTCAAATATTGGAGAAATTGACCCATTTGATGATAAGTTCTCTGCTTTCGTATTTAAGATTCAAGCAAACATGAACAAGGCTCATAGAGATAGAATTGCTTTCATGAGAATATGTTCAGGTAAGTTTACAAAAGGTGAAGATGTATTCCATATGCAAGGTGGTAAGAAATTAAAGCTTGCTCAACCACAACAATTCATGGCTGAAAACAGAGAAATTGTTGAAGAAGCATATGCTGGAGATATTATCGGGGTATTTGATCCAGGTATATTCTCAATAGGAGATACTTTATGTTCACCATCAAAGAAGTTCAAGTTTGAAGGAATTCCAACTTTCGCTCCTGAACACTTTGCAAGAGTTAGACCAGTAGATACAATGAAGAGAAAACAATTCGTTAAAGGTGTTACTCAAATAGCTCAAGAAGGGGCTATCCAAGTATTCAGAGAAAACCACATCGGTATGGAAGAAATAATCGTTGGGGTTGTAGGGGTACTACAATTTGAAGTTCTTGAATACAGACTTAAGAGCGAATACAACGTTGATATTAAGATGGAAAGACTTCCATTCAGATATGTTAGATGGATTGAAAATGAAGATATTGATGTAGATAAATTAAACTTAACTTCTGATGCTAAGAGAGTTAAGGACTTTAAGGATAGAAACATTCTAATATTCCAAAATGATTGGGGTATTAACTGGGCTCTAGACCATAACAAAGGACTTGTACTTTCTGGTGTAGGAAAGAGTGACGATTAGTCAGCTCATCTAAGGCGAATAGAGTTGCTTCGCAACTGTCCAATAGTGCCTACGGCAGAGCGATAGTCAGCTAGCGCTGAGGAGAAAAGTCACCTTCGGCAAGTGAATGGTCACCTTTAGTGAGATGAAAAGATTGTCTAGCGACAATAGGGAAAGATCAGCTTTGCTGAGGGGAAATGTGCCTACGGCAAGTGAAAATTCACCTTCGGTGAAGGGGAAAGAGTGTCTTGAGACGATAGAGAAAAGTTTTCTTTACGAAAAAGGTGAAACTTACCTAATAAGGTTAAAATATTAATAAAAGTCACATGCGTGATTCTATATGGATCAGCATGTGACTTTTTTGAGTTATGTTTTAAATATTAAGCTTTATACTGTTTTAATTAGTAAAACACATGGTATTAAATAAGTGACCAAATGATGTTTTGGTTATAATTCATAGTAGGTTTTTAATTCAATTCATACTTAGTATGGCTTTCTCTTTTGCGTAGCAGACCCTTGTCAGTTGATGAAGTCAAGATTTTCACTTCTGCGCAGCAGAGCTTTTCCTTCGACGAAGTCGACTTTTCATTTTTGACAAAGTAAAACCTTTACCATCTGCGTTAGCAGGCCTTTCATTTTGCGCTTGCGCGACTAACATACTCCTTTTGTTAGTATAACGTTTGCATAAAGTGCCTTTTCTGATGTTGCTACTACAGCGTAAGCTTCTTTAGCTTTTTCGTAGAAATCAAATCTTGGTAGAAATCCAAATGAAGTAAATTTATCGAAGTTATTATTTATTATTGTTTCGTATGTATCCCAAATTGTTGGTACTACATCATCTCCAGGTACAACACTCATAAGTGATACTGGTTTTTCTGAATATGTATCTAGTGGAAATAGTTTTAATATGGCTTCTAGAATTTCTGGAACATTATGTCCATCTAATCTAACGACTCTTTGTCCACAAGTGTTGGATGGGAAGTTTCCATCTGCAATAACTATAGTATCTCCATGTCCCATTTCCATTAATATTTTTAATAATTCTGGTGAAAGTATTGAAGGTATTCCTTTTAACATATAAATCTCTCCTTTATTCTGTTGGTATTTAAATATAATTTTACTAAATAATTATAAATTTTTCAATATTATGAAAAATTTATATTGTAAAATATGGTAAAGATAGGTATAATGAAATCGTAAACAATGAAAAACAAAAAAAAACAACAAGAACAAACAATAATAAGGGGGAGGAGTGATTAAATGAACAATGAAGTAGTATTAACAATGAAGAATATAGACAAGAAGTTTTTAGGTGTACATGCTTTAAAAAGTTGTTCATTAACTCTTAGAAAAGGAGAGGTTAATGCATTAGCCGGTGAGAATGGAGCTGGAAAGTCTACTTTGATGAAAATCCTTACTGGAATTTATCAAAGAGATGAAGGTGAAATCACTTATAATGGTAAAAAAATAGTTTTTAATAATCCAAGAGAAGCTCAAGAGGCTGGTATTGCAATTGTTCACCAAGAATTAAACTTAATGAACCATTTAACAGCAGCTCAAAATATTTTTATTGGAAGAGAATCAGAAGGTTTCTTTTTAAATGATGCACTTTTAAATAAGAAGACAGAGGAACTTTTTAAAGAGTTAAAGCTAAATATTAAACCTACAGAAATAGTTGGCAATCTTTCAGTTGGTAAACAACAAATGATTGAAATTGCAAAGGCTATTTCTTTTAAATCTAACATACTTATTTTGGATGAACCTACAGCTGCATTAACTGAAGCTGAAACTAAAGAGTTATTTAGAATAATGGAGGACTTAAAAAATAAGGGTGTTGCAATGGTTTACATATCTCATAGAATGGATGAGATATTCAAAATTACAGATAGAATTACTGTAATGAGGGATGGTGAATTCATAAAGGAACTAAAAACTAAAGAAACAGAAATGAGCGAAATAATCAAATTGATGGTAGGCCGTAATATTACTTCTAATAAAAAAGAAAAAAGTAATGTTAAAGATGGTGCTGAAGTAGTTTTAGAGGTTAATAACTTAAACTCAAAGGACGTTAAAGATGTTTCATTTAACTTAAAACGTGGTGAGATTTTAGGGTTTGCAGGATTAATGGGAGCAGGTAGAACTGAAACTGCTAGATTAATATTTGGTGCTGACCATAGAAAATCTGGAGTTATAAAGGTAAATGGAAAAGAAATTAATATAAAGGATACTTCGGATGCAGTAAATGCAGGTATAGGATATCTTTCAGAAGATAGAAAGAGATATGGATTAGCATTAGGACTTTCAGTATCAGATAACTCAGTATTAGCTAACCTTGAAAATTTTTCAAAAGGAATAATAGTTGATGATAAAAGGATTGAAGATATAAGTCAACAGTTTGTAGAAAAAATCAAAACTAAAACACCATCTGTTAAACAATTAGTAAAAAATTTATCAGGTGGGAACCAACAAAAAGTTGTAATTGCAAAGTGGTTAATTAAAGATGCAGATATATTAATATTTGATGAGCCTACACGTGGAATTGATGTAGGTGCAAAGAGTGAAATTTATAATTTAATGAATGAACTTGTTGAAGCAGGAAAATCAATAATAATGATTTCTTCAGAGCTTCCAGAAATATTACGTATGAGTGATAGAATAGCGGTTATGTGCGAAGGTAAGCTTACAAAGATACTTGATATCAAAGAGGCAAATCAAGAAGTTATTATGAAATATGCTACGCAAAGATAATGAGGGAGGATAAAAAATGGATAATAAAAATGGTTTAATTGAAAAAATAAAAGGTCAAGGATTACAAAAATTATTTTCTTTAATAGCTTTAGTAGTGTTAATTCTTGTATTCTCATTATTAGGACAAAACTTCTTTAGTAAAGAAAGCTTTGTAAATATATTAGATTCATCATACTATATAGGATTTATGGCAATTGGTGTTACTTTTGTAATTATTACTGGAGGAATGGACCTTTCAATAGGAACAGTAATGATGTGTTCAGCGTTATTAGGTGGTGTTGCTTATAACGTATGGGGTTGGTCTATAGGAATGGCATTAGCTTTAATTGTAGTTGTAGCTACTCTTTTTGGATTAGTTAATGGAATACTTATTGCAAAATTAAAGTTACCTCCATTTATAGCAACAATGGGAACAATGTTAATATCTCAAGGTTTAGGGTCAATTATAGCTAAGGTTCAAACACAACGTTATCCTACAGCTTATGAAGAAGCAGGATGGTTTAAATCAGTATTCTTCAAAACTGAAGGTGGCTTCCCAATGGGAATTATATTCCTGGCGATATTCTTTATAGTGGCATTTATAATATTAAACAAAACTCGTATAGGAAGATATGCTTTTGCTATAGGTAGTAATGAAGAAGCAGTTAGACTTTCAGGTGTAAACGTAGATAAGTGGAAGATAATGGTTTATGTAATAAGTGGATTCTTCGCAGGACTTGGAGGAATAATGTATGCTGCAACATATACAACTATTATACCTGGTACAGGTAATGGTATAGAATTACAAGCAATTGCAGCGGTAGTTATTGGAGGAACATCACTAGCTGGTGGAATAGGGTCAATAACTGGAACAATAATTGGTGTTTACGTAATGAGCGTCCTTAAAAATGGATTAATGTCTATGAACCTTCAAGGACAATGGCAAGTATTCTTTACAGGTGTAGTTGTTATTTGTGCTGTATTAATAGATATATATAGAAACAAAAAGGCTAACGAAGTTAAGAAAGACAAAAAAGAAAGTAAAAAGGTTAGAGAAGTGAAATCAACTAGTGGTGCTTTGAAGCAGTAAAATGCTGAAAATATATTTATAAGGTAAAAATGGGAGGGTATATTTATGAGGAAAATCAAAAAAATTGTTAGTCTTGCAGCTACTATTGCATTAGTAGGAAGTTTAGCAGGGTGTGGATCATCAAACTCATCAGGATCATCAGGAACTTCTGAAGGAGGAGATACATCTAATTCAAGTGGAGACAAACCTTATGTAGCAGTAGTTTCTAAAGGATTCCAACATCAATTCTGGCAAGTAGTTAAAAAAGGTGCAGACCAAGCGGCTGCAGATTTAGGAGTTACTATTACTTTTGAAGGACCAGCTTCAGAAAGTGATATAAACGACCAAGTTAACATGATAAATTCAGCTTTATCTAAAAAACCAAGTGCATTAGCTTTAGCAGCACTTGATACACAAGCTGTATCATCACAATTAGCAGAAGCTCAAAAACAAGGAATTCCAGTAGTAGGATTTGACTCAGGTGTTCCAGGAGCTCCAGAAGGACAAGTTGCAGCAAATGCAGCAACAGACAACTATAATGCAGCTACAATACCAGCAGACAAATTATTAGAAGTTGAAACAATAGTAGAAAAAATTAAGGGAGCTACAGCAGCATCTCCAGTTGCTATAGGAGTAGTTTCTCAAGATGCTACAAGTGCTTCACTTATAGACAGAACTAAAGGATTTATAGACAGAGCATTTGAAAAATGCGAAGAATTAGTAGGGGCTGGAAATGTAGAAGTTGTAGGACATGATTCTTACAACAAAAAAGCTACAGGAGAAGCAATAGTTAAGATAGTTGTAAACGTTCCTCCAACAACTTCAGCTACAGACGTTCAAAACTCTGCACAAGCTGTATTAGCAACAGAAAACCTAATTGCTATATATGGATCTAACCAAGGTGGAGTAGATGGTATATTAGCAGCTTCTAACGACGGAAGCGACTTCAACAAAGAAAACGGTAAATATAAAGATATAGTTGCTGTTGGATTTGACTCAGGAAAAGGACAAAAAACTGCAGTTGAAAAAGGTTGGTTCTTAGGATCAGTTACTCAAGATCCATACCAAATCGGTTACCAAGCTGTTGCTTTAGCTGTTAAAGCTATGAACGGTGAAGAAGTATCAGATGTTGATACAGGTGCTAAATGGTACAATCAATCTAACTTCAATGATGAAGATATAAACCAATTATTATATGACTAGAATTTAATGAAATAAAGAAAGAATACTGTTTTTTATGGGCAGTATTCTTTTTTATTTTATGAGAGAGGGGGGGGTTTTGCTGGCGCAAAAGAGCAGTAGTCGCTAGCGCGAGGGCAATAGTTTTGATGACGCAAAAGTCCAGAAGTCGCTGAAGCGAGACCAATAGTTTTGCTGCGCAAAAGTCCAGGAGTCGCTGACGCGAGTGCAATAGTTTTGCTGACGCAAAAGTCCTATAGTCAGCTATTGCTGAGAGCGTTGAGTGATTAGGCTAAAGAGGATAAGTTATTTTTGAGTAACAAGATTGGATTTATGAAGTAATGAGGGGGTTTGTTGGCGCAAAAGAGCAGTAGTCGCTAGCGCAAGGGCAATAATTTTGCTGACGCAAAAGTCCTATAGTCAGCTATTGCTGAGAGCGTTGAGTGATTAGGCTAAAGAGGATAAGTTATTTTTGAGTAACAAGATTGGATTTATGAAGTAATGAGGGGTTTTGTTGGCGCAAAAGAGCAGTAGTCGCTAACGCGAGGGCAATAATTTTGCTGACGCAAAAGTCCCATAGTCAGATATTGCTGAGAGCGTTGAGTGATTAGGTTAAAGAGGATAAGTTATTTTTGAGTAACAAGATTGTATTTTGGCAAGATGGACAAGTTTGGGGAGTGCAAAAGAGCAAATATATGAGCAAATATTTTGCTGATACAAAAGTCCGAGATAAATAAACTCTATAATTGTGTTTATTACATTATTAATATGGAGAGAGTTATTTATAATAGGAGTATTTGTTTAGGATGTGGTTTTATGAATTCAGAGATTTTGGAGTTAAGTAGAAGTATTGCTACTGATTCTATCTATATTTGTAGAGAATTAATTAAATTGAGAGAATACTCAATTGCTGATCAATTAAAAAGGTCTTGTACTAGTGTAGGAGCTAACATAGGTGAAGCTATGTATGCTGAAAGTAAGAGGGATTTTATACATAAGTTGAATATTTCAATTAAAGAATGTAGTGAAAGTATTTTTTGGATAAGAACTATTAAAGATAATAGCATAATTGAAGATGAGATCATAATTAAAAGATTATATAATAATTGTTTTAGCATTAAAAGGTTACTATGGGCTACTATAAAAACAACAAAGAAAACCCTCAGTAAATAATAAAACTGAGGGTTAAAAATATTAAGATAATTATTAGCAAATGTATTATTAATAGTTATAAATGAGCCAAAGCCACATTGAATATTTGCGATAGCGAATATTGCGCATTTGTGAAGCAAATCTCTTGGACTGCCGCAGGCACATTTGAACTCGACGAAGTCGACATCTTGGACATTTGCGATAGCAAATCTATTTTATTTATATAAAGGGCCAAAGTTTTGACAGAATCTAAAGTCTGCAGATTCTAAGTCTTTAGTTCCAAACATTCCAGCAGTACTTGGTCTGAAGATTTTTTCTTCTGGTACGTTGTGCATAGCAACTGGAATTCTTAACATTGAAGCCATAGTTATTAGGTCAGCTCCTATGTGTCCATATGATATAGCACCGTGGTTAGCTCCCCAGTTATTCATTACTGAGTAAACATCTTTGAATGCACCTTCTCCAGTTAGGTTTGGAGCAAACCAAGTTGTTGGCCATGATGAATCTGTTCTATTATCTATAGTTTGGTGAACTTCTGGATCTAATTCAACAGTATAACCTTCAGCTATTTGAAGAACAGGTCCTAATCCATCAACTAAGCATATTCTTGACATTGTCATTGGCATTCCAGCTTTTGATAAGAATTTAGAAGAATATCCGCCTCCTCTGAAGTATTCGTGAACTGCTGGCCACCATGTTGTAGCTTCTAAGCAATCATTAACTTCAGCTTCTGTGATTTCCCAGAATGGTTTTAATGCTGGATTTCCTTCTTTATCAGTTTGTCTTCCAGTAGCGTCTATAGTAGTAGCCCCTGAGTTTATTAAGTGGATAATACCGTTAGCAGCACGTCCAGTTAATTCTTTTCCTGTAACTCTCTTAACTGCATCTGGAGACCAGTAAGTTCTTACGTCTGAGAATAATTGAGCTGTATTTGTTAAAAGGTGACCAAATAACATTGCAACACCGTTTAATGAATCGTTTTCTGTAGCTAATACATAAGCTTCTCTTATACCATTCCAGTCAAATGAAGAGCAAAGTATAGCTTCCATAAAGTCACCATTTGGCATATGGTCTGTCCAGTGTCTTTGACCTTGGAATCCACCAGCTATAGCATTATGACCTTCTGATTCTTCAATAAATCCTAATTCAGCAAGTCTTGGGTTTCCAACCATTAAGTCTTTTGCAATAAGAGTCATCTTAACAACAGTTTCCCAAATTTTATCTTTTTCTTCTCTAGTTCTTTGATTTTCAGGAGCATTTTTATCTGTTCCTTCTTTGCAGTTTTCTTTAACCCATGCTAAAGCTTTTTCGTATTCAACTGGGTCATATATTCCTCTATCAAGTCTTCTGTTGATTTCACTCATATCAACATATTCATTTCTCATTCCAAGATATTTTTGGAAGAACTTTTGATCAACAATTGAACCTGCAATACCCATTGAAACAGATCCAATTGAAAGGTATGATCTTCCTTTCATTTGAGCAACAGCTAATCCAGCTTTTGCAAATCTTAATAATTTTTCTTTAACATCTTCAGGTATTTCTGTCATGTTAGCATCTTGAACATCTCTTCCATATATACCGAAAGCAGGTAATCCAAATTGGCTATGTCCAGAAAGAGCAGCAGCTAAGTAAACAGCACCAGGTCTTTCAGTACCATTGAATCCCCAGATAGCCTTTGGTCTATGTGGATCCATATCTATAGTTTCACTACCATAACACCAGCAAGGAGTTACAGTAAGAGTTAAGCCTACGCCTTCTTTTGCAAATTTATCTGCACATCTAGCTGCTTCAGCAACTCCACCTATTGTAGAGTCTGCAATAACACATTCTACAGCTTCACCGTTTGGATATCTTAATGTAGAAGAGTATAAATCAGCAACTTGCTTTGCCATATTCATAGTTTGTTCTTCTAATGATTCTCTAACACCTAATCTTCTACCATCAATAGTAGGTCTAATACCTATCTTTGGATATTTAGTATTTAATCCCATAATTCTAACCCTCCCATATTTAAAACATATACATTCTAAACGTATACATATTTTACAATAATTAGTTTACAACAAAAAAATGGACAAGTCAATCAAAACCAAAATAAACACAGAAAAAAACATGTAAAAAATATTGTTTATGTTGTTTTTATGTTGTATTATATAAATACACAGGTAAATATTTACATAAAGTTAAGCGGGGGTATATGAATTTATGAGCAATTTTTTAGCATTTGATTTTGGAGCATCTTCAGGAAGAGCTATTTTGGTTAAGATTGAAAAGGACTACATTGATATGAAGGAGATACATAGATTTCCTAATGAACCAGTTTTCTTAGGAGATAAATATGTTTGGGATTTTCCTAGATTATTAAATGAAACTAAGACAGCTCTTAAAAAAGTAGTAGCATCAGGAACAAAAATAACTTCTATTGGAATAGATACATGGGGAGTTGATTATGGCCTTTTAGATAAAGATAATAATTTAATTGGGATGCCTATGCATTATAGAGATGAAAGAAATTATGAAGGCGTAAAAGAGGTTGAAAAGAAAATTGATTTAGAAAGTCTTTATTTAAGAACTGGTATTTCGAATAATACTTTTAATACAGCATTCCAACTTGTTGGTGATAGATTAAAAAGAAATACGATTTTAGAGAATTCAGATTCTTTATTATTTATGCCAGACCTTTTTGCATATTATTTAACTAATGAAAAGAAAAATGAATTTACAATAGCATCAACTTCAGGACTTTTAGATATGAAAAATAGAACTTGGGATAAGGAACTAATAAATGCATTAGGAATTCCTGAAAATATCTTTAATGATATAATTGAGCCAGGAGAAACTTATGGATATTTAACAGATGAAGTAATGGATGAAACAGGAATGGATAGAGTTCCTGTAATAGCAATTGGTGGACATGACACTGCATCAGCTGTGGCAGGTACACCATTTAAAAATAAAGGTAATGCATTTTTAAGCTCTGGAACATGGTCACTTCTAGGGTTAGAAATAGATTCACCAATAATTAGTGAAGAAACATTTAAAGCATCATTAACTAATGAAGGTGGAGTAGGAAATAAGATAAGGTTATTAAAAAATATAAATGGTACATGGTTACTTCAACAATTAAGAAAGAACTGGTGTGAATTCCATGAGGAAATAGGATTCCCAGATATAATTAGAGAAGCTAAAAAGTATGAAGATTGTACATTTAAAGTTAATACAAATGACCAAAGACTTATGAATACGAAGAATATGATTAAATCAATTAAAGAATATTGTATAGAACATGGACAAGGTGAACCTACAGAGTTAGGGGAAATAGCTATGGCTATATATAATGGATTGACTAGTGAGTACAAAGCTACAATAGAAGAATTAGAAGAGATTTCAGGAAGAGAGATTCCAGGTATCAACGTTGTTGGTGGAGGAATTCAAGATAAGTTTTTATGTGAGTTAACAATGAAAAGAACAGGAAAAACTTTAATAGCAGGACCTATTGAAGCTGCTGTATTAGGAAATGTTATGATACAAGCTATAGCAAATAATGAGATAGAATCTATTGAAGAAGGTAGAGAACTTATCTTTAATGCATTCAGCTGTGAAGTATATTCTCAAGAGGTTGTCTTAGAGTAAATTGTAATTATCATAACAGTTAAAAATAATAACAGTCTAACTAATACTATATCAAAAATTGAAAAATATACTTTAAATTTACAAAATTTCAGGTATAATTTAAAGATAGAATAAAGAAAAGGTTGTGAAGTTAGTGTTAGCAATAGTTAGAAGACAGAAGATTGTTGACATCATCCAGGATAAAAAGAAGGTTTTAGTGCAGGAATTGGCTGCTAATTTTTCTGTGACTGAAGAAACTATTCGTCGTGACTTAGAAAAGTTAGAAGAGCAAGGAATACTAAAAAGAACTTATGGTGGTGCGATAATTAATCAAGGCACTAATGTAGATATGCCAGTAGATATGAGGGAAATATCTAATAAAGAAGGTAAGATGAAGATTGCTGAACAAGTTTCCCAAAGCATACAAGAAGGTGATACATTAATGCTAGACTCATCTTCAACTGCTTTCTATGTTGCAAAATGTATAAAGAAAAGCAAGAAGAGAGTTACCATAATTACAAATTCATTAAAGGTATTAATTGAGTTACAGGATACTAAAGATGTAAATCTTATATTAGCAGGTGGAAGCTTTAGAGAAAGTGCTAAATCATTTGTTGGAAAGTGGTCTGAAAGTGTAATTCAAAATTATTATGTAAATAAAGCTATAATATGCTGTAAAGGTATGGATATAAATAGAGGAGTAATGGATTCTAACGAACAAGAAGCTGAAGTTAAGAAGCTTATGGCAGGATCTGCGGATAAGGTATTCTTAGTTGTGGATTCTATGAAGTTTGATAGAAGCTCCTTTGTAAATATAGTTGATTTTGATCAGATAGACTATTTATATACGGATGAACCATTATCAAAGAAATGGGAAAAAGTATTAAGAGAAAATGATGTTAAAGTAAATATCTGCAATGGGTAATTTGTGATTAGGGGAAAGGTTTTGCTGACGCAAAAGTCCAAAAGTCAGCTACGCTGAGAGCAAAAGATTTGCTAGCGCAAATGTCCCAAAGTTAGTTATACAGAGGTTAAGAGATTTGCTGGCGCAAATGTCCAAAAGTAGCCTACGTTGAGGGCAAAAGATTTGCTGGCGCAAATGTCCCAAAGTTAGTTATACAGAGGTTAAGAGATTTGCTGACGCAAATGTCCGAAAGTCAGCTACGTTGAGGTCAAAGGATTTGCTGTGCAAATGTCCAAGGGAATTGGCTAATATCGAAAGTAAATGTGAAGTATTCACTTAGTTGTTAGTAAATATGCTTGTAGTATGAATAGATTAATTTATACTACAGGCATTTTTTTTGTTTAAAAAGGATTAACAATATGGTTATTAATCATATTAATTTGGATTTAGGTTGAATTTATAAAGTAAATATTTTGGAAGTATTTAAAGTTTTATGTTGAATTTGTATCAAAAACAACATATTAAACAAAAATTATCAATTTGCAACATAAAATGTGTTTTAAATGCCTTAAAAATAAGGAAAAGTCTACTTTTGAGGAGAGAAAAACTGTTCTTAAGTGTTTTGTATTTTAAAGAAAGCTAAATTTTAACAATAATAAATAAAGAAAATATCTCACCTAATATTGACTATGAATACTTATATTGGTAAAATAAAGATAAACAAAGATAAAAACAAACATAAATACAGATAAACAGAAATAAAATCAAATAAAGGTTAATTGGGAGGGGAATTTATGTTTTCAGAATATGAAATCAAAAAACAAATTTGTGAAATAGGTAAGAGAATATACCAAAACGGCTTTGTAGCTGCTAATGATGGTAATATCTCAGTAAGAATTAATGATAAGGAAGTACTTTGTACACCAACAGGAGTTTCAAAAGGGTATATGACTCCAGATATGATTTGTAAGGTTGATATGAATGGTAATGTACTTCAAGCTAATGGAAAGTTTAAGCCATCTTCAGAAGTAAAGATGCATTTAAGAGTATATAAAGAAAGACCAGACGTAAAATCAGTAGTACACGCTCATCCACCTTATGGTACAAGCTATGCTATAGCAGGGATTCCACTAGATAAGCCAATAATGCCAGAGGCAGTTATAGCTTTAGGAGCAGTTCCAATAGCTGAATATGGTACTCCATCAACAGAAGAAATTCCAGATGCAGTAGCTAAGTATTTACAATGCTATGATGCAGTTCTTTTAGAAAACCATGGTGCATTAACTTACGGACCAGACTTAATGGCAGCATACTTCAAAATGGAATCTTTAGAATTCTATGCTAAGTTAATGTTTATCTCTAGCCAAATCGGACAACCTCAAGTATTAGACAACACTCAAGTTGATAAGTTAATAGATATAAGAAAAGCAATGAACTTAACAGGAAAACATCCAGCTTTATGCCAAAAAGGTGGAGCATGCACATGCAAAGCTAATAATGAAGAACCAGCAGTCGATGAAGATCTTATAGCTAAAATTGCTAAAGAAGTTACTTCTAAGATTTTAGGTAAATAGTGAAAAATGAAATCAAAGAGATTTGAAGCTTTAGGAAAAAGACCTATAAATCAGGATGTTTTCATGGAAGAATGGCCTGAAAAAGGGTTTGTAGCGATGAGAAGTCCTTATGATCCAGAACCTTCGATAAAAATAGAAGGAAATGTGATAACTGAGCTTGATGGAAAGAAGAGGGAAGATTTTGACTTTCTTGATTATTTCATAGCTGATTATGCTATAGATAAGGAAATGGCAAAGGAAGCTATGGAGTTAGACTCATTATTATTTGCAAGACTTCTTGTTGATACAGTAACTCCAAGAGAGGCCATCATAAGGATAGTAAAAGGTTTTACACCAGCTAAGATATTAGAAATAGTTAATCATCTTAATGTTGTTGAAATGATGATGGCTATGCAAAAGGTTAGAGCGAGGAAAACTCCTGCTAACCAAGCACATATAACTAATTTAAAGGACAATCCTTTACTTATAGCAGCAGATGCAGCTGAAGGTGCATTAAGAGGCTTTAGGGAAGAGGAAACAACAGTTGGGATAGTTAGATATGCACCTTTTAATGCAATAGCTTTATTCATAGGTTCTCAAATAGGTAAAAAAGGAGTTTTAACTCAATGTGCCGTCGAAGAAGCTACTGAATTAGAGCTTGGGATGAGAGGATTTACAACATATGCAGAGACAATGTCTGTATATGGTACAGAAAATGTATTTATAGATGGAGATGATACTCCATATTCAAAGGCATTTTTAAATGCAGCATATGCTTCAAGAGGATTAAAAACTAGGTTTACTTCAGGTACTGGTTCAGAAGTTTTAATGGGTGATGCAGATAAAAAATCAATGCTTTACCTAGAAACAAGATGTTTGATGGTTACTAAGGGAGCTGGGGCACAAGGAATACAAAATGGTTCAGTATCTACTATAGGGGTTACCTCATCGGTACCATCAGGTATAAGAGCAGTATTAGGTGAAAATCTTATAGCAGCAATGCTTGATTTGGAAGTGGCATCGTCAAATGACCAAACATTTTCTCATAGTGATATAAGAAGAACAGCGAGATTATTGATGCAATTCTTACCTGGAACAGACTTTATATTCTCAGGATATAGTGGAACACCTAACTATGACAATATGTTTGCAGGTTCAAACTTCGATGCTGAAGATTTTGATGATTACAACGTACTTCAAAGAGATTTAAGAGTTGACGGTGGATTAAGACCAGTTAAAGAAGAGGAAGTTGTAAAGGTTAGATTAAAAGCAGCAAAGGTAATTCAAGACTTGTTTAGAGAGCTTGATTTAGCAGTTGTTAAAGATGAAGAAGTTATAGCTGTAGCTTATGCACATGGAAGCAATGATGTTCCAGATAGAGATGTTATAAAGGATTTTGAAGCTATCGAACAATTAATGAAAAAAGGTATTACAGGTATTGATATAGTAAGAGCTCTGATAAATGCAGGGCATAGAGATGTGGCAAGTGACATATTGGAAATGCTTAAGCAAAGGGTTTCAGGGGATTATCTCCAAACATCAGCAATACTTGATGAAGAATTCAATGTAATATCTGCAATTAATAATAAAAATGATTATCTTGGACCTGGCACTGGATATAGATTAGACGGTGAAGAATGGGAAAAGGTTAAAAAATTAAATAATATTATAGATAGAAACTCCTATTAGGGTTAGGAGGTATGAGATGGACCAAAGTGTATTAGTAGAGAGAATTACACAATTAGTAATAGAAGAATTAAAAAATAATAATAAGGTATCTTTAGATAATCTATTCCAAAGGGCTATTGAAGAAAAGCAAGCAGAGATTGGTGAAGGTAAGGATGAGGTCGTAATAGGTATTAGTCCAACATTTAATCAAGAAGTAAAGCAAACTTTATCTGGAGCAAATCACAAAGATGTAATTAAAGAAATAGTTGCTGGAATTGAAGAAGAAGGCTTAAAAGCTAGAGTTATTAAAGTTTTTACAAGTGCAGATGTTGCTTTTATAGGAAAAGAAGCAGCTACACTTAGTGGCTCAGGTATAGGAATAGGTCTTCAAGCTAAAGGAACAGCAGTAATTCATCAAAAGGATTTATATCCATTAAGTAACTTAGAATTATTTCCACAAGCACCACTTATAGATTTAAAGACATATAGGAATATAGGCAAGAATGCAGCAAAGTATGCAAAGCTTGATAATCCAATACCTATAAGAGTAAAAAGTGATTGTATGAGCAGACCAAAATTTCAAGTAAAAGCAGCTCTTTTTCATATAAAAGATACTGAAAAGGTAGTAAGAGGAGCTAAATCAATAGAAATACCATTGGAGGAGCTTATATGAAATATCCATTAAGTAAAAGTGACATAGATATAAAGAGTAAAAGTGGAAAATCAATAGACCAAATAACTATTGATGAAGTTATTAATGGAAGAGTAACTGGTGAAGATATAAAGATATCTAAGGAAACATTAAGGCTTCAAGGTGAAATAGCAAGGCAAGAAGGTAGAACTCAATTAGGAGAAAATTTTGAGAGAGCTTCCGAACTTGTTGATATACCAGATGAAGAGTTACTAATTATCTATAACATGTTAAGGCCTAACAGAAGTACAAAGGAAGAGCTTCTTAATAAGGCAAAGGAAATAAGAGACAAGTATAATGCTATAGCTTGTAGTAATCTTATTATGGATGCTGTAAATGTATACAGTAAGAGAGGGATATTAAAATAAAGAAAATAATATGTGGTGTAGATATTGGTAATTCATCAACAGAAGTTACTATTTGTGAGATATATGAGAGTTTAAAAAATATAAAGTATATAAGTTCAAATCGGGTAAAAACAACAGGGGTAAAAGGAACTAGAGATAATGTAACAGGTGTTAGAGTTTGTATACAGGGAGCTTTAGATAAAGCAAACTTAAGAGTTAATGATATTGACCTTATAAAGATAAATGAAGCATCACCAGTTATAGGTGAAAGTGCCATGGAGACAATATCAGAAACGATAATAACAGATTCTGCAATGATTGGACATAATCCAGATACTCCAGGTGGTTTTGGGGTAGCTTTTGGAGAAACAATAAAATTAGAAACATTAAGTGGAAAATACTGTGGACAAAATCATATGAACTTATGGAATAATGTGGATAAAAATAGCAATTTACCAAGTTATGAAGTTTGTGGGTTTGATAAAGTACAAGCTGATGATTCTAATAAGGAATATATCGTAGTTATTGATGAAAATTTTAATTATGATAATTCTTCAAAATTAATAAATAAATTAGTTGAAAATGGTGTGAATATAACAGGGGTTATATTAAAAGAAGATGAAGGTGTGCTTCTAAATAATAGGTTAGATAAAAAAATACCAGTTATAGATGAAGTGCAAAAGATAGAAAAAGTTCCCATAGGGCGAAAAGCTGCCATTGAAGTTGCAAAGCCAGGAAAAACCTTAAAGGTTTTATGTAATCCATATGGAATTGCAGGTATCTTTGGTTTAAACCCAGAGGAAACTAAGAAAATCACACCTATAGCTAAGGGGTTAATTGGACTTAGATCTGGTGTAGTTATTAGGACTCCATCAGGTGAAGTAAAAGAGCACAAGGTTAAGGCTGGAAAGCTTAGAATAATAGGAAATAAGTCTATTGAAGAAATTGATATAAATTCTGGAGCTTACAATATCATGAGAAAATTATCACAGGTTGGTGAGATAAAGGATATTGAAGGTGAAAGAGCGACTAATATATCTTTTATGATTAAATCTATAAAAGATTCTATGGCTAAATTAACAGGCTTAGATATGGAAAAGGTTAAAATAAAAGATTTATTGGCAATAGATACAACAGTTCCGTTAGAAATTAAAGGTGGAATAGCAGGAGAAAGATATAGAGAAAAGGCTGTTGCAATAGCAGCTATGGTTAAAACTGAAAAACTACCACTTATGAAGATTAAAGAGGAGCTTGAAGATTACTTTAAAGTAAAGGTTGAAATAAATGGAGTTGAAGCTGTTATGGCATCAATTGGAGCATTGACTACAAGAGGTACAAAACTTCCTATAGCTATTGTAGATATGGGGGGAGGGTCCACTGATGTAGCACTGTTAGATGAAAAAGGTACAGTAAAAACTATACATCTAGCAGGAGCTGGAGAGTTAGTGACAATGATGATTAATCTAGAGCTTGGACTAAATGATAGGAACTTAGCTGAAGAGGTTAAGAAGCATATAGTTGGTAAGGTTGAATCACTTTATACTCTTAGGTTAGAAAATGGAGAGGTAAGATTTTACGATAAACCATTAAACTCAAAGCTTTATGGAAGAGTAGTTGTAGTAAAAGATGATGAATTGCTTCCTATATATAATGACGTAACTATAGAAAGAGTTATTAAGGTAAGACGAAGAGCTAAGGAAGAGATTTTTATTAAAAATATAATTAGAGGATTAAAGATAGTAAGTGATATGGGAAATCTTTATTCAATACCTAATGTAGTTTTAGTAGGAGGATCAGCTTTAGATTTTGAGGTACCAGATATGGTATCTTTGGAACTTTCAAATTACGGAATTATAGCAGGGTCAGGAAATATAAGAAATACAGAAGGACCAAGACATGCAGTGTCAACAGGATTGGTGCTGGATTGGTTGGCGTAAGAGGTCGACTGCGTCGGGGGGAAAGGTTTGCTTCGCCAAGGGGAAAAGATTTGCTGGAGCAAATGTCCCAATGTGCCTACGGCAGTCCAAAAGATTTGCTACACAAATGTCCAAAGGTTACTTTGCTAGGATGAGAAGATTTGCTGGAGTAAATGTCCTAATGTGCCTACGGCAGAGCGATAGTCGCTAGCGTGAGGTGAAAGGTTTGATTTGCCAAGGTGAAGAGATTTGCTGGCGCAAATGTCCCAATGTGCCTACGGCAGTCCAAAAGATTTGCTACGCAAATGTCCAAAGGTTATTTTGCTAGGATGAGAAGATTTGCTGGAGCAAATGTCCCAATGTGCCTACGGTAGTCCATAAGTCAGCTTCGCTGAGACCAAGAGTTGATAAGGCAGAGCGATAATTTGCTTCGAAAAGGGGAAAGATTACCTTCGGTGAGGTGAAAGTTTTTCCTTGCGGAAAAGGTGAAAGGATTTTCTTTGAAAATAGGAGTTTACCTTAAAGAGGATGATGTGAGGACAAGCATTAGAATGGATAATAATTTTTTGAAGGTTTATTCAGATAAAAATAATGTGTATTTAGGTT
The DNA here is from genome assembly GCF_021044725.1 of Clostridium sp. NSJ-145. Taxonomy (NCBI): domain Bacteria; kingdom Bacillati; phylum Bacillota; class Clostridia; order Eubacteriales; family Clostridiaceae; genus Clostridium; species Clostridium sp. NSJ-145. Next base: position 31,360 of record NZ_JAJNOS010000011.1, read on the forward strand.
TTGTGTTAGATGGTCTTGAGGAACAGAATATAAGATATGAAGTTTTGGCTCTGGAGCTGATTGGTGAATTAAACCTTGCAAAGGTTCCTTTTAACATGGCTATAGAGTTGAATCAGAATAATGTAGAACTTAAATCTAGTGATTTTAAGGGGGTAGTAAATTTTAAAGTCACTATTAATAATAAAAAAATAGCTAAGGAATTTGGCCTTGATGTAGGAAGGTATATTAAGAAAATTCCACTAAAGGGTGATTGGTATGAGTAGTTTAAAATATCTTAATCTAGATATAGCAACGAAAGTTATGAAGGAAGTTGAGAATGCTGCAAAAGAGTTAGGAACACCTATTGTAATAGCTATAGCTAATGAATGGGGACTTCCAATAGCAGTTCATTTTATGGATGGAGCACTTCCTGCAAGTTATGATATAGCGGTTAATAAAGCTTACACAAGTGCAACTGTAAGATTATCCACAGAAGTGCTTAAGGAGTTATCAAGAGACGGTGGAGAACTTTTTGGAATTATGAACACTAACAATGGAAGAATAGTAACTTTCCCAGGAGGATTTCCTTTAGAGGTTGGTGGAAAAGTTATTGGAGCTGTTGGAGTAAGTGGAGGAACTGCTGACTACGATAATAAGTTAGCTTATATCGGAAAAGAAATATGGAGTGAGTTTGCTGCACAAAGAGGATAGGATTTGCTGGCGCAAATGTCCAGATGTGCCTACGGCAGTGCAATAGTTTGACTTCGTCAAAAAGGGAAAGGTCAGCTAGCACTGAAGTGAAAAGTACCTTCAGTAAGTGAAAGGTTTGCTTATGCAAAGGGGAAAGGATTTGCTGTGCAAATGTCCAGATGTGCCTACGGCAGTCCAAGAAGATTTGCTACGCAAATGTCCAAAGGTGACTACTACAGTTTATAAGTCAGCTTCGCTGAGAGCAAGAGCTTATAAGGCAGAGCGATATGTTGACTTCGTCATACTAAAAGATTTGCTTTGCAAATGAGCAAGAGTTGATTTTGTTAAAAAGCAAAGTGTGATTTGGTGTAAGAGTTTGGTTTAGTCAAAGAGAAATGAGATGGGAGGGAGTAGTATGGAGACTAGTACAGAATTAGTGCAAGAGATTGTGGCTAAGATAATGAAGGAAATGTCTAAGACTGAAGTTGTTGCAGATAAAAAATGTGGCTGTAATGGTGGATGTGGTGGCAAGGGTAGCTGTAAAGGTGATGGTAGCTGTAAGAGTCATGAGGATTACATATTTAGTGATGTAGATTCAGCAGTAGCAGCAGCTAAAGAAGCTTATAAGAAATTAAAGACTCTTTCAATTAAAGATAGAGAAAAGATAATACAAAAAATTAGAGAAAAGTGCTTAACATACGCTGAGAGATTATCAATGATGGCTGTTGATGAAACAGGTATGGGAAGAGTTGAAGATAAGATAACAAAGCATTTATTAGTAGCAGAAAAAACTCCAGGGACTGAAGATTTAACAACTACAGCTTGGAGTGGAGATGGTGGATTAACTTTAGTAGAGCAAGGACCATTTGGTGTAATTGCAGCTATAACTCCATCAACAAATCCAACAGCTACAGTTTTCTGTAACTCTATTGGAATGATAGCAGCAGGAAACACAGTAGTATTTGCACCACATCCAGGTGCTAAGGAGTGCTCTAAGTTTGCAGTTAAGCTAGTAAATGAAGCATCAATAGAAGCTGGGGGACCAAAGAACATTGTAGTTACTTTTGATAATCCGAGCATTGAGATAACTTCAGCGTTAATGAATCACAAGGATGTACCTTTTATATCAGCAACTGGTGGACCTGGAGTTGTTAAACAAGCTTGTTCAGCAGGAAAGAGAGCAATAGGTGCTGGAGCAGGAAATCCTCCTGTAATAGTAGATGAAACAGCAGATATAAAAGCAGCAGCAAGAGATATTATAGATGGGGCAACTTTTGATAATAACTTACCTTGTATAGCTGAAAAAGAGGTAGTAGCTGTTGAGCAAATATGTGATGAATTAATAGTGGAAATGCAAAAGAATGGGGCTTATCTTTTAGAAGATCCAGAGTTAGTTAAAAAGCTAGTAGATACAGTTCTAATTAAAAAAGGTGATAAGAGAATTTTAAATAGAAAGTTTGTTGGTAGAGATGCCAAGGTTATATTAGATGCTATAGGAGTTTATGCTGAAGATTCAGTAAGATGCATTATCTTTAAAGGATGCAAAAAGCATTTACTAGTAGTTGAAGAGTTAATGATGCCAATACTAGGAATAGTAACGGTTAAGGACTTTGAAGAAGCTGTAGAAGTTGCTGTTGAGTTAGAGCATGGAAATAGACATTCAGCTCATATGCACTCAAAGAATATAGATAGATTAACTTACTTTGCAAGAGAAGTTGATACTGCAATATTTGTTAAGAATGCACCATCATACTCTGCTTTAGGGGTAGGGGCTGAAGGTTATCCAACATTCACAATTGCAAGTAAAACTGGTGAAGGATTAAGTTCAGCAAAGACATTTACTAAGGCAAGGAGATGTGTGCTTAAGGATTCACTTTCAATAAAGTAGAGATGGTTTGCTTACGCAAAGGTGAAAAATCACTGCGTCAAGGGAAAGGATTTGCTGACGCAAATGTCCAAGGGTGCCTACGGCAGTCCAGAGGTCAGCTACGCTGAGACCAAGAGATTTACTTGCGTAAATGTCCGAGAATTAATACGACAGGGAAGTAATTTTGCTTAGTTAAAGAGTCAAATGTGATTTGTAGGTATAAATTAAGGTGAGGAAGTAAGGGAAAGGATTTGCTGACGCAAATGTCCAAATGTGCCTACGGCAGTCCAGAGGTCAGCTACGCTGAGACCAAGAGATTTACTTGCGTAAATGTCCGAGAATTAATACGACAGTGAAGTAATTTGGCTTAGTTAAATAGTCAAATGTGATTTGTAGGTATAAATTAAGGTGAGGAAGTAATTGAAAAGATTTGCTGACGCAAATGTCCAAATGTGCCTACAGCAGACCAAAAGTCAGCTATGCTGAGTCCAAAAGATTTACTACACAAATTTTTGAGAGTGGCTGTGGCAAAGCAATAGTTTGATTTGGGTAAAGAGAAATAAAGGGGGAGAGGGATATGGAAATTAATAATATAAATATTGAAGCTATAGTTAAAAGTATACTTCAAGAAATGACTACAGGGGCTGAAGCTCCAAAGGCTGTTTCTAATGCTAACACTGCAAAGGTTGGTATGATGACAGCTAAGGAAAGAATTGAAATAAAAGAATTCAACATACCTGAAATTAGCGACGATGAAATGTTAGTTAAGGTTGAAGGTTGTGGAATCTGTGGTACAGATGTACATGAATATAAGAATGACCCATTTGAATTAATTCCAGTAGTTCTTGGACATGAAGGAACTGGTGAAATCATAAAGATGGGTAAAAACATCAAGAGAGATTCGGCAGGAAAATCACTTAATGTTGGAGATAAGATAGTAACTTGTATTATTCCTTGTGGAGAATGTCCAACTTGCTTACAACATCCTGAAAGAACTAACCTTTGTGAAAATCAAGGTATATATGGATTAATGACTGATGACAATGTTCATTTAAATGGATGGTTTGGTGATTATATAGTAATAAGAAAGAACTCAACAGTGTTTAATGTATCTGATATGGATTTACACTCAAGAGTATTAATAGAACCAGCAGCAGTTGTTGTACATGCTGTTGAAAGAGCTAAGACAACTGGACTTTTAAAGTTTAACTCTAAGGTTTTAGTTCAAGGGTGTGGACCAATAGGATTATTATTACTTAGCGTATTAAGAACTATGGGAATTGAAAACATAGTAGCTCTTGATGGAAATGAAAAGAGATTAGAAATGGCTAAGAGATTAGGTGCAACTGCAACTGTAAATGTAATGAAGAGCAGTTCATTTGATGAAACTATAGAGAAAATAAAAGACTTAACAGATGGACTTGGAGCAGATTTCGCTTTCCAATGTACAGGTTCTCCAAAGGCTCATGCAGGAATTTGGAAGCTTGTTAAGAGAGGTGGAGGACTATGTGAAGTAGGATTCTTCGTAAATAATGGAGATGCTACAATCAACCCACACTTTGACCTTTGTAATAAAGAAATTACAGCTGTAGGTTCTTGGGTTTATACACCACAAGATTACTTAACAACATTTGATTTCTTAAAGAGAGCTAATGGAATTGGATTACCAATAAAAGAACTTATAACTCATGAGTTCCCACTAGAGCAATTACAAGAAGCGCTTGAAACAAATATTAGACAAGAAGGAATAAAGATAGCGATTATAAATAAGTAGTCGACTGAGGCGAGGTGAAAAGTTTTGCTGGCGCAAAAGTCCCAATGTCAGCTTCGCTGAGACCAAGAGTTTGGCTATCGCCAAAGTCCAAGAGTCAGATTTGCTGAGATTGAAGTAAAGATTTGACTTCGTCAGAGAGTAAGAAGAAATGTTTGAATGAGGTGCTATAGGGTGAAGGCTTTAGGATTATTAGAGGTGTTTGGTTTAACTACGGCACTGGTAGCTGCTGATGCTGCTTGTAAGGCTGGGGATGTTAGGATTGTTACTATAGATAAGAATAAACCTGGCAATGCTGACAAGCTTGAGGTACCACTTCTTATTGTAATAAAGTTTGAAGGTACTGTAAGTGATGTTGAAATGGCTATTGAAGCTGGAATAGCGGCAGCTAATAAGGTTTCAGGAGTTAGTTGTAGTTATGTAATACCTAGAGTAGATGAAGGAATTAAAGGGTTTGTAGATACAAGCTGTATAGGTTAGTGGCCTAGCGGCCAGGTGAAAGGTTTTCCTGGCGGAAAAGGTGAAAAGACACCTTCGGTGAGGTGAAAAGTTTGACTTCGTCAAAAGGGAAAAGTCAGCTTTGCTGAGTAGAAAAGGGAAGGTTTTGCTGACGCAAAAGTCCAAATGTCAGCTTCGCTGAGATCAAAAGTTTTGCTAGCGCAAAAGACCAGAGGTCATCTAGTTATGATATGAAAAGAGCAGGTTTTGCTGGCGCAAAAGTCCCAATTTCAGCTTCGCTGAGGGCAATAGTTTTGCTATCGCAAAAGACCAAAGGGAATCTAGTTATGATATGAAAAGAGAAGACTTTGATAACTTAAAAGACCCAATATCAGTTTAGTTAAGAATAGAGATGGCTGATTGGGTTAAATTGAAAAGATTATATTATGTATTAAATTAAAATTTATTATAAAAATTATCGAATTAAAATATTAAAAAGAAAGATTTAGGAGGATTTTATTATGAAACAAGAAGCTTTAGGAATGGTAGAAACAAGAGGATTAGTAGCAGCTATAGAGGCAGCAGATGCAATGGTAAAGGCAGCAGACGTAACTTTAATTGGAACTGAAAAGATTGGATCTGGATTAGTAACTATTATGGTAAGAGGAGATGTTGGAGCTGTTAAAGCTGCTACAGAAGTTGGAGCAAGCGCTGCAGCTAATTTAGGTGAGTTAGTTGCTGTACATGTAATTCCAAGACCAAATGGAGATGTAGAAAAAATATTACCAACATTAGGCTAGTCGACTGCGTCGAGGAGAAAGGTCAGCTTCGCTGAGGTGAAAAGTCACTTATGGTGAAGAGAAAAGAGAAGGTTTTGCTGGCGCAAAAGTCCCAAAGTCAGCTTTGCTGAGGGCAATAGTTTGGCTAACGCCAAAGTCCAGGAGTAAGTTGAGGTTAGAAGAATGGTTTTGCTGGCGCAAAAGTCCAAATGTCAGCTTCGCTGAGGGCAATAGTTTGGCTGACGCCAAAGCCCAAGAGTAAGTTTGAGGTTAGATGAATGGTTTTGCTGGCGCAAAAGTCCCAAAGTCAGCTTCGCTGAGGGCAAAAGTTTGGCTAACGCCAAAGTCCAAGAGTAAGCTGAGGTTAGGAGAATAGTTTTGCTGATGTAAAAGTACAAGAGTCAGCTTCACTGAGGGTAATAGTTTTGCTAGCGCAAAAGACTGAGGATTATCTTTTTTTGAGTGGTAAGTTCTGAATTACGTTAAAGGCATGGAGTCACACTCAGTGAGGATAAGGTTTTTCTTAGGCTAGAGTTTAATAATCATCTTTTGTGAGATGGATAGATTTATTTTTAAATTAGATAGATTCATTTTGCAAAAGGTGAAGGTTTAAGTTTAAAAAAAGTGTTTTGAAATTAGGGTGGTTATAATGAATGCAATAGGTATAGTTGAGGTTGTTGGGGTTGTGGCTTCGGTTGAGGCTTTGGACAGTATGACTAAGACTTCTAATGTTAAGTTTAAGACTATGGAGAAGAAGCTTGGTGGAAGATTAGTAACAATAGTTGTAGAAGGTTCTGTGGAAGATGTTCAAGCTGCTGTTGAGGTTGGAACGAGAACTGCAGATTCTATAACTAAATGTGTTGCTCATGCTGTGATTCCAAGACCACATGAAGAAATAATGGCTTTGCTAGATAGGAGTAGCTTGAAATTTAACAAAGCGAGATGATAGTTTATGGATGAAAAGAATATTGAAAAATCAACTGAAGAGTCTGTAGAAAAAAAGCCTAAAAGAGGCAGAAAAACATCTGCTAAGAAAGATGTAAAAGAGCCTAAAAAGTCTAAAGCTAAAGTTGACGAAGCAAAGGTTGAAGATGTTAAAGTAGAAGAGGTTAAGGTTGAGGCTTCAAAGGTAGAGGAAGTTAATATTGAAGAATCAAAAGCAGCAGATGCTGTAAATAAAGATGATATTGTTCAAGATGGAATTGATGTCAAAGAAGCTGAAGTTATTGAAGTAGTCAGCAAGGAAGATAAGGCTGAAGATGAGATTATTTTAGAGATTAATAAAGAAGAAGTTTTTAATAAAAAAGATGAGAATTTAGGAGGAATTAAAATGGGACAACAAGCATTAGGAATGTTAGAAACTAGAGGATTAGTAGCTGCTATAGAAGGTGCAGATGCAATGGTTAAGGCTGCAAATGTTGAATTAGTAGGAACTGAAAAAATAGGATCTGGATTAGTTACTGTTATGGTAAGAGGAGATGTTGGAGCTGTTAAGGCTGCTGTTGAAGCTGGATCGGAGGTTGCTTCAAGATTAGGTGAAATAGTTGCTGTTCACGTAATTCCAAGACCACACTCAACTGTAGAATCAATTTTACCAAAACAAGCTTAATTTTAGTTAGGTTTGGTGATTTAAATGAACGAAACATTAGTACAACTTATAACTGAAAAAGTAATGGACGTATTGAAAAATGAACAACCTTCATCTAAAAAAGAGGTGAAGGTTGGGGTTTCTGCAAGACATATACACTTATCAAAGGAACATTTAGAAGTTTTATTTGGTAAGGGGTATGAGTTAAATGTTAAGAAATATCTAATGGGAGATCAGTTTGCATCAGAGGAGCTTGTTACAATAGTTGGACCTAAGTTAAGAAGTATTGAAAAAGTAAGAATTTTAGGACCAGTAAGAAAAGAAACTCAAGTTGAGATATCAGCTACAGATGCAATAACCTTAGGGGTTAAGGCTCCAGTTAGACTTTCAGGAGATACTAAGTCTTCTTCACCAATAACTATAGTAGGACCAAAGGGTACTGTAAGAATTGATGAAGGATGTATTGTTGCTAAAAGACATATACATATGCATCCAGAAGATTCTAAGAGACTTGGAATTGGAGAAGGAGTTGTATCTGTAAGAATAAAAGGCGATAGAGCTGGAATATTAGAAAACGTAGACGTTAGAGTAAGAGAAGATTTCCACTTTGAAATGCATATAGATACAGATGAGGCTAATGCATTAGGAATCAAAAATGGAAGCTTTGTAGAAATTATTTAATGTTAGAAAAATGTTTATATTTGCTTCATACTTCGGAATTAATTCACTAGCATAAGAATTTCTATTATTTCTTACATGAAAATTACTAAAGTTTGTGAACTTAAGTGAGATTCAAAATTTTAATTTTGTTAATCGAACTTACTCATTCGACGTTAGGAGAAGGAGCTTCATTAAAAAAACAGCACAAACTTTTTAACGTAATTTTCATTCCAGAAATAATGAAATTCTAGATGTTAGTTCATGATATTCCTGTGTATGTATCAAATATAAACATACATAACTAACAAAAAATACTAAAAATTTCTTAAGGGATTTGATATAAAAGGTCTTAAGGTTAATGAAGAAAGTAACAGAAGTTGATTTGGACAAGGATGAAGATTGGACAAGTCTTGTTTTTTCTTGAAAGGAGAAAAAAATGTTTATTGGTACTGTTATTGGGAATGTTGTTAGTACTAGAAAAGAGGATAATTTGATGGGGTATAAGCTTTTGATAGTTAAGCCTGCTGATGATTATAATAATGGGAAGAATATAGTTGCAATTGATAGGGTAGGAGCTGGGATAAATACTGAGGTTATAGTTACTACTGGGTCTAGTGCTAGGTTAGGACTTAATAAAGAGGTACCAGCTGATGCAGCTATTGTTGGAATCGTAGATTAGTGATGGTTTTGCTGAAGCAAAAGGTGATGGTCGCTTATAGCGAAGTTATGGTTTGCTGCGCAAAGGTGATGGTTTGACTTCGTCAAAGGTAGTGGTTACCTGTGGCAAGAGGATGGTTTTGCTTACGCAAAAGATTATGGAATTGTTTGGTCATAAGGTATAGAGGTAAAGGAAGTGATTGAGATGGTGCTTCAGGAGTTAAAGGATTTACTTAAGGAAAGTGGGATAGTTGGTGCAGGGGGAGCGGGTTTCCCTACTTATGCGAAGTTATCTTATGATGTAAACACTGTTATTTTAAATGGTGCAGAGTGTGAACCTTTATTTAGGGTTGATCAGAATTTGTTAGCAACTCATACAGATGAGATTTTGACAGGATTGAGTCTTGTTGTTGAAGCTGTAGGAGCGAAGGAAGGAATATTGGCTTATAAGGAACATTATCATGATGCTGATGAAGCTATTGAGAGAGTTATTTATAAGTACCCACGACTTAGAAAGAAATTGCTTAAGGATGGATATCCAGCAGGTGATGAAGTAGTTTTAGTTTATGAAACAACAGGTAGGGTAGTACCTCAAGGAGGAATTCCTATAAATGTTGGGGCAATGGTTATGAATGTTGAAACAGCGCTAAATGTTTATAATGCAGTAGAAAAGAAGGAGCCAGTTACATACAAGTATTTAACAGTTGGGGGAGCAGTTAATGAGCCAAAGACTTTAAGAGTTCCAATAGGGACAAAGTTTGGTGATTTACTTAAAGAAGCTGGTGGACCATCTATAGATAGTTATAAGCTTCTAGTTGGTGGACCAATGACTGGTGTAATAGGGAACTTAAATGATACTGTAACTAAAACTACAAAGGGTATATTTGTATTACCAATGGACAATCCAATAATTGAGCTTAGAGAATATAGATTGAAAATTGCTTTAAAGAGAGCCATGGGAGTCTGCTCTCAATGTAGAATGTGTACAGATTTATGTCCAAGAAATTTATTAGGACATTCAATTGAGCCACATAAAATTATGAATTCGTTAGCTTTTGGACTTGATTATAATTCAGAAGTTTTTGTAAATGCATTGGCATGTTGTGAATGTAATCTTTGTTCAGCTTATTCTTGTCATCAAGGATTAAATCCTAAAGCAATTATAGCTGATTTAAAAGGAAGACTTAGAGCTAATGGTGTTAAGTTAGCAAAGGTTGATAGTAAGGTTAAAGAGGAAAAGGAATTTAGAAGAGTGCCTGTAGGTAGAGTTGTTGCAAGGTTAAAGTTAACCCAGTACAACGTTGATGCTCCTCTAAATGAGATGACTTTAGAGCCAAATATTTTAACTATAAAAGCCAGACAATCAATAGGTGCTCCAGTAACATTTAATGTTAATAAGGGAGATAAGGTAACTAGTGGACAAGTTATAGGAAGTATAGATGAGAAGTCTTTAGGAGTCTTTTTACATAGTCCTATAGATGGAATTATTAGTGAAATAAATAAAGATTATTTAGTAATAAGAAGGGAGGGATAATTCTTGGTTAGTGCATTAGGATTAGTTGAATATTTAAAGATTCCAACAGGGATGATGGCTGCAGATAAAATGTCAAAGACATCAAATATAGACATTATTCATGCTGCAACAGTATGTCCTGGGAAATATATTGTATTATTTAAGGGAAACTTATCAGATGTTAAGGCTGCCATAGAAGGTGGAACGATAGGCTTTGAGCATAATGTGATAGATTCATTCTTATTAGGAAATCCTACTGAGCAAATATATGGTGCAATATCAGGAAGTACATCTGTAGAAATTAAGGGAGCTGTTGGAATAGTTGAGAGCTATTCAGTTGCATCTATAATTGAAGCAGCAGATATAGCAGCAAAAACATCAGCAGTTACTCTTGTGGAAGTTAGACTTGCAAGAGGGATGTGTGGAAAAAGCTTCTTTATTATAAATGGAGAATTATCCGCCGTTGAAATGTCAGTAGAAAATGCAAAGAAGCATCTAATGGAGAGTGGAATGCTACTAGACTCAGCAGTAATTGCAAATCCATCAGATAACTTTATAGAGAACTTGTATTAATTGGACCTCGAAGGTCCAGAAAATTGGAAATTAAGGTGGTGGGATTTGTGGATAATATATTTGAAAAATCCGAGACTACTAGAATTATTCAGGAGTTTGTTCCTGGTAAGCAGGTTACTTTGGCTCATGTTATTGCTAATCCTGTGCCTGAATTGTATCAAAAGTTAGGTTTGGTAACTAATCAAAAGGGAGCTATTGGGATAATGACAATAACTCCAAGTGAAGGGACTATAATAGCTGCTGATATTGCAACTAAGGCTTCTGATGTGTCTATTGGATTTATTGATAGGTTTAGTGGATCTTTAGTTATAGTTGGTTCTGTATCTTCAGTTGAAGAATCTTTAAGGGAAGTTATGAAGGTTCTTGGAGATATGCTTAAGTTTACAGCAACAAATATAACAAGGTCTTAAAATATATTAAAGTTTAAAGTATTGCTAATATGTAATATTTAATATGGTAGTTTATAGATAAGATATAATTTATATGATTTCCTCCTTAAAACATATAAAATAGATTAATCTACCTGTGTAAGTATTATATATTAGCAATTTTTATTAATAGTTAAAGTTGGTGAGATTATGAAGAAGGTTATATTTATAGGTAAAAGTGGTTGTGGTAAAACGTCTCTTTGTCAGAGACTTCAGGGGGAGGAGATTAGGTATAAGAAGACTCAGTTTATAGATTTATATGTTGATTCTATTGATACTCCTGGTGAATATTTGGAGAATAGAAATTATTATAGTGCTTTAATAACAACAGCTGCTGAGGCTAATATAATTGCTTTAGTTCAGGAGTGTGGGGATACGATTTCTATAATGCCACCTGGATTTGCAGGGACTTTTGGTAGAGAAGTTATAGGCATTATAACTAAAATTGATATAGATTGTTGTGAAGATAGTATAGATATTATTGAAGAACAATTGAGAGTTGCAGGAGTTAGTAGGGTCTTTAAGGTTTCAGCCTATTCTACTGAAGGAATAGAAGAATTGAAGAGATATGTAGATGGACTATAAAAAGGCCTATTGGCAGGGTAAGACCATCTTTATAGAAAGTAATAGATAAGATTTATGAGTAAATAGATAATTATAAAATAAAAGATGATTTATTATAAACAATAAAAGAAAGTAATAAACTGAATAGTGTGGAACATAGGTTAATTTTCAAAAATTGAAAACTATCCTGAAATTGTTTACAGATATATCTATTTATTATAGTATAAAAGTGTAAATAGGGACAAGTTGGCTAGTAATTTTAGAACTTGTACTAAATAGTGTTGATATTAAAAATATAGTCATTATAACTATTAACTATATTAGAGTTATTAATACTTTTAGAGAGTGGGTATATTAGCTAATTTATTGATGGAGGGAAGTTTTTATGAAAGATTGTAGATTACCAAAAGACTTTTTCTTTGGAGCAGCAATGTCTGGTCCGCAGACTGAAGGTTCTCATAACAAAGGTGGAAAGTTACCAAGCTTCTGGGACAGATATTCTGACTTAGAAATTAATAAGTTCCATAATAATGTTGGAAGTTATGTGGGAAATGATTTTTATAATAAATATGAAGATGATATAAAGATGTTAAAGTCTTTAAACTTTAATTCTTTTAGAACATCAATACAATGGTCTCGTTTTTTAGATAGAGATGGAAACATAAATCCTGAGGGAGCAGAATTTTATCATAGGGTAATAGATTGTGCTTTAGAAAATGGATTAGATATTTTTATTAATCTTTATCATTTTGATATGCCAGCTTACCTTTGTGATAGAGGTGGTTGGGAAAGTAGAGATGTTATAGAAGCTTATGCTAATTATGCTAGAAAAGCTTTTAAGGAATTTGGCTCTAAGGTTAAGCATTGGTTTACATTTAATGAGCCAATAGTTGAGCCAATGTGTACATTCCATCAAGCTTTATGGTATCCATATATAAGAGATGAAAAAAGAGCTATGACAGTACAATATCATATAACTTTAGCTCACTGTTTAGCTGTTAATGAGTTTAGATTAGCTCAAAAAGCAGGGGAATTATGCGAAGGAGCAAGGATAGGTTTAATAAACTGTTTTGCACCTCCATATACTAAGGAAAATCCATCAGCTGAAGATTTAGAAGCAGTTAGAATGGAAGATGGAATTCATAATAGATGGTGGTTAGATGTTGTAAGCAAGGGGGAATTACCTCAAGATGTACTTGATACATTAGAAGAGTACGGAATAGCTCCATATATTAGACCAGGAGATAAAGAAATAATATCCTTGGGTAAAGTTGATTGGTTAGGATTTAATTATTATCAACCAGCAAGAGTACAAGCTCCAGCTAAAAAGTTTGATGAAGAGGGAAATCCAATATTCTCAGACCCATATATCTGGCCAGATAGAAAGATGAATGTCCATAGAGGATGGGAGATATACCCTAAAGGAATCTATGATTTTGGAATGAAGATTAAAAATGAGTGTCCAGGCTTAGAATTCTTCATATCAGAAAATGGTATGGGAGTTGAAGGCGAAGCTAAATATGCAGATGAAAATGGAGTAATCCAAGATGATTATAGAATAGAGTTTGTTAAAGAACATCTTGAGTGGGTTGTAAAAGCTATTGAAGATGGAGCAAACTGCGTAGGATATCATTATTGGGGAGCTATAGACAACTGGTCTTGGATGAATGCATTTAAGAATAGATATGGATTTGTTTCAGTAGACCTTATGGATGGATATAAGAGAAAGAAAAAGAAATCAGCGGATTGGATTGCAAAGGTTGCTGAAACTAAAATAGTAGAATAATCAATATAAAAAACAGTGCTACATTTAAGTAGCGCTGTTTTTTATATATTAAAATAGTAGTTATATTATTTATGCTTTTTAGGATACCAGCCTTTTTTAACTCTTTCTTCTTGTTCAAATAATTCTTTTATGCTCCAAAGACAGCTAAAGCCTGTTACCCCTAATGAAGCAGTGAGTATAGAATTGTCAATGTAGAGTGATATTGCAAGAAATACAATTCCTACTACTAAGAAAATTGGCCAAATATTTTTAGAAAAGTGATATTCACCTTTTATTACTATAGGATGAAATAATCCTATTATGAGAAAAGAAACTAAACCAATAATAATACCATCAAAATTCAAGATATCCTCCAATTATAAATAATTTAATTAATAATATGAAGTGATGAGTTATATTATGACAAATGAGATGATAAAATATGATACTTTAATTGCTAATTATTACTTTTACCTTAAAGGTTGAAAAAGTCGAATTTTGTTGTTATAATTAAAATCTATTATAACGAATAATTGATTGAAATTTATTATAAATATTTGGAGGAGTTGCCAATGCCAGTAAGAATTGCAATCCTAGGGGGACCTAGATGTGGGAAGACAACACTAATTCAACAACTATATGTAGACTTAAAGATTAGAGATATAAATGTAGGTGTTGCTACAGAATATAGCACAGATTACTTAAGAGAAAAGGGAATGATTGAATCAATCTCTGAACAATACGGAATATATTTAGGTCAGTTACATTTAGAAAAAAGCTTAGATAGCTTTGATTATGCGGTAACTGACTATGCTACATTTGTACCATATATATATGGAAGATTAATGCTTGGAGATAAAGTTAGATCTAAGAAGGAAATCGAAATATTAAAAGATTTATATAGCTTAGCTTTAAGAGATTTACCACAATATGATTACATATTCTTCGTACCAAGAGAGTTTGGATATAAGAAAGACGGAGTAAGATGGCAAGATGAGGAAGTTGCTCAAGCTGTGGACAAGGCTATCTTAGGATTCTTAGATGCTGAAAATGTTAAATACTCAGTAATCAAAGGATCAACTAAGGAAAGATCAGAGCAAATCATGAAGATAGTTGGAATTAACAAAGAAGTAGTACAACCAGTAGCTATTGAAGAAGAAGCGATTTAGTCGACTACGTCGAGGGGAAAGGTCACCTGTGGTGAGGTGATGGTTTGACTTCGTCAAAGGTGAAAGGTCACCTGTGGTGAGGTGATGGTTTGACTTTGTCAAAGGTGAAGGGTCACCTGTGGTGAGGAGAAAGGTTTGCTTCGCAAAAGTGAAAGGTCACCTGCGGTGAGGGGAAAGGTTTTACTTCGTTAAAAGTGAAAGGTTGCCTTCGGCAAGGGGAAAGAATAGTATAGACTCAGTTGGATTTTTATCTGACTGAGTCTTTTTTATATGGGTCAGATTTATAGATAAATGCTATATAGAATAATATGTATAAATATAATAACTGAAAGCTATGATTCTGGATATTAAAATGATAATTGTATTTTAGTAACAGTTTGTACATAAAAATGCTATAGTTAAAATCATATATTATATTGTATAATGTTTAGTATATTAGATTATAAAATAGGTAATATTTAAGGATTTTTAAAGAGAGGGATATAGAAAGTATGATTGATATACACTCGCATATTATACCAGGAATTGATGATGGGGCAAAAAATGAGGAAATGGCATTGGAAATGTTAAGGATAGCTGAAAGATGTGGCACTAAAAAGATAGTGGCAACTCCTCATTTTATGAGAGGAAGATTTGCTTATGAGTATAGCGAAGTTACTGGAGAAGTAGATAAGCTTAGGAAGTTAGCTAAGGATAATAATATAAACATTGAGATATACCAAGGACAAGAGGTTTATTATGCAGACAGAATAATTAAATATTATGATGCAGGGATTATTGGTACAATTAATGGAACAAAATATATGTTAATTGAGTTGCCGATGTTAGAGTTTAATTTAGATGAAGTTATAGATAATTTATATGAGTTACAGCTAAAAGGGATAACCCCTATAATAGCTCATCCTGAAAGATATAGACCATTTATAAAGAAACCATCATTAATAAACAAGCTAATAAATGAGGGATGTTTATTCCAACTTAATGCTGGAAGTGTTACAGGTGGATTTGGTAAAGATGTTAAGAAAACAGCTGAAATTTATTTGATGAATAGAGTTTATAATTTTGTAGGTTCTGATGGGCATAGAGATAGTAAGAGAGATACTGATTTAACTAAATTTTTAAATATAGTAGAAAAAGAAGATATAAGTTTATTCAAAGAGTCTTCAGAAGCTATGTTAAATAATGAAGAGGTTGAGTTTGTAGGAAATACTATTAAAGAAAGAAAGAAGATATTAGGAATTTTTTAAGTTTGATATGATAAATGGGGCTGTCTATTTAGATAGATGGATTACAAAATAATAAAAGGACAGGTTATATACAGTTATATAACTTGTCCTTTCGTATCTATAAAATGAAAATTATAGTTTTAATTTGAGGTATATAAGATTACCATTAATTACCTTGCATTCGTTACCTTAGTACATAAACTTCTATTAAAAATTAGAATTATAATACTAATAATAAGTATAATTAAGCTAATCCATTGTGATGTTGATAGTATCCATATTCCACCTCTTGCTGAGTCGTATCGATAAAATTCTATAAAAAAACGAAGAATACTATATGAAATGAAGTAATATAAAATTAGTTTTATTGAGCCTCTATATTTTAATATTAAATAAAAGAATATCATGGCAAGTAAAAATAATGATATCGCTTCAACTAATTGTATTGGAAATAGCTTAACATCACATAATGTATAAGGTATATTATGATACTCGATATTGAAAGGACCGTCATAGGGAACTCCATAGCAACAACCGGATAGGTAGCATCCAATTCTTCCAAAACCATGGACTAATGGTATACAGAATATTAATTCTGATAAATATTTTAGTACATCTATTTTATGAATAATTTTAATCAGGTAAATTCCGAGTAGACCACCAATAAAGCCACCGTAAAATACAAAGCCACCTTTTATATATGGCTGAATATAATTCCAATCTAAAATTCTAGTAAAATCAATTTCTTTCCTACAAATAAATAAGTATAGCAATTTAGCTCCTAGCATTCCAAAAGCTAATCCGTATGTTTCAATGAGTATAAAATCGTCTAGGATTAAATTTCTTTTTTTTATTATAAAAAACGCAAAAACATTTCCTATAATTAATCCAATAAGTATCATAATACTATAAGATGGAATATTTATATTAAAAAAACTAAAATAATTCATATATATCTCCTTAAATAATGAAAAGGCTATCTCAAAATATAGTAACTTTAAAGTTTGAGATAGCCGTTTGAATATTAGTAATGATAATTTTTATTAGTACATTGCTCCTAGGCTTCCAACACATGCAACGCAAGCTACATAGAATATAAAGCATAAAACAGTTCCAATAATAGAACATACTAAACCAGCTGTTGCCATGCCTTTTTTTGATTCATCTTTTTTGCCATAAACACCTAATATGATTCCAACAATACCTATGATTCCACCAAAGAAATTAATTCCACCAAAGAAACTAAAGATAATGGAAACTATTCCGAGTACTAGAGAAGCTACTGCCATAAAATACTCCTTTCAAAAATTAATAAAAAGTTAGACATTTAAATATATAAGGTTAATTATTGAAATATTACATGTAATAGATTAAATTTTTATAAATTTTTAGAGAATACTAAATTTGAAAGAATAAGTAATAATTATATAAAAAATTCTAATACTATTAATAACTGTTAAGTAACACTAATAAAAGCTAATGATAAAAAAGTACAGAGGTGATAATTATGAAAGCTTTTAAATCTTTTCAGTTTAAAGTTATTATTTTAGTATTAGCATTTGTTTTATTAAGTACAACAGTGAGTGGATTTGCACTTAATAATGAAAATTATAGTGTAGCACCTGAAGGATTATTTATAAATACTGAAGATAATATAATAGGTAAATTCTATTATGATGATTTTGTTGTTAATGTTCAGAAGATAGTTTCAGCAGCAGGCCTTGGGTATTGTCTTGATTTAGATAAAGATTATCCTACTGGAGAGAGGTTTAAATCTGATGGACCGGCAAATGGTGATATAAATATTATACTATCAAATGGATATCCAAATAGAAGTGTTGAAGAGTTAGGTGTAAATGATGAAGATGAAGCTTATTTAGCTACTCAGGTTGCATTATGGACTTTGTTTGAAGGGTATAATGTGAAAAAGATTGATACTGGCAATGCTGAAGTTAATGCAGCTGCAAGAAATATATATAATAATGTAATAAATAATAAAAGATATGAATTAGAAAATGATACAATTCTTTATAGAACTAATGACAGCAATATTCAAGGTATTGTTATATACGTTAAACAACCGATAGAGATAAAACCAATACCACCTACAGAAGTAGTACCTCCTGTGGTAGTTCCACCAGAAGAAGTAATACCTCCAACAAATGATGAAAAACCAACAGTAGACAATAATAATAATAATACAACAGATGAAGGTACAGCTGGAGTTAACGATAATATTCAAAATGATGCTCCGCTTGGAAAGTAATAATAGATGTGAGCAACCTTATTGGAGATATGTTTTAAGTTTTTCTAGTGACTTTTTTAATTTTCTCCTAGTTATATGGTAGGTGAGATTATTTTCTTTACAGTATTTTAAAAGAGAATGAGATTTAGTTAGATAGATTGCATCTATTAAGGTAAGTTCTTCTTTTGAGAGAGTATTAAGAGCAGAGTGTATTCTTGAGGATTCATCAGATTTGATATAGTTTTCTTCAATATTAATAGGATCTTCGATAAGGTCAATTATTTCTACCAGCTCTTCATCGTTGCCCAAAATATTAAGACTTGATTCAGTATTTCTTTTAATATGGATTCTAGCAAGAGTACCAAATTTATTTCTTATAGAGTTAATAGTATATCCATCAAAGGCATTTAGATTTTTAGAAAGGTCAAATTTGTTTATGGCATTAAGAATTGCTATATTGCCTTCTTGATTTAGGTCAGATTTTTCATAATTCTTTAATTTATATATATTACTATATTTATCTACCAGGGGATAGTACTTATTAATTAAGGTAAGTATTGAACCCTGGTCTTTTTCTTTGGCTTTTTTTAGAGTTTCTACTAAATTTATTTCCTTTTTATAGTGAGAATTTACTTTAGGTGAGTTTTTAGATGATGTGAATTGATTATTCATATCAAGATTAGAGATGATATTAGATTTTTTCATAGATAAGAAAAAGCTCCTTTCAAATTTAGAATAGAAAACATATGTTCTAAATAAAGTATAACATATTTTGGTGATAATATGAAGAGATAAAGAAAAATATATGTTAATTTGGAAAAATATAAAAAGTGTAAGTATGTTTACTAAATTATCTCTATAAATTATAATTAGTCTGCATATGATAAAAAGTTTCTGAAAATAGTGAAATATAAAAATAAATTAAAGTGAATACCGGATTAATGTAAATGTATAAGGTTTTTCCGTGAAATTATAGAAGGAGGATGCAAATATATGAGGGAAGAATTGAAACTTTATAGATGTATTTTCTTAAAGGAGAATAAAAATTATATTATAGGTAAGGACATCTTTAATTCTAAAATATATTATATTAAAAAGAATAAAGAAACAGAAAATTTTAGGATTGGAACTGATAATTCTTTTTATGCTATAAAAGAAGAGTGTGGTAAATTATTTAAAAAAGTTATATTAAAGGTAGTTAATTATGATAGTGTTATAGAAACGGTTATGTAGTCAAATACATAATCGTTTTTTTATTAATAAAATAAGAGATGTAGTTTATTATAAAAATAAACTACATTTTTTTGGAATTAATTGAAATGTTTTAATATAGATTAAAAAAACATAAAAAATAACAAAAAGAGGATGTAAGAAAAATGTCGAATAATGTTTTCAAAATAATTATTAATTGATATAATTCTGTATGCAATCTATATGAATAGTGTTTTGATTTGGAAAAATAAAACAGCAAAGGGATGTTATATGAGGGAATTGAAGATTGAAAATATTATAAAAAGTTTAAAAGATAATATTAGATTAATTTTAATATCTACTTTAACCGTAACTTTAGTAACTGCAATTATAACTTTTTTCTTTATATCACCACAGTATGAAGCTACTACTAAGGTTTTTATAGGTAAAGAGAATTTTAAAAATGTATCTTCTGATTATACTAATGAAGAGATTACTTTGTATCAAAGATTGCTTAAGACTTATAGCGAGATTTTTAAGACAAAGAATCTCATGAGTAAAGCTATAAGCAATGTGGGTGAAGATGTGACTGTGGAAGAGGCTATGAGTAAATCAAGTGCAGTACCTATTTCAGATACTCAGATTCTTAAGTTAAAGTATGTAAGTGATAGTAAAGAAGAATCTTATAATATGATTTATGGATTAACAGAGGAATTTATGAAACTTTCAAAAACTCTTTATCCAAATGGGAATGTACATATTACTCAGCAACCAATAATTCCAGTAAATCCCATTGGGCCAAATAAGGTTATAAATATTTTAATTGGCCTAATTTTGGGACTAGCTATTGGTGTTGGAATAGCGCTATTTAAAGAATTTATGAACAACAGTTTTAATAGTAAGGACGAAATTGAAGAGAGTTTAGATATACCTTGTTTAGGTATGATTCCAAATATTAAGTAATGACATTATAAAATTTAAAATAGGAGTGAGTTTAATGGAAGAACAAGTGATAAGCATTGAAGAGATTTTTGAAGCTTTAAAGAAACGTTGGAAGATGATAGCTTTAATAACTATCTTGGCTACAGTTATAGCAGGGGTTTTTAGTTTCTTTATAATTGATCCAGTATACGAAGCAAGCACAAAACTTTTTGTTGGTAAAGAAGAAAATTCAACAGAAACATATAATAGCAATGATATAGCTATGTATCAAAAGCTATTAAAGACTTATTCAGAAACAATTAAGACTAGAGATTTATTAACAAGTGCAATTAAGGACTCGAAATATGACTTAGAAGTTGGAACTGTATCAAGTGCTTTAACAGTAGTGCCAGTTACAGATACTCAAATATTACAAATAAAGTATCAAAGTAAAGATCCGAAAGAAGCAGAAGTAATGCTTAAAGCTATTTCAAATAATTTTATAAAAACAGCTAAGGAGTTAGTACCAAATGGTAATGTTAGAGTAATAGAAGCTGTAGAAACTCCAAAGAACCCAGTAAGTCCAAATAAAGTTATGAATATAGCAATAGCTTTTCTTTTAGGATTAATGGTAAGTGTAGGTTTAGTATTCCTTCTTGAATACTTAGATAATACTTATAAAAATAAAGAACAGTTAGAAAAAGAATTAGAAATACCTGTACTTGGAATTATTCCAAATTTAGATGAAGTTTAGGAGGTAAAAGAATGTTTATAGTTGATAAAAAACCTAAATCTATAGCAGCGGAAGCTTATAGAACTCTTAGAACTAATATTCAATATTCTTCTTTTGATAAAGAATATAAGACTATAGTAGTTACAAGTTCAGAACCGGGTGAAGGAAAGAGTACAACTTCAGGAAATTTAGCATTAGCAATATCTCAAGGCGAAAGTAAAGTTCTTTTAATTGATTGTGATTTGAGAAAGCCTTCACTTCATAAATTATTTAGAATATCAAATAATTACGGTTTATCAGACCTTTTATTACATAGAAAGACTATGGAAGATGTAGCTGTTAAATATAATGAAGGATTAACGGTAGTACCAGCTGGTAAAATACCACCAAATCCTTCAGAAATGCTAGGTTCAAAAGCTATGGGGACTTTCTTAGATGAAATGAAAAAGCATTTTGATTACATAATAATGGATACACCTCCAATTGGTGCTGTAACAGATTCACAGGTACTTTCAACAAAGGTGGATGGGACAATCTTAGTTGTAAAAGCTGGACAAACGAAGAAAGATGTTGTTATGAACTCTGTTAATGCAATAAAGAAAGTTAATGGAAATATTATCGGAACTGTTCTTAATGGGGTAGAAAATAGTAAGAATAAATACTATTACTATTATGGGAATTAGTAGTTTCTGACTCGAAGGGAAAGTTTTGCTAGCACAAAAGCCAAAAAGTCAGCTACGCTAAGGGCAGTAGCTTTGGTTGGCAAAAGAGTTAAAGTAAAAATGTAGTTATGTTTAGCGGGGAAGTGACTATGTCAGGGGGAAGGTTTTGCTGGCGTAAAGGTCTAAAGCATAGCTATGCTGAGTGCGATAGTTTTGCTTCGCAAAAGAGGTAAAGTGAAAGGTTAGTTTGCAGTGAAAAATATTTACATAAAATTGAGTGATTAAAGATTCAAATTTAATTTTTACCATAGAATACACGGAATTTGGGTATTTGAAACTATACTTCTGATATTAGGAAGAGAGGTTTCATTTAAAACAAGTGCAGTAAGTTTGTTTTGGTATGTTTTAGATTCCGGTATTTGGGGGAATACCGGAATTTTTTATGGAGTTTTTTAGTTGTTTTAATTAATTTTATAGTGTTTTTTTGTTTTTGATTAATAAATATAAAAAGTTAGGGGTGCTATGTTATGGAGGAATTACAATATAGCGTTAATGAATGTGATATTGTACTGCAAAAGAGCAAAAACTATAAGTTTCTTAAAAGAGGTATAGATGTAATTGCTTCATTATGTGGATTAATTTTATTAAGCCCAATACTTTTAGTAACTATGGTTTTAATAAAGTTAGAATCTAAAGGTCCAGTAATATTTTCTCAAGAGCGTGTAGGGAGATATGGGAAGAAATTTAAAATGTACAAATTCAGATCAATGGTAGTAAATGCTGAAGAGTTAAAGAAAAATCTTGAAGCACAAAATGAAATGTCAGGACCAATGTTTAAAATGAAAGATGATCCTAGAGTTACTAAAGTTGGAAGATTTATTAGGAAGACAAGCTTAGATGAAATACCTCAGCTTGTAAATATTCTTAAAGGAGATATGAGTCTTGTTGGACCGAGACCGAGCTTGCCAAAAGAGGTTGAACAGTTTGAATCTTGGATGAATAAGAGACATGAAGTAAAACCAGGATTAACTTGTTATTGGCAAGTAAGCGGAAGAAATAACATTGATTTTGAAGAGTGGATGAAGCTTGATATTAAATATGTTGAAGAAAGAAGTTTATTAATAGATATTAAATTGATTTTAAAAACAGTGTTGGTGCTGTTTGGGGATAAAAATGCAAGTTAATAAAGGGAGATAAAATATGGAAAAGATAAAGGTTATGAGCGTATTTGGTACTAGACCAGAAGCAATTAAAATGGCTCCATTAGTAAAAGCTCTTGAAAAAGATGAAAGATTTGAATCTATTGTTTATGTAACAGCACAACATAGAGAGATGTTAGATTCAGTTTTGGAGATATTTGATATTAAACCACAATATGACTTAAATATAATGGCTCACGGTCAAACTATAATTGATATTTCTAAT
Source organism: Clostridium sp. NSJ-145 (assembly GCF_021044725.1). Classification (NCBI taxonomy): domain Bacteria; kingdom Bacillati; phylum Bacillota; class Clostridia; order Eubacteriales; family Clostridiaceae; genus Clostridium; species Clostridium sp. NSJ-145. The sequence goes on from NZ_JAJNOS010000011.1 coordinate 54,204, forward strand.
AAGGTACTAAAAGGAGTAGATGAAGTTATAAAGCAATGTACTCCACATATTGTATTAGTTCATGGAGATACATCAACTACTTTAAATGGAGCTTTAGCTGCCTTTTATAATAAAGTTCCAGTAGGGCATGTTGAAGCAGGATTAAGAAGTTATGATATATATTCACCATTTCCTGAAGAAGCTAATAGAAAATTAACTGGTGTTATAACTAATTTACATTTTGCGCCTACAAAGACTAATGAGAAAAACTTGCTTTCTGAAGGTGTAAATAAAGAAAAGATATATGTAACTGGAAATACAGTAATAGATGCATTATTAAGTGTTGTTAATGAAAATCATATATTTCAAGATAAAACTTTAAATAATATTGATTTTGAAAATAAAAAAGTTATATTACTTACTACTCATAGAAGAGAAAATTGGGGTGAACCAATGGAGAATATCTTTAAAGCTATGATTGAACTAATTAGTGGTAATGATGATGTAGAAGTAATATTCCCAATGCATAAAAATCCATCGATTAGAGAATTAGCACATAAATATTTTGATGAATATTTAGATAAAGTTCACTTAATAGAACCATTAGAATATGTTGAATTTACTAACTTAATGGCTAAGGTTTACTTAATAATGACTGATTCAGGTGGAATTCAAGAAGAAGCTCCAGCATTAGGAAAGCCAGTTATGGTTTTAAGAACAGAAACGGAAAGACCGGAAGCAGTTGAAGCAGGAACTGTTAAGTTAGCAGGGATTAATAAAGAAACAATAATTAATATAGCAAATGAATTAATAAATAATGAAGAAACATATAAAACCATGGCACAAGCAACTAATCCATACGGGGATGGGAGAGCATGTGGCAGAATTTTAGAAATAATAGAAGAAAATTTTAATTTTATTGGAGGGGGAAAATAGAGTGGGCAAATTAAATATTATAGGATTAGGTTACATAGGACTACCTACAAGTTTAATGTTTGCAGCTAATGGAGTTGAAGTAGTAGGGACTGATTTAAATGAAAAATTAGTTGATACTTTAAATAGAGGAGAATTAACTTTTGAAGAAGAAGGCTTAGAAGAAGTTTTTAGAACTGCTTTAGATAAAGGTATTACATTTAAAAAGGAATATGAGAGAACTAATAGATACATAATTACAGTACCAACTCCATATATAGCTGACTCAAAAAAGATAGACGCTAAGTATGTTATTGCAGCAACTAAGCAAGTACTAAAAGTTTGTGAACCAAATACGATTTTAGTCATCGAATCAACAATTTCACCAGGAACAATTGATAGATTTGTTAGACCGATAATTGAAGAGTCTGGATTTAAAATTGGACAAGATATTCATTTAGTTCACGCTCCGGAAAGAATAATACCAGGAAAAATGGTTTATGAATTAGAGCATAACTCAAGAACAATAGGCGCTGACTCAAGAGAAGTTGGAGAAGAAGTTAAATCTTGGTATGAAAGTTTCTGTAAAAATGAAATAGTTGTTACTGATATAAAAACTGCTGAAATGAGTAAAGTTGTAGAAAATACATTTAGAGATATTAATATAGCATTTGCTAATGAGTTAGCTAAGATGTGTGATAAAGAAGGTATGGATGTATATGAACTTATAAGAATAGCTAATAAGCACCCTAGAGTTAATATATTAACTCCGGGACCAGGAGTTGGAGGACATTGTATATCAGTTGACCCATGGTTCTTAGTTGGTGATTATCCTGATATAGTTAATGTTGTACTAGGTGCTAGAGAAGTTAATGATGCTATGCCACAATATGTATTTGATAAAATACATAAAATAATGAAGGAAAATAATGTTAAAGATTATTCAAAGGTTGGATTATATGGATTAACATATAAAGAAAATGTTGATGATATGAGAGAAAGTCCAACATTACAATTATTGGATATATTTGAAAAGTATAATATAGATACAGTTAAAATATATGATCCATTTATAAAAGAAAAGAAATTTGAAAATCAAGTTATGAATTTAGATGATTTCTTAAGTGATACTGAATTAGTAGTAGTTTTAGTAAATCATGATGAGATTAGAAACAATCAAGAGTTAATAAATGGAAAGATAGTTTATGATACAAGAAATGTAATTCATTCAGGTAAAAAAGTTTATAGAATATAAAATAAAAAATGTTAGGTTACAATTTTTGTAACCTAACATTTTATAAGAAAAGGATAGAATTTAATGAGCAAAAGAGTTAAGTTTTTAAATACATTTGTTGATGCATTAACTATGGATGAAACATTAGATCAAATACAAAAATATATAGAAAGTAAAGAATGCGTACAGCATGTTGTAATTAATGCAAGTAAAGTTAATTTAATGCAGGAAAATGAAGAGCTAACTAAAATAATTAATGAATGTCCTTTAATTAATGCAGATGGGCAATCTATAGTATGGGGATCAAAATTCTTAGGGAATCCGTTACCAGAAAGAGTTGCAGGAATAGATATATTTACAGAATTGGTTAAAGTATCGGCTGAAAAAGGATATAGACCGTATTTTTTTGGAGCTAAGCAAGAAGTTGTAGAAGAAGTAGTAAAAATATTTAAGGAAAAGTATCCTACATTAAATGTTGCAGGATATAGAAATGGGTATTTTAAAGAGGAAGAATCTAAGAATATTGCAGAAGAAATTAGAAATTCAGATGCAGATATATTATTTGTAGCATTTAGTTCTCCAATGAAAGAATTTTGGATAAGAGAACATATGGATATTATGAGAGTTCCATTTGCCATGGGGGTTGGTGGTAGTTTTGATGTTATTGCAGGTAAAACAACAAGAGCACCGAAATGGATGCAAAGGTGTGGACTGGAATGGTTTCATAGATTTATTCAAGAACCAAAAAGAATGTTTAAAAGATATATAATCGGAAATTTAAAATTTCTTAAATTAGTTTTAAATAGTAGGTAGGTAATTTACATGAATGTATTAATGTTAGGGCCAAGTAAAGATTCTATGGGTGGAATTTCAACAGTTATTAAAAATTTTTATGAGAATTTTAAATTTGATGATATAAACATAATTTATATGGCAACCTGGAAAGAAGGAAAATTAAGAGAAAGACTTATTTTCACAATATCAATTATATTGAAAATAATAAAGATTATAATTAAAGAAAAAATAGATATATTACATATACATGTAGCTCAGGATGGAAGTTTTTATAGAAAATCTTTAATTATTATTATAGCTAAGTTATTTAGAAAAAAAGTATTATTACATATACATGCCTCGCAATTCGATAAATTTTATGAAAAAAGTAATATTATTATTAGAATTTATATTAAATTTATTTTAAGTTTACCAAATAAGTTAATTGTATTGAGCCAGCAATGGGAAGAATTTTACAAAAAAATTACTAATAATAAAATAGTGGTAATAAATAATGCTGTATCAATTGATGAATATAAATACAATGAAAATGGTGAAATTATTTGCTTTTTTGGAAGATTAGGCAAAAGAAAAGGTATATATGATCTTTTAAAAGTAGTAGATAATATTTTGGAAAAACACAAAAATATTCAATTATATTTATGTGGTGATGGAGAAATTGAAAATGTAAAAAGAATAATATTAGAAAAAAAACTAGAAAATAGGATTATTGTTACAGGATGGATCAATAAAGAAGAGAAAGAAGAAATATTAAATAATTCTATTATCAATATTCTACCGTCATATAATGAAGGTATGCCAATGGCAATTTTAGAAACTATGGCAAGAGGAATCCCTAATATATCTACGAATATAGGAGGAATCCCTAATGTTATAAAACATAATTACAATGGAATGCTAATATCACCAGGGGATTTAGAAGAGTTATCCAAAATTATAGATTATTTAATTTCAAATAAACAAATAAGAACTGAACTAAGTAAGAATGCTTATAATACAATAAAATGTAAGTTTAGCATTGATAATTATAACAATAACTTTAGAAATGTATATAAATCAATTTGATTACGCAAAAGAATTACATAATTATTTAATATAAAAACAATGGAGGTAAAATGAATTTACTATTTTTTTCACATGTAAGAGAAGATTTACCAAAGGGAATTGGCACATCAAAAAAAATTATTGCTCAATGTAAAGCTTTGAGTAATCTGGGATACAATGTATTTTATACATTCGAAAATAAGAACGGATTTATCATTTATGATATAGATAATAATATTATAGATAAAATTAATATTACAAATAAAATTAAATTTAGAATAGACAAATATAAATTTATAGAAAAATGGTGTAAATTAAACAATATAAATATTTTGTATTCAAGATATAATTATTTTGATACACAAACATATAGGTTATTTAAAAATTTAAAAAAAATAAAAGTTAAGATTATTTTAGAAATTCCAACATATCCATATAGAAAAGAACAAGTATTAGCTAATAAAGATATTTTAAATGAAAAAAAATATCTTAAATATATAATAAAAAGAGCGTTATTAATTGATGAGGATTTAAATATAAAAAGAGCTTATAAAGTACTTGATTTAATTGTTACATATAATCCGGTAAGTAAAAGACTATGGGGAGTAAATGCAATAGAAGTTGATAATGGTGTAGATTTAAAATCTATTCCAGTAAGGAACCATAAAAGTAGCAATGAAAAAGTTATATTTATGATAGTTGCAAATTTAAGTCCATGGCATGGCATAGATAGGTTTATAGAAGGTTTAAGGGAATATGATACGACTTTGAACATAAAGCCTGAATTATGGATAGTAGGAAGTGGAACAGAACTAGAAGAGTTAAAGAAATTAGTTGATAAATATAATTTAAAAGATAGTGTTAAGTTCTTAGGAACAAAAGTAGGTAATGAACTAGAAGATATAAAGTCTAAGGCTGATATTGGAGTAGCCTCATTAGGGCTCTATAGACTTGGACTTTCGAAAGTATCAACACTTAAAGAGAAAGAATACTGTGCATCAGGATTACCATTTATATATGCTTATGAAGAAAAAGAACTGAGTTCAGATTGTGAATTTGCGCTACAGTTTAAAAATGATAATTCTCCTATAGATATAAATAAAGCTATCGATTTTGCTATAAAAGTAAGAAATGATACTAACTTACATAAAAATATGAGAAATTTAGCTGCAGAAAAATATAGTTGGGATTCAATAATGAAATATATTTTAGATAAACTATAGAAAATAGGGGATTTAGTTATGAAAGATATAATGCTATTTACAAGTGAATTTCCATTTGGGTCAAAAGAAACTTACTTATTAAATGAGATAGAAGCATGTGAATGTATTAATAATATTTATATTGTACCTTTATTTACTACTATGAATAAAAAAAGAGAGATAAATAACGATAAAGTTAATATAAAAACTATTGAATTTGAAGATATCAAATTAAACAAGTTATTTAAACAATATTTAACTTTTTTTTGTGATAAGGATATTTGGAGAGAAATAAATTATATCTTAAAATCGAAAAAGAATGTTATCAAAAAAATTAAGAAAATGATATGGTTTTGGAGTAGAACTATAAAATTATATGTTCAAATAGAAGATTACATTGATAAAAGTCAAATAGATTTAACACAATTAGTGATTTATTCGTACTGGATGGCAGAGCATGCATATATAGCTTCAAAATTAAGTAGTAGATTTAAAGAAATAAAGATAATTTCTAGATGTCATGGATATGACTTATATGAATATAGAAGCGAATTAGGCTATATACCATTTAGAAATCAAATTTTTAATAATACTGATTATATATTGCCTATATGCAAAAATGGATATGACTATATTGTATCTAGGTATAGAGATATAGATAGAAATAAGTTAAAGATATCATTTTTAGGAACAAAGGATTATGGATATAATTTAAGAATTCAAGATGATAAATTTAAAATAGTAAGCTGTTCAAATATAGTAGACGTAAAAAGAATAGATTTAATAGTAAAATCCTTAATGTATATTACAGACTTCGAAGTGGAATGGACACATTATGGAGATGGAAAAAATAAAGAAGAGATACTAGAGTTGTGTAAAATACTTCCAGATAATATAAGATATATATTTAAGGGGCAAGTCGATAATGAAGAAATACTAAAGCAATATGAAATTCAGAATTTTGATTTATTTATAAATGTTAGTTTAGCAGAAGGCTTACCAGTATCAATTATGGAAGCTCAATCAAAAGGCATTGTAGTAATAGCTACTGATGTTGGAGGTACATCTGAAATAATTACAGATAAGTTTAATGGCTTTTTATTAGACAAGAACTTTAAAGAGGAAGAATTGGCTGAAATTCTAATTAAATATAAAGAGCTACCAGATGAAGAGAAAATTATTATGAAAAAAAGATCTAGACAAATATGGAGCAAAAATTTTGATGCATCAATTAATTATAGATGCTTTTTTAAGTGGATAGATGAGATTTAAATAGGAGGAAGATTATGCCTGGATTTTGTATAAGTAATTTAAGTAATAGGATAGTACTAAACAATTATAATAATCAAAATTGTATTCAAGATAATTTAGAGTATAGTAAATGGCATATAAGAAGAAATGTTTTGAAAAAATTCTTAGATGATAAAGTGTTTTTTCAAAATAATAAAATTATAGTTATCATAGACGGTATTATATTAAATAAATCAGAACTATTAAGTAGATATAATTGTAATACTTTAGATAAATTAGTAGAGATTATTTCTAAAGAAGATAAGACATTTTTTTCACAGTTTGAAGGTAGCTTTTCAGGGGCAATTTACTACAAGGATGATAATGAATGGTATATTTTCACATCACCTTTAGGAGAAAAAGCAATATATTATTATCAAAAAAATAATAAGTATATAATTGGCTCGCAGTTAAATTATATTACAGATACATTAAAAGTTAATAATGTAAAAATATCACTAAATGAAGAATCGCTAAGTCAATTTATGGCTTATGGTTATTTTTTAGATAAGTCTACAAGTATTAAAGAAATATTAAGGTTATATCCTGGTGAATATATTAAAATATCTAATGATTCTTCTAGTATACATAAATATTTTATTTGTGATTACGAGCAAAAGGAGATAAGCATAGATGACGCTATAGAAAATTTAGATAGAAGCTTTAAAAATTCATTAAAAAAGATATTTAATAAAAATAAAGAGTATAATTTTATCAACTTATTAGATGTTAGTGGTGGATTAGATAGTAGAATGATTTGCTATTCAGCTAAAGAATTAAATGAAGAAAATGTATTACTAGATTGTTATTCACAATCAGGTGCGAAGGATGATATTATCTCTAAAAAAATAGCAAAGAATTTGAATTATGATTATGTATTTAGATCAATTGATAATGCTAAGTGCATGTTAAATATAGATGAGAATATTTTAATGAATAATGGTGCAACAGTATATTATGGAATTACTGGTGGTAAGGATATGTTAGAAATGATGAATCCTTATATTTATGGGGTTGAAACAACTGGATTGTTAGGAGATATCTATGACGGAAGCATGGTAATTGATAGATGTGATGGTCAGCCTGATAATAATTACTTAAGATTTAGATATTCTAACACTTTGGAATATGGAAAAGATTTTACAGTAGACTTAAGTATAGCAAATAGGTTTAAGAAATATAGAAATGAGCTATATTGGTTTTATACTAGAGGTATGATATTTGGAATGACATCATATTTTATAAGACAAAATTTCACAGAAGTTGCAACTCCTTTTGGAGATAAAGAATTTTTAAAGAATTATTTGAGTATCCCTTGGGAGATGAGAGTTAAGCAGCATACTTTACGTAGATGGTTAATAAAGAAATACCCTAATGCTGCAAAGATTAAATATGGTAATACAGGAGTTTCTGTAAATTCATCTATTAAATTTTATGGTGAGTTTTTAAGAAAATATAATAGATTGAAATTTAAGGTGAAAAGAAAATTTAAAAAAGAACCAATAAACATGTCAGATGTACAATATTGGTATGATAATAATAAAGAGTTTAATACTTATATAAATAATTATTGCAAAGAAAACTATAAGTTATGCGTAGGATTTTCTAAAATTGAAAGAAATATAAATAAATTATTAGAATCAGGAAAAGTTGTTGATAAATTAATAGTAGTAAGTGTTTTATCAAGTATTAAATGTTTTTATTATGAATTGGAGGAAAAAAATAAAGTAAATGAATCAAAAAATAATAGATAAAATTCAAAGCTTACATAAGAAAGGTTTTTTTTATATATTTGGAAGTGGAGTTTTGAATAAGATTATAGGTTTTATGAGTAGTGCAATATTAGTTAGAATTATAACTAAAGAAGAGTATGGAGTTTTCACATATGCTTGGAATATTTTTAGCTTTATATTACTACTGAATGGCTTTGGAATTAGCTATGGGATTCTACAAATATGTAGTGAGAAAAGTGAAGATTATGATTTAAATTATAAAATATTTAAATGGGGACAAAAATTTGGAATAAGTATTGATATGATAATAGCAATTCTAATAATATGCATAGCATTATTTATACCTTTACCAATACATAATGCTAATTATGTATTAGGATTACTATGTATTATGCCTATATTTATTTTAATATTTGAAATGCAATCTTCTTATTTGCGTGCAAATAAACTTTCCATAGAATTTTCTAAAATATCTATGTTGAATACATTTCTGATATTTTTATTTTCCGTAATAGGAGCGTACATATTTAAAGAGTTTGGACTTATTTATGGAAGATATATAGCATATTTTATAACTATTATATATAGTGCTAAATTTATAAAAAAAGGTACTGATAGAGTAAAAGAGCTTGATATAAATACTAAGTTGAAAAATGAAATAAAGAACATTTCATTTACCAGTATGATTAATTCAGGATTATCACAAGTATTATATTTATTTGATATTTTTGTAATTGGATTAGTTATTTCTAGTGAATCTACAATTGCATCATATAAAATTGCAACTATGATTCCTTCGGCATTAAGCTTTATTCCATTATCATTGGTTACATTTATATATCCATATTTTGCACAAAAGTATAAGGATAAAAAATGGTGCCTAAGTAAGTATAATATGTTAACACTTTATTTTGGAATATTCAACTTAATAATATCAGCAGTATTATTTGTATTTGCACCATGGATTATTACTATATTATTTGGACCGGAGTATTTAGATGCTATAACTTCATTTAGGATATTGACTGTAAGTTATTTCTTTTCTGGAACTTTTAGAGTAATAGCAGGTAATATTTTAGTAACACAAAAAGAGTTGAAATTTAATATGTTTGTTGCTATTTTTTCAGGTTTAGTAAATATAGTAGTTGATTTTTATTTTATAAAACTATGGGGGGCAAATGGAGCAGCAATAGCAACATTATTAGTTGTCATATTAACAAGTATTTTGAATGTTGCATATTTAATTTATAGATTGAAAGCCAAAGGTGATAGATAAATGAAAAGTATAAAAATTTCAATTGTTCATTTGATGTTATGTTTATATTTTTTTATATTATTTTTTATTCCATATTATACGACTTATAGTAATTCATATAGTGAAGCCTTTATTTTATCTAGCTTTGTTCTAATGATATGTAACATACTTCTTTTTAAATATAAGAAAAAAGAAGTAATTTTTAACAGTAAGAAAAAAGAAGTTTTTTTTAAGATAAGTTTAATTCTATTTGCTAGTTTTTTTTGTGTTAGTAACTTAACTTTAAAATGTTGGTATTCTATGATAAATCAAATAAATGCATTTATTTTCTTGTATTTATTTGCAACTCGTATATGTAATTATAAAAAAGACTTAGATAAAATTATGAATAGAGTTATTATAATATTTTTTATTTCAATAATAATAAGTATTATATTTAGAATAATTGGTGGAGATGCAATTAAATTTTATAATCATAATATGTATATTAGATACCAAGGAAGTTTTTCAGATAAAAGACTAACATATATTTTTAATCATAAAAGTGAATATGGGTTAATTTTATTAGTATTTTTTATGTATGTACTATATTATTTTAAAAGTAGATATAGAAAAGTAATATTAATAGGTATCATATTAACCTTGGTACTAACAAATTCTATGATTAGTATAGGATGTGCGACTATAATTTTAGTAACATATATATATGCACAGTATTGGCAAAGATGTAATAAGTATATCAAGATAGCATTAACTATATTTTCAGGTTTAGCTATTTGTTCAATTGGTATAATCGTTATATTACTTATATCAAATGTAAGAGATTTATCTACATTAGGATCAAGAAGTGTTATTTGGAAATACGCATTTAATTATTTAATTGAAAATTCCAAGGGAATAGGAACTAATTTTCAAAATATTACATTTGATGTTGGATTAGATTTTTATGTGAATAATTTTCATAATGTCTTTTTAAATGAAATGCTTCAGTTCTCAAATATTGTTGGAATATTATATAGTATATTAATAATTTCTATAGTAATATTTTCTATATTTAATTATAATAACAAGATTGTTTCATTTATTAATACAGGAGTAGTTATTTTACCATTATTATTTGATAACTCATTATGGACATCTACATTACCAATATATATAGTAATAATATATATGTTCGGATATCAGTCAAGAAGGAGTAAAGAAATAAGCTGATTTTAATTATTAATATTAGTTTAAATTAATTTTTAGTATGGTAGGTAAAGATGAAATATCAAAATGATTCAATAGATTTAAGTAAATTGATTTTTGCACTTTTAATTGTTTTTTTACATGTTGGTAATAACAATGGATTTGTGAATATTATAGCTCAATATATAGCAAGAATGGGAGTACCATTTTTCTTCACTATTTCTGGATATCTGTTTTTAAAAAAATTTAATAATAATAGCAGGCCGTTAAATGTAGTAAATAATGCTATTAAAAGGTTAATAAAATTATATTTAATATGGATAATTATATATATGCCGATATTTATTAAAGGGATAATTAAAGATAATAATATAATGTTATTTTTTCAAGAGCTATTATTTAAAGCTCCAGCATTTCAATGGTATACTGTAGCTTTAGCTGTTGGAATATTAATTAATGTTTATATTTGGAGTAAGTTTAAATTAAAAACTGGAATTGTTATGTTTATCTTTATATTGCTTTATATTATAGGTTGTTGTGGGAATACATATATTCATATTTTAAAATTGGATAGTGTTTTTGATGGATATTTAAGAATTTTTTTAACAACTAGGAATGGAATATTTTTTTCACCAATATTTATTTTCATTGGAATGTTAATAAATAAAATTGAAGATAAATTTGATAAAACTAAAAGCTTATGTTTTTTTAGTTTTTTCTTCAGTATATATTTGATAGAAGTATATTTAGTACAATCTAATTTAGGTAAAAATGAAGATTGTTCAATGTATTTTACAATGCCTTTAGTAATTATGTTTATGTGTCTATTAATAATTAAAAGCAATATTAAATTAAAGTATTCAAGGGAATTGCGAGAATTGAGTACATTTATATTTTGTTCTCAATATGGGTTTATTTTTATGAATACTATTTTAATAAATAAATTAATGAAGATTCAATTAGATTCATTAATATTATGGATATGTGTAATAGTAGAAATTATTATTACATTTACTTTATTAAGAAGAATTAAATATGGACAAATTATATTAAAAAATATAATTTAGATTTATGTAAAAATAATATAAGAATTAATATATATATAAAATTTTATTACATAAAGCGTTAGAAAAATATAGATAAAATTCGACAAGTAAATTGATTAAGTAAAATAAAAAATTACAAAAATATGAAGTAATACATAGATATTAATAAATAAATTTAATAGTAATTGATTTATTAAAATAAAGAAAAAAATAGAAATTTTACTTGAAAAATATGTCATTGAATAAATGAAAAATATTGATATAATCTTTGTTGGTGGGGAAATTAAATTTTAAAGTAACTCTTATTGTATGAATTTAGAATTATTTAAGATGTAAGATAACGGATAAAAATACATTGCAAAAGTTTAAGGGAAGAACTTTTGTAGTAGTAATTATTAAGTGTAATAACTATCAGTAAATAAATTTTGTGTTATTTACTGATAGTTATTTTTTACAGAAAAATAATTTCTATCAATAGCAATAGAGTAAATTCGTCCCATCAAGGCTATTGCAGGCATGAAGATTTACTTTATTATCATAATTTCTCATAGAAAAGAAGTCTTAGTATGATTTTTTATTATAGAATAATACTGCTCAATACTTCTAAAGTTATCAAAATATGTTATAATTTATAATAATATATATTTATAACTAATAAATACAAATATTTTGGGAGGAAACATGCCGATAACTAGAGAAAGTTACAACGTAGATAAAAAGTTAGAAGATAGTAAGATAGTTAAATCATCTAAAAGTAGCCTTCAAAAAGGTATTTATTTTGAAGCAGTAAAGCCTAAATATTCGATCGATGATATTATTTTATCAGAGCCGATAAGGAGTCAGTTACTTGATTTAATGAGTTTTAAAAGACATAGCAAGATGGTTTTTGAAGAATGGGGGTTAAATGAAGTAATAAAAAATAATTATTTAGCTGTAAACCTTTATGGACCTCCAGGAACTGGAAAAACTATGGCAGCTCATGTTATAGCAAATGAGCTTAATAGAGATTTATTATGCGTAAATTATGCAGATATAGAATCTAAATATGTTGGTGAAACAGCTAAGAATTTAAGCAATTTGTTTAAATATAGCAAGGAAAATAACTTGATTTTATTTTTTGATGAAGCAGATGCATTGCTATCTAAAAGAGTTAATAATATGAATAATGCCACTGATGTGAGTGTGAATCAAACACGATCTGTATTACTTATGTTAATGAATGATTATGATGACGTAATAATTTTTACGACTAATTTTATAAATAATTTTGACGAAGCTTTTATGAGACGTATTCAGTATCATATTAAGTTTGAATTACCTAATAGAGAAGTTCGTGAAGTTTTATGGAAAAAATATATACCAAATAAAATGCCTAATAATTTAAATATAGAATTAATTTCAGAGAAGTATAGTGGTGTTAGCGGAAGTGATATTTGTAATGCTGTTAGAATAGCAGCTTTTAAGTCAGCAAGGGAAGGGGACAATCTTGTAAAGCATGAAAATTTTGATTACGCTATAAGACAAATACTTTTAAGTAAACAAGATAACCAAAAGGTAACTATCAAAGAAAGCATAAAAGAAAGATATGTTACAGAAGAGTATGTAAAGGCTCAATTAAGTACTAGGGAGGAGAGTAAAATATGATTTTATCAACGATTATATTAGGTGTTGCAGTAATTGCTGGGACAAGTATGTTAGCTAATTATTGGAACAGTATGCTAGCATGGTTAAAACGAGGTATAAATAAAGTTAAAGAAGTTATAGGTCATATTGTATATGGAACAAAGGTATTCATAAAAAAAATTAAAGAAGCTATAAAAGAAATCTCAAGGCATTATTCACAAGAAGAAATAGGAAGATGGAAAGAAACCATTGTAACAAGAGAAATTCCTGAAAGTGAAGTGCCACCAGAGATAAGAGCTAAGGCGTTACAAATGAATCAGGAAATAGATATTACTGAAGAGTTAGAATTACAATTAGCATAAAGTGAGGGTAATTATGGATTATAATAGATTTGATAATAACTTAAATAATATAAATAATACTATGAATGATATTGATAACATATGTAATATTATTGCTAATACTTTTAATGAATTAGAAAGTGTTGTTAGTAATTTATTGAAGAAAACAGTTTTTAAATTAGATTTTAATGAAATGTTAAGTGCCTATAGTGATGCAATTGATAATGTAATTATTACAAGTAGTGAGCAAGAAAACTTAAAGTATATAGGTGGAAAGCTTACTATTTCACATATAAATAATAAGGTTGAATTTAAAACCGAATGTTACTTTATGGATATAAATGGTAAATGGGTAATGAAAAATAGTAAAAATTCTATTGAGGATACTAGGTTTAAGATAAATTCGCTTAATGAATTAATTGAAAATAAGCAATTAAAATTTGATATTGAAGAACCTAAAAGGAGATAATTATGTTTCAGATATTGATGTATATAATTATAGCAATAATAGCTTTTAGTATTTTTAAGGAATTATTACCTTATATAATTGTAATCGGGGTAGGTTTACTAGGAATTTATTTATTATTTAATCATTTTGGATTAGTAATTAAGGTAGTAGGATTATTAATTGCATTAGGAATAATAATAAATATTTACGATAATACAATTGGAAAGAGTAAAAAGAAAGCCTTAAGAAATGAAATAATTAATACATTAGAAGTATTTGGTATGGCAGATGCAGAGCAAATTGCTAAAGCTATCATAACAGATACTGAAAAAGTAGAAGAAGAAATAAAAGTATTGGTTTCTTTAGGAATGATTGAAGCGATAAAGCTTAATAATGATGAAAAAGAAGGTACATATTTATATAAGTTTTTAAGCTCTAATAATAATTTGAAAAATACTAATTATGAATCAGAAGAAATAGTATTAGATTAATTTTATAGGCATATTTTAAGAGATAAGTTTTATGTATAATCATGAGATTTATCTCTTTTGTTATAAAAATGTATAAAAATTACAAATTAGCACTTGTCGAACTCATGTTCATAGTGTATTCTATATATATAGTAATAAATATACATATAAAAAGTTAAGTTCTTTTAAATATTTAGCTAAGGGTAAAGAAGAAAAGTTGAATTATGAGGTGGTTTTAAGATGGTAGTTGAGAGAGTTGATGAAAGCATTATAGAAGATGAGGTATGGAAATATAAGAATATAAAAATTGATTTTTCCACATATACGTTTTGGGTAGACGATATAGGTGATGAATTGACTCATTTAAATATTGAGTTATTAAAGCTATTTTTATCATCAAAAGGAAAGGTATTAACTAGAGAAATTATTAAAGAGAGAATTTGGGGAGAAGAACGTTTAATTAATGATAGGAATGTAGATTTTCAAGTATGGCTTTTAAGGAAGAAGCTAGGTTTAACTAAATCAGAACTTATATCAATAAGGTCTGTAGGATATAAATTAAATTTAAGAGTCCAATAAGTGGCTAATTATAAGTCTTGTGCATGATGCATAGGGCTTTTTTATTTTCTAAATAAATAAGCAAATTTTATACAAATATCTAGCAAATAAAACAAATAAAATAAATATAGAACAAATATTCAATAAATTTTCAGCAAATAATTGGTTGTTAAAATAATTATAGAGTCAAAAATTAAATATGAAAGGAAGTTTAATTATTATGAAATGTGATTTTGGAATTAAGTTAAAGGAAGAGCTTATTGGAGGATTATCTACAAGTAAGGCTGCTTTGGAGATGGAGCTTATAAGTGAGGATAAATATAATATATTTTATGATCGAGTTTCAAGGAAGAGTGGTTTTTCTGATTATGTTGAAAAGGCATCAGATGTAGCTTGTGCACAGATTTGTTGCCTTGTTGGAATTGAGATGGAAAAGGGGGATGGATATAAAGAAGGCAAAATCATATTAAATCCAACAGACAAGAATGGAAATAGGTTTTGTGATGTTATTATGGTGAGTAAGAAGAATATACATGCTATGAAGATAGTGTCTATGGAGTGTGATTTTATTGAAGTTGATGAATATGAAGAGATGATGGAAATTGCATATAAAGCTGTAGATGAATACTTATGTGAGACAAGCTCTAATTCTATAGATTTAACAGTAATACAGCCCAATTTACTTACGTCATCAAGTGGTACAGCTAATGTTGATGATGTATTAGATGCATTTGACAAGCTGTTATTTTAATAAGGGGGATAGTTAAATATATATGAGTAGTAATGGTTTTACAAGAGTGAGCAATATGATTTTAAATGACAGTGAGTTAAATATTTATGAGAAGTATTTTATAATTGCTCTTAAAAGCTTTGATTATAAAAATATTGGAGAAGTCTATCCAACTTATGAATCTTTAATGGCTTTGTTTGGAACTAAGAATAGAAATACTATAGCTAGTCTTATCAAATCTCTTAAGGAGAAAAATTATATTATAACAATGAAGAAGAATAGAGCTAATTGTTATAAGTTTATTAAGGATTATTTATCTGGTGAGGTAAAAAATAATGACATAATAACTAATAATCTATCTAGTACTAGTGAGATAAATAGTAACGAATGTGATACTACTGAAGTTAAGTTAAATACCAGTAGTAACTCAAGCGATACTAGTAATAGTAACGTAAGTGATACTAGTAATAGTAACAGAAGTGATACTACTGAAGTTAAGTTAAATACCAGTAGTAACTTAAGTGATACTAGAAGTAGTAACTCAAGTGATACGAGTAGTAGTATCACAACCGATACTCTAATAAAACAATATAAAAACAAAAAAGAAATATATATAAGGATTTTTGATAAATGGAATGAGAAGAACATCAGCAATGAATTAACCTTAACTAAAAATATAGCAAGTTGTATTGAAAGTGTATTAAGGGTATTTACCATAGAGCAGATATTGCAGGCTATAGATAATTATGCAGAGGTTTATCACAGTAAGTTTTATTATGATTACCTATGGGATTTAAAAAGCTTTTTGATAAAGCCAAATGGAATTTATAAGTTTATACCTGAAGGTCATATTTGGAAAAGTTATTTAAATATGCAAAAAGAAAAAGTGAAAGTAAAAGCTTCAGAGTACATCGACTAATTTGCTATACCTTAGATGGCAATTTAGAAAGTAACTTAGGATTAAGTAAATATGCAGAAAGGAGAGGATATTGTGTTAACTAGTCAGCATATTGAGCTAGAGCAAAGTATTTTAGGGACTATGTTTGTAAATCCAGGATTGATACCTAAAGCTAATGAAAATATAAAAAAGTATATGTTTCAGGTTGAGAATCACAGCATGATTTATGAAGGAATTATAAAGATGGCTGATGATAAAAAGGAGATTGATTTAATTAACTTCTTAGAAAATTATAAGGAGATAATTAAGCTGATGGGTGGAGTTAGCTATGTTAGTGAAGTTTATAGCTGCAGCTCAACTGATGTTGCTTTTGAGACAAAGCTAGAGCTATTGATTAAAGCTTATAAAAAGAGGCTTGTACTTAACTTGTGTTCTCATGTAAGTGATGAGATGACTATTGAAGATATGGAAAATAAGTTAAGCAACACTTTAATTAATTTGTATAATTGTACTCTTAAAAAAGATTTAAATATTGAAGATATTTATGATAATTATTTAAAAAATTTATATGAGATTAATAAGGATATGGGAGTTAAAAGTGGATTAACTAAGATTGATGATGTTTTAGGGAATTTTAGAAGGGGGAGACTTATTACTGTATTTGCTAGAAGTGGAGTTGGTAAAAGTATTTTTTCAATACAAGTAGCTAAGAACATGGCACTTAGTGGACATAATGTAATTTATGGTAGTGCAGAGATGAGTGATGATGAAGTGTTAAACAGAATGGCTGCCAGTCAATTTAATATTGATAATAATAGGTTTGAAAAAGATTTACTTACAGATGAAGAAAAGGATAAAGTTTCTGAATTTTGTTCTAAGCTTTTAAGTAGTATGCTTTATATAAGCACTGAAACTAGTATAGATAAATTTATTAATGAAATAAAGGTGTACAAGCTTAAAAATAACCTAGATATCATCTTTCTTGATTATATAAATAAGTATGTAGATCCAAGTTCCTCTGCTAAACTTACAGAGAAATTAGGGGAGATAACATCAAGGCTTAAGACACTTGCTATAGAAGAAAATATATGTGTAGTTTTAGTAGCTCAAGCTAATAGAAGTGTTGATAGAAATAATGGTGAAGTTTATGAAATACTAACAGAAGCGGATATTCAAGACAGCGCAAGAATTGAGCAAGATAGCGATCAAATAATAGGTCTTTACAGAGATAAGAGATTTGATGATAGAGCATATAAAGACAATAAGTTCCGTGAAGGGAAAGTAGATTACGATTCAAAAGATGCAAAAGAAAATCCTAACTGCATAAATGCGATAATACTAAAAAATAGACATGGTGGAAGAGGGATTAAAGCTTTAAGATGGGACGGAAATATTTGCAAAATAAGCAATATGTAAATGTAAAATGATATTTTTATAAAGATAAATATGATAATGAACTAATAGTAAAATATTTACAAAAATATAAATTGATAGTAAAATATTGGTGAAAAAATTTTGTGGAGGGGAGAAAATGAAAAACAAGAAAATTACCAAACAAATGAGTAAAGTATTGATGTGCATATTTTCATGTACATTAATAGCATCAAATGTAACAACTAAAGTTTTAGCAGATGAACTAGAGGATGTAACAACAGAAGTAACTATAAGTACAGAAGATGATGGAAACATACAAGTTGATGGTAATCTTGTTTCAGAAGAAGAAAATATTGAATTAACATCAGAGAATGATGGAGATGTAACTCCACCAGAATTAATATCAACTAAACTTGATAATGCAGTAATAATGCCAGGGGGAACAGTTCAGCTTACTATTGAAGCCACTGATGAATCAGGATTTGTTACAGAGGATAATGGAGCAAATGTAGCTATAGTAACTTACGCATGTAATGGGTTTATGGAAAATTACGAACTACCATATTATGAATCAGAAAACGTATTTAGAGGTGAAATCCAAATTCCTGAATCTGCTTCAGAGGGGATTTATAGGTTAGAATATGTTGATTTAATGGATATAAGTGGGAATATGATTACTTATTCAGCTGGCATTGATAATCATGTAAATTTAGTTAGAACAGGAAATATATTAGTAAAAAATAACTTGGATGAACAATGGTATCCTAATATTAGTTCAAATGCTTATGGAAGTTATACAGCTCCATTTGTACCAAAAGTATACACTGACCACGGAACTATAGAAATGTTATTAAATGGGGAAAATTATGATGGACAACCTATAACTGAGTTTGGAAATTATAATTTATTTATAAAGGCTACCGGAGCAGATGGTTCAATAAGTACTGAAGAGTATAATTTTTCAGTTATATTTGAAATGAATAACGAAACATCTAACGAAGAAGTCATAAGCTATATATTAGAATCAGCAGATAATAATATTATGATACAACTAAACAATGATAGTAGAACTGTAGATTCATCAATCTTTAAAGCTATCAAAGATTCAGGAAAAACAGTTTCATTTTTATTAAGTTATGATCAAAGCTGGTCTTTTGATGGTAATAATATTAATGATGAAGACATTAGAGATGTAAATTTAAGTATTAGCTATATATCAGAATATGAAAATGAAATATTAGAGATTGATGAAAATGCAGCTATTATAGATTTTGCACATAATGGCAATCTTCCAGGAAAAGCAGAAGTTAAAGCATATATAGGATATAAATCTCCTTTATCAAATAAAGAAGTTACATTATATTATTATAATAAAGAAACTGGAAAACCTGAAAAAATAAAAGAATCATTATATATTGAGTATGTATATGGGGATGAATATGTAACTTTTGAGATTGATCATTGTAATACTTACTTTATTTCTGATAAAGATAACTTAGACCAGGAAGTAGTAGTAATAGAACCAGAAGAACCAATAGTTCCTGTACAACCAGTAGAGCCATCAGAATCAGAGAATGATAAAATTGTTACAGTAAGACCATCAGAAACTAATAACGGAAGCAATTATGATAAGGGTAAATTACCTGAAACAGGTGGAGTTAATAGCAATATAACAATAATGTTAGCAATGACTTTAGTATTAGCAGGGGTTGTAATTTTAAATAAAAAAGAATATTTTCAGAAGCAATAGATTAGGTTAATATAAGATTTTTTGTTTCTAATCTTTTAATACATTGAAAGGCTGATGCAAATGCACAGCCTTTTTATAATATTAAAGATATTTATAATATAAATTTTAATAGAAAGCCCTTCTAGAAGTTATTACTTAAATTTATTTTTAAAATTTAATAAGCAGTATATAAGAAAAGACGAAAAAACTTATGATAGACAATTAAGATAAAAAAGTTATTGAAATTTTTAATATTATACGTATTTATTATTATGATACTTTTGGTTTGTAATAAGTTTGAGATATTTTAAGAGATAATCAAAATACCTTAGAAATGTATTTATATTGTTAATGCACTTCTAAGGTATTTTTTATAGATAGAACACGTATTAGAAATTTGTTAAAAAATGATGAATAAAATTTTTGAATATTATGTTATATACATTAGACAAAATGAATATGTTAAGTAATGGAGATATTACTAGGAAGGAAAGGAGGGAAAAGTATGTTAAGATCATTACCATTCTTTGCATTTGGAATAATGTTAATTGTTATGTGTATAGCTTTATTTAAGAAATTTTTCTACGTGTTACTTAATTGCGGTAAAACTAAAGCTACTGTAGTAGGTATTAAGAGATATATTGGAGACAGAAATAATAATAATTATATATTAAAGTATGTGGCGGAAGGTAGTGAATACACTATTGTACATGATATTGGAAGTGTGCGTATATATGAAAAACATATAGGGAAGCAATTAACTATATTGTATAGAAGAGATAATCCAAAGCAAATTATTCTTTTAGAGAATTTTATGCTTTATATAATGGGGCTATTCTTTGGTTGTGTAGGTGTATGGTTAATGATTATGGGAATTGGATTCCTAGTAAGCTGATAGTTTAATGGTTTTGGGGTGAAAGAATTAATGGGGAAACTTAGAAAACATAAAGCATTGATAGCGGCTTTGATGACGATTTTTATGATAAGTAATTTTACATTCAGTAATGCTACAGCTGAGGTATATGATGGTGAAGGTGGAGCCAATGTAGAACAGCAGGAGGAATTACTTGATAACAATGAAACTTTAGTAGAAGATGAGAATAGCAATGAAGAAATATCTCAAGATAATGAGATAAGTAATGATGAAGAAATAAGCAATGAAGAAGAGCGTAAAGATGATGGAGAAAAGGAAGTAGAAACAGTTGAAGATGATGATGATATAAATAATGACGGAACTGATTCTTCAATAAGTTCATCTGATAAACCTAGTGAAGGATATACATTAAGCAAAAGTGAATATATAGAGTATGATACACCAAGAACATTTAGTGTTGAAGAAAGTAAACGTGTATTATTAATTGAAGATAACCTTCCTTGGAATACAAATACAAACCAAGTTGTTCTATCTGGAATAACTGAGTATGATCTTGTTAGTACAGAGGATTTTTTAAGCGTAGATTTGTCTAAGTATGGAGTTGTTGTATTTGCAAATGACCAGTCTTTTCAAATGTATGAAAATTATAAAAACTTTAAGGAATACTTAGAAAAGTTTGCGAGTATTGGTGGGGTAATAGTTTTTGGTGCCTGTGATTCAGGATGGGCTGAAGGTGTATTATCAGAAGCTTTGCCAGGTGAGGTTAAAAAAACAAATAATAATTCTTTTAGGAATTATGTTGCAGATAATAATCATCCAATTGTAACTGGTGAGTTAACTGATAATCAAGTTCTTTTAGATGAAGACTTATATGAGAACTGGGCAAGCCATGTAAGCTTTAATGAAAGCTCTTTACCTGCTGGTTCTAAGATTATATTAACTAATGAAGAGGGTAATCCAACTTTAGTTGAATATCCACTTGGAAAAGGAAGGGTAATAGCTTCTGGATTAACTTGGGAGTATAACTATGTACATGGTGGAGAACATCATCCTAATGGTGGCAATAGAGGTCAATTTGCTAAAAAGGCAATGGATGATTTGTTCACTTATGCAATACGTGTAAGTAAAATAGATGTTACTGACATAGAACCATTAAAGGAGTACTGGATAAATAATTGTGAACACAATATTTTTGTTGGAGATAAGGACGGATTTGCAGCTATTAAAGATGCAGAGGTTAAGATTAATGGACAAACTGTAAAGACGGATAAAAATGGTATAGCAACTTTTGTTGGAATATCTGGGGAATGTACTGTTGAAGTAACAGCAGAGGGATATAAAAGGTCTAAATTTATATATAATGTAAATCCAGGTACTTTAAGAGCTTTTTATCTAGATAAGGTTAGCAATAATGGAACTCCTTATATAACAATGGTATTATCTAAAAATAGTGGAACCGATTTATTACATGAAAGAGAATACTTCTTTGATGGATCAGAAATAGAATGCTCTATTAAGTTAGATGGTGAATGGAATGGAGCTACTCCAGGAAAATATATTATATATCAAGAAGATCAGTCTATATCTACTGAAACTGGAGTAATTGATTTTGCACCAGGTAAGACATTTGATGCAGGTAAAAAAATATATGTAATTATGGTTAGTGCTGACGGTAAGGTTAAGTCTAAACCAAGAGAGATATTACTTACAGTTAATGATAAGTCTAAATGGGAAATAGAGTCTGACGATGCTTTATTTACTTTATTTAAGGATAATGGTTTTAAGATTGAGAGCGGTTTACCTATTATCGCGGGGTCAACAATTAAATTATCTTTAGATTTTATACCATTTACAGTTATTCAGGAAGAGAATAAGGTAAAAATTGCTTTTGGTATAGAACCAGGTAATGGTGTAGAAAAGTGGTACGACGATTTAAAAGATAAGGTTGATGATCTTAAGGAAACTAAGGATAGAATTAAAAAATTAAAGGAAGTAATGAAGACTTTTGGAGCAAAAAGCGGTGGCTTTACTTTGAAAAAAGGATTTTCTGAACCAGAGTTTAACCTTATTGGATATGCAGAAGGAGTTGTTGATGATGATGGAAATCTAACAAAGGTTAAGGGATCTTTAGTAGGAGATGCTGGAATTGAGTATAAATATAATCAGCAATTTGTTGTAGGACCTGTGCCTGTATATTTTGAAATTGGTGGTGGAGGTAAGGTTGAGCTTGCTTCTGGTGTTAGCAAAGTAACTGTAGAGCCACAGAATCTAGTTTTAGATTTAGCATTAACTATAACACCTAAATTTACTATTGGTGGTGGAGCTGGAATTAATGGGGCTATTTCAGTTGGAGCTGAAGGTAATGTTGAGTTACCATTAAAGATAGATTTTACAAATGAGCATTTTGGTGGTCAACTTATAGGGTCTGCTAAGCTAAAAGCATCTTTAATGTTTGTATTTACTGCTGAAACACCATCTATAAAAGGGACATGGGTAGTAGTAGATAATTATTATGGACGCAAGAAAATATTGGAAGGAAATCCATCGGCAGCAGTTTATAATTCAGAAAATTTTGTTAAGCTTGATAGAAGTTATTTAGAGAAGGATGGAGCAGTAAGTCTAAATGATATATCTGATGAAAATTTATTAGTATTAGAAAATGTATTGCTACCTAGTAGTTCTCAAAATATTGAAACTATTGGGGATAAGCAGATAGCAGTATATCAAGTAGATGATCCTAGTAGAAATGATAATAACAGAACTAAATTAGTTTACTCTGTATGTGAAGAAGGGGTATGGAGTGAAGCTAAGGATGTATGGAATAATGGAGCTCCTGATTTTGATGCTGTTTTAAAAGCTTATAATGATGAATTATATTTAGTATGGCAAAAGGCAGCTAAAGAATTGCCTAATGATGGAGATGATTTAGAAAATCAAATTAATAAAGCATTGGAATTATCTGAAATAGCATTTGCTAGATGGGATAATAATACAAATAGTTTTGTTGATTTTAAATATTTAACTAATAATGAAAGACTTGATATGTCTCCTTCTATAGCTATAGATAATGATGAAATTTATGTATCTTGGGTAAGTAGCGATAGTAATATTTTTGAAGATTCAATAGATAATGAAATAGTATATACCTCAAGTAAAAAGAACAATGTATGGTCAAAGCCAGAGGTTCTTGTTGATGTTAATAGCAATATTTCAAGCATTGATAGTTCAATAGTTAATAATAAGCTAAATGTTGCATATGGGGTAGATACTGATAATAACATTTCTACTTATGATGATATTGAAATAATGTTAGCTACTGATGATAATATTACTCAGATTACAAGTAATGAAGCTGCTGAATTTAATCCAATTTTCTATGATGGAAAATTATACTGGTACTCAAATAATGATCTAATGAGTTATGATTTTGCAAAAAAGACTATTTTAGCAGAAGGTATAAAATATATTACTCAAAACTATAATATCATAAATCATGATGGTAGAGAAATTGTAATATGGCTTGATTCTGTAACTGAAGAGTTAGATTCAATAAGAGCAAGTGTAAGACAAGATGATGGATGGAGCAAACCAGTAAAGGTATATGAAGCTACAGAAGCCATAACAAATTATGATGGATGTGTAAGTGCTGATGGAAAGTGGAATATAGTTATGAACCTTGTAAACGAAAGTGATGAAGATGAAATTCATAAGTTAGTAGCTTATATTGATGGATTTAATAATGATATAGCTTTAGAGGCTGTTAACTGTGATGAAACTATTAGAGATGGAGTTAATCAGCCAATCGATATACTTGTAAAGAATAATGGATTAAAGGATATAACTAACTTTAAGCTTGCAGTGTATGATACATCAAACGTACTTATAAGTGAAAAGAATGTTGAATGTAATATAGCTGTTGGTGAAAGCACAGAAATATCTGATATTGTTAATGTAGGAGATATTACTGGTAAAAAAGATTTAGTTATAAAGGTTGAGGCTGAAGGTGAAAAGAATTTAGATGATAATTCAAGAGAAACAACTATAGGATATACTGATGTTAAAGTTAAAGTAAAAACTTATGAAATAGGAGATCAAATTATTATTGATGCAACTGTATCTAATGCTAGTGCTATTCCTGCAAATGCAGCTATAAGTATAATTGAAGATAGAGAAGATGGAATAGTGTTAGATATGAAGAATATTGGCTTAATTACTAGTGAAGAAGATTATTTATATAGATATTCAGTAGATAAAAATAATATCAATTATAATGGTGAGAGATATAAATCTTACTATATTAAGGTAGATTGTCTTGAAGAGGAAAGAATCAAAGCAAATAATGTAGAGTCAGTAGTTATTGATTCTAAAGAATTTGAATCTTATGATGGAGAACCAGGACCAGATATTACAATCATTAAAGTAACAGGTGTTGAAATAACTCCAAGTAAAGATATAACTTTAAATTTAGCAGATTCTAAGACATATAAACTAGAAGCCAATGTTTATCCAGAGAATGCTAGTAATAAAGGTGTTATATGGCAATGTGCGGATAATAAAGTAGCTATAGTTGATCAAAATGGAAATGTTGAGGCTAAAGGACCAGGAACAACAGAGATTAAGGTTATAACTCGTGATGGCGAATTTACAGATATTTGTAAGGTGACTGTAGTTGAATCAGAAAATAATGAACCAGGTGGAGATAATAACAATCCAGGTGAGGGTAATACAGATCCAGATACACCAGGTGGAGATAATAACAATCCAGGTGAGGGTAATACAGATCCAGATACACCAGGTGGAGATAATAACAATCCAGGTGAGGGTAATACAGATCCAGATACACCAGGTGGAGATAATAACAATCCAGGTGAGGGTAATACAGATCCAGATACACCAGGTGGAGATAATAACAATCCAGGTGAGGGTAATACAGATCCAGATACACCAGGTGGAGATAATAACAATCCAGATGAGGGTAATACAGAGCCTGATACACCGGGTGGAGATAATAACAAGCCAGGTAATGGTGATACAGAAACTGATACGCCAAGCGGAGATAATAACAAACCAGGTGATGGTGATACAGAAACTGATACACCAAGCGGAGATAATAACAAGCCAGGTGATGGTAACGCAGGAACTGATACACCAAGCGGAGATAATAACAAGCCAGGTGATGGTAACACAGGAACGGATACACCAGGTGGAGATAATAGCAAGCCAGGTAGTGGTGATACAGAAACTGATACGCCAAGCGGAGATAATAACGAGCAAGGTGATGATAACACTATAATTGTAAAACCAGGTGAAAATAACAATAATTCTTCTAATAATCAAAATGGAAGTAATAATCAAAACAATGAAAGTAATAGTATACCAACTACAGGACAAGAGAATTATATGTGGTTAATAGCAATTATACTTATAGCAGTAGGTGCCGGATTAACAATATATAAGAAAAAGAAGAAAATATAATTAGAGGTATATAAATTTAAATGACTTTCATTAAATATGTATACTGTTTTTATAATCTAAAACTTAAAGAAAAGTAATAATTTTTTATTTAGGAAGATATTAAATATCAGTATAAATTATGAATTTTTCAAGAAAGCTCTGTGCATGTAATGCACAGGGCTTTTTATTTATAAAATTTAATAAGATTCAGTAATTATATCTTTAAATATCATATTTAATAAGTAGAAACAAATTTAAAATTAAGTTTCTGTTAGAGATTATTACACATCAATAGCTTTACTTAACAGAATAATTAAGGAGGTTTATCTTATGGAAATTAATGATTTATTAAATCTAATTGCTAATGTTGGCTTTCCAGTAGCTATAAGTGCATATTTATTAATTAGACTTGAAAAGCAGATAATGACTTTAACTTACTCTATTAATAAGCTCAACACTATAGTTTCTACTAAGCTGGGTATAGTAATAGAAAATGAAGAATTAAATAAAAGAATTTATTAAATTCAGTAAAACATTTATATTACATCATATTTATTAAGTGAAGAAAGAAAAAAGGGGGAATGCTAAATGGCAGCCAAAAAAGAATTACAAAAAGTATCATTAGCTTTTAAACTTGAAAACGGAATTGACGATGAAGGGAATACGCTTTATAAGATAAAATCTTTTGCAAATGTAAAAGGTAGCACTTCTGCTGAAGCTATTTTTGCTGTAGCGGAAGCTATAAAGACAGTCCTTAGAGATGACGCTGTTGCTTATTACTTAAATGAAACATCAATAATACAAAGTAACTAATTTCCAAATAACTGGACATTAGAGGGATTATCAAGGAAACATCTATTCACATGCGTTCGTAGGTGTACACATACAGTGTAAGTTCAAGTTACCAAATCAGATATTTGGACTTTCACTTAACTTCTACTAAACAAAATTAAAATTTTAAATATTGCTTAAGGGGGAATAAATTATGGAATATACTTTATCAATGACTTTTTTAACTGAAACTGACGAAAAATATTCGTTATCTATATCTGGTGTTAGAACAAATCTTAATAGTGAAGAGGTATCTGCTTTAATGGATATTATTTTAGAAAATGATATTTTTATAAGTAAAAAAGGTTCTATAGTCAGCAAGTATGCAGCTAAGATAACTGAAAGACAAGTTACTTCTTTTGATATTTAAGGTATAGATGGACATGAAATATTCTGGACCTCTGAGGTCCAGAATATTACCAGGTATAAGTATTTGAAAGAAAAAACCTCTATTAGACACAAAAATCTAATAGAGGTTTTTTAGTAATCTTAACTATTAATTTATATTCATCATTATTTTGTATCTAATATTTTTTCAAAAATACATCTTCATAGTAATGATTTATGGCATTATCAATTATAGTATTCATATAAATATTTATGTCACTATGACCTGCCTTTATTTCATGTAATCTTCTTAATGTGGATGGTCTTAGCTTATATCCTCTTTTGATAGTAAAGTATTCACCATCAATTGGAGGAGTTGTCCCGTTAAAGTTTCCATCAAATCTTTCTTTTTCAAAAATAATATTATTCATTTTTAACCTCCTAATTTGTTTCCATACAGAATATATAGTTATAATATATTAGTGGAAATTATTAATTTTTACTCTCACTTAATAAATATGATGGAAGTTAAAAATTTTACTATTTAAATTTAAGAAAAATATAAATAAATTCATATTAATCATATATTTCACTGGTAAATGAATAATATAAAGTATGATTTTTATGAAAGGTATTTCTTTGAATTATACGTATAATGATGGAACAAAGTTAAATATTAAACAGTCTAATTTAGAAGTAATAGTTAATTTAATGGGGGAAATAAAAAAGTATGAATTGTGTAAGATGTGGCAAAGAGTTAGATTTTACTATCAAGTTTTGTTCTAAGTGTGGTAAAGAAGTTATTATAGGGGAAAATGAAGAGAGTTTCTTAGTTAAAGAGTATAGCATAAGAGATAGAATGCAAATAATTGAACTTTTTAATAATGCAAAGAAAAAAGAAAATGAAGTGTAGTATATATTAAAAATATATAAGAGTGATTTGAACTTAAAAGTTGTGTCAATAATTTCAGTTGAAGGAGTTGATATAGCTATGAAGAACAAAATATTTTTGAAGATTAAAGATACATATAATAAATTTAATAATGAATATAAAAAAACAACAGTATTTGGAGAAGGTAGAAATTCTAATGTATATTTAGATATGTTAGAAGAAAGAATTAAATTCTATATAATGATGAATTAAAAACTCATTTATAATTAAGTATCGCTGATATATAATAGAGATAAAGTATGTAGTGGTAGGTGCTAATTATGAATTTAGATAAAGCAATATTAGAAGAAATAGTAGAGATTTCGAAAAAACATAGTGAAATAAATAAAGTCATTTTATTTGGTTCAAGAGCTAGGAAAGATAATGGAGATAGAAGCGATATAGATTTAGCTATATATAGTGAAGCATCTATATCAGAATTTATAGAAGATATAGAGAATAATACCACCACATTATTAGAATTTGATTTTTCAGATATGAAATCTGTTAGTGATGAATTATTTATAAATCAGGTCAATAAGGAAGGGATTATTATATATGAGAAGTATTGATTTTAAATATATGAACTTAAAAAAAGCATATAGTAGGCTAAAAGAAGTTAGTGATTTATATGATGGAAAAGATGATATAATAAGGGATAGTTTAATTCAAAGATTTGAATTTACTTATGAGCTTACACATAAGACACTTGGAGAATTTATGAAATATCTTGGAGTAACTTTAGAAAATTCCTTTCCAAGAACTATATTTAAAAAGGCTTATGTTAATAATTTAATATCTGATGATAAGGTATGGATTAATCTTTTAGAAGATAGAAATTCAACATCTCATATATATAATGAAAACTTAGCTGATGAAGTAGCTGATAGAATTGTAAAATATTATGTTGATGCTATTGGCGAATTAGTAGATAATTTAGAAAAATTATTATAGTAATACAGTTATATTTTTAAATAATTTAATTATTAGTGGGTTGTATCAGAAACTATTTTGATACAACTCATTTTTTTAGTTACAGCTTTACTTAATTTTTTAGCTTTTTTATTTATAGATTCCTTATGGAGTCTATCTTTAAGTCTTTTTAACCTTAGAATCTCTTTTTCATGAAGATATTTAGTCTGAAGTAATATAGAGATAGTTTCTTCTACTTACTCATATTTTCTATTTTACACAACCCATAAATTTACATATTATTGATGTTTATTGGTTGTATAAGATGAATTTTATATATAGTAAATGAACAATTTTATAGATCGTTCACAAAAAGTTCACAAAGTTGATTGTCAAAATATTATCTAACTTCTAAGGCTTCTTATAGTAGTTATGAAGTAGTAATCAACAATTTATGGATAATCATTATTTCTTGATAATTTCAGTTATGTCAGTTTGACAAATGTTTTTATATGTGTTTAAAATAACAACTGCGATAAATAAGACAGTATTTAGATTAACTTTTATTCTAGAAAAGGAGTGTTATTTATTATAGTTGTATCAAAATTTCTATGTGCAATATACATGGTGACTTTATTATCAGGGGCAGGAACAGGAAGCACTATAGAAAGTACGTTAGAACCAGTAACAGGGATTAGGAATCTCACATTAGAAAGTAAGACTAGGTATAATGATTCTTTAAAGGTATATGAAGGTTTTGTTGAGGATGGGACAACTAAAGCTAGCGTAATTATAGATATACCAGAAGAGGTAGAGACTAATACTGACACTAGGATACAGAATATTAACGGAATTAATGAAGCATACAGATTATTTGAAATGATAGATAATCTGAAATTAAGTATTAGTGATAGAGATAATTCGTTTAAGGAATTATATGCAAGCAAAGATGTAAAAAGAGAGATAACATATAATCCAAATAATTTAAGAGAAAAAAGTAATTTATCAATAGAGCAAATATATAATTTGCTAGAAGGATCGAAATTACAGGTATTAGCTAGCTCTTATTATGAGATGGAAAATAAGCATAATGTAAATGCTATATTCTTAATGGCTCTGAACATTGAAGAATCAGGTCATGGAACTTCTGATTTAGCTGTATTAAATAATAATATTGGAGGGGTTAAATCAGCTAGTGGAGGATGGGAGACATTTGATGATTGGAATCATTCTCTAGAATATATAGCAAGTCTTATAGATGAAATGTATTTATCTGAAGATGGAGCATATTACAATGGGTCGAGTATCTATGATGTAAATATTAGATACTGTGAGGGTAATCAATGGGCATTTAATCTAAATACAATAGCTATGGAGTTACTAGAAAGGGCTAACTCTATAAAAGATAATTATATACAAAAACTTTAACAAAAAAGTATTGTGTGGTTACACAATACTTTTTTTGATAATAATTAAAATTATTAATTTCTAGCATACGCAAAAAATATTATCTCATATAAAAAAATTGTAAATAAAGATTCAGTTAATTTGTAATTTATAAAATTATATATGTTTGAAACAAAATAGTTTTTTATATATAATTTAATGGAATATTTATAAATATAATACTTTTATTATGTGAATAACTTAAATAAATGGTTGTATTAACATAATTGATGAGGTGTATTGTGAGAGACGAGATAGGGTTTGAGAGCAAGGAATTGCTTAAAGCTATAGATGATGTTAAAAATGGTATAGATTATTCATTTAATACAATTTATAAAATTACTTATAAAAAGGTATATTTTTTTGCATTAAGTATTATTAAAGATGAGGATATAGTACATGATGTTGTGCAAAATGTATATGTTTTAGTTCATAAAAACATTAATTCATTAAAAGATGATAAGATGTTTATATCATGGATAAACAGAATTACTTACAATGAAAGTATAAGAGAGTTGCAAAAAGCAAATAAAAGACCAATTTCTATGAGTGATGAGGAGATAAGTTCAAAATTGATAGAGGAAGATAATCCTCTTACTAAGTATTTAAATAATGAGAAAAGTAAAGAAATAATGAATGATATATTGGACTTAGATGAAAAATATAGAACCGTTATAATTTTAAAATACTTTAGAAGCTATAAGCTCAAGGAAATAGGAGAAATATTAGGCTGTGCTGAAGGAACAGTAAAGAGTAGATTACATAATGGAAAGATATTATTAAAGAATAAACTATCAAAGAGATATGGTAGAGTATTAACAACATTATTGTTTGGGGTATTAACTACAAATGTATTAGTTAAAACAACGTATGCATCCACTATAAATTTAATTAGCAAGAATGAAGTTTTAAAAAGTGGTTCATTAAAAAGCTATTTTGTTGGTGGAATTGCATCAGGAACAATAGTTACGTCATCTGTTATTATAATTAATGAAGTTAACGAATTGAAAGAGCCAATAGTTATAGAATCAGTACAGTATGAAAAAGGATTCTCAAAAGATGATATTGAGGTTGAATTAGTATTTAGTGGGCGTAAGGATTTACAAGTAATATCACAAAATAATGAGTTAATTAGTCTACAGTATCTTAGTAATAATAAAGCTGTATTTACTGTAAATAAAAATGGTACATATAAAGTAGTTTGTAGTAGAGATAATAATAATTTTGAAATTTTAAAAGAAATTAATATAACTAATATAGATAAAGAAGCTCTAGTAATATTAAATGGTGAGCTTAATAACGGAAAATTAGATATTTTCTTAGAGGACAACCTATCTGGTATTGATTATAAAAGTACAATAGAGGGTTTAAATAAGTATGATAATATTAATAATATTGAAGTAGATAAGTCACAGAATAAGATTTCTATATATTTAGAGGAAGGATCTTATAATATAAAAGTAATGGACCTTGTTGGAAATTATACTGTATATGATATTAATATAGAGCAGGAGTAATAGGATAAGAATTACATAATTTGATATATTAAGAAAAATCAATAGTTTTCCATGGTTTCGATTAACATATATGGAAATATGAAATATAGAAAAAATATCTTTTTTTGTTATTATAAGGTGTAAATTTAATAAATGCCAATAAGTAAATTAAGATAAGTATTATAGTAAGGAAGCATTTTTAGTGAATAAGAAGGTTTATAGTAAATTTATAGTAGTAACTATAATTATTATATTATGTTCAATATTAGAGATAAAAGCAAATGCAGATGAAGTTCTTGGGATTATAGAAGCAAATAATTCTAATATTAGTTTGCAAAATAACATAGAGCAGTCAAATATTGATTTATCTAAGCTTAAGCCAGGGACATATGAGATAGAGTATATAGTCACAGATAATGATGGGAATAGGGTTGTTCAAAAGAGAAAAGTAACTATATTACCAAAGGATGAAGTAGTAGAAGCGGATGATAATTCTAATAACTATAAGGTAACTATAAATGAGTTATTTAATAGTGGCAATAAAACTGATGATAAAGATAATTATTTACAAGAAGATAATAGTTATTTAGATACAAAAGAAAAAAAATATGTACTAGAAAAGGTGTTTTCTGGAGCATATTTCGCGGAAGATAATAAATGCAATAATATTATTTTAATCCTGATAATTCTAATAATATTTATATTAATATTACTGATTATTAAGAAAAGGATATTTAATAAGAAAAGTTAAGGTTTATATAGATATATAAATTAGACTTTAAGAATTAATTCAGATAAGTAAGAATAGAAGAAATTGAATATTCAATTCCTTCTATTTTTTTGAATTAATTTATATTATGCCAGAATGGTAATTAATATAATTTTATTGGCAAAAATTTTTAAAAAATTTAATTAAAAATGAACCATTTTTATACTAAAGATATCTTAGAAGTATAAGAGTGAAATTATGCACAATTTATAGGAGGAAATAATATATGCACAATAGGGTAAAAGCATTAATAGTTGCAGCAGTTTTTGCTACAAATAGTGTTTCGCCAACATTGAATGCTCTAGCTAATGAAATTGACAGAGATACAGTCAATGATGAAATAGTAAATACTGTGAATTTAGAAGAAGAAAATAAAGGTTCGGAAGAGGAAGAAGAAGGTTCTTCAGTACCAGAAGAGGAAACCGAAGATGATTTAGTACCAGAAAGTGGTTTGGAAACAGAAAATGAAGAGCCGAAAGAGAAGACAGAAAATGATTCAGTATCAGAAGGTAATTTAAAAACAGAAAATGAAACTATTAGTGAAGAAACCGAAGTTAGCTCTAATTTAGAACAGGAAAATGTTACGGAAGAAAATTATGATATTTCAACTGCTGCAGTAAATAAATTAGAAATTAAACCTAATACAGGGCAGTTTGACTGGGGATATGATACCAGTAATGAAGTTGCAGTGTTTGTAGAATTTGATAATAGAAATAGCACAAAGACTATAGAAATAGAATTAGCAGAAGGTATGGCATTTGATAGATATCCAGTAGTAGGAACTCCAGTTCACTCAGTAGAATATGGAGGTACAGAGGCAGATTTAGCAGTAATAGAGAAAGTTTTGGAGAGACCTAGTAAAGATAAAATTACAGGTAAGTATACTGGAAAATTAGTATATGAGCTTAAAAAAGGAGTACAAGTAGGAAATATTGTAATTAAGGTATCTGTAGATAGATATAAATATTATGGGCCAAAAGAAATAAGTGATGCTATTAAAGTCACGGTAAAAGAGGATAATGTAGAAAGCGGTTTAGCTGTAAGAAATGTAGAAGCTGTAAATAATAAGAAATTAGGTGAAAAAAATAATTCATTAAATTATAGTGGAACAGAAAGAACAGCTAAATTACAGCCAGGAGGAATTGGTAAGACATATAGTTATTTTAGAAATACAACATCAGATGCACAAGATGATGATAACGGAATAAGAAGTTTTACATATATAAAAAATGCAGAACTAACAATGTATTATCTTGAAGACACAACATTTGTTGAAGTTAATAATGCACCAAGTGATGCTGTATGTGAACATTTTCCATTAGACAATAAAGTTGTAATAAAGATGCCTAGTGCAACTATTAATAATAGTAATATTAGTTTATCTTATAAGGTAAATGAAAATGCTCAATTTGGAACTAAAGAAGCACCAAAACAAAATATTATGAAAGTTGAATTTTATGATGGTACGATTAAGGAGTTAACAACAAGTATAATAGATAGTGTAGAAGTAGTGGATCCTAAGTTGGAACAAGCTTATATAGAAATGTCTGTAGATACAGGTCATTATTATGATTATGCTGGGAAAAGTCTATCAATAGGTGGATATATATATTTAAAAAATAAAACTATTGTAGATTACAAAAACCAAATATTTGAGTATAAATTCTCGAATTGGAATACCAGAAAGGTTTTATTGCCATATGGTATGACTGGTATAACAAATATAAAATATAAGCTTTTTGGAGATTCAAAAGAATATGATGTAGATGATAGTAAAATTGCTATTTTTCAAAATGAGAAAAGATTAATAGATGCAGATGCATTAGGGGTGCCAGAAGGTGAGTTTTTTGAAGAGGTAATTTTTGAAGTAGAAAATATACCAGCAGGATTTGAGTATTCTAAGAAGGGAAGACACAATGAATTTGCTATAAGTTTTGGTGAATTAAAACCTGGGGCAATTGATGGAAGTACAACTATTTCTATATATCCAAAGGGAAATCCAAGTGTAGCAAAACCGATAGTTAATCAAATAAGAAGAGAATCTAAACCAGAGAACATAGCTGTATCATCAGGAAATACATCATTGAAGAATGAATTTGGAACAGATGTATTAAGTTCAACTACACAAAAGGTATTAAGAGCAAAAACTACATTTGACGCTAATAAAGGGTTTACTAGAAAATATAATTTATCAAATTATTTAGAAGATCCTGAGATAATTATAAGAATGCCAGAAGGATTCTATTTATCAAAAGGAACTATAAAATTAACTCAAGAAGGTGTTAAAAAAGACTGTACTATTATTGAGCATACAAGTAGGGTAGATGGAGCAACGATATATACACTTCAAACTAAGGATGTTAAGATTGGTGGATTTGACCCTGAAACTTTAAAGATAAATCCAGGAATTGATGTAGAGTTTGAATTTAATACATATTCTACTGTTAGTGGAAATTATGACTTAAATGAAATGATATTCATAGGTAAAAAAGGCTCTCATATAGATGAGATATATGCAAACTCAGGAATATTAGTTCCAATTGATAATTTTGACTTAATTCAAGGTGATACTTTAAATGGAACTCCTAGAGCTCTTGTGAGAACTAAGAGTAAGAGCTTTGATATAATAAAAACAAGTGATCTTGTTGTAACAACACATATTAGAGAGAACGGAAGCGATATTGATAAGCAACCTTATAATAAGGATGATGAAAGTACAGCTATACAAGTATCAAAAGGGACTCTTATAGATTATATACTTAGAATAGAGAATAATAATACAAAGGCAGCAAAGGATTTTGAAGTGTATATACCAATTCCTAAAAAGGGAGTATATATGGGACCTGAAGTTCAAATTGGCTAATTTAATTGGGATATGGAATTAGAAGGTAATCCTAAGCTTACAGCTAGTGATGATGCTGGAAACCCAATAGATACAACTAAGTTATTTGAAATTACATATGGGTCAAGTAATTTGGGGTTAAATTCATTTAATGATATATATACTGATGATAAAGATGTAATAAAAGTTAGAGCCAAAGAAGACATAGAATCAGGAACTATTGGAGAGATAAAATTCACTTTTAAAGCAGCAAGTAATGTATCTCAAGTTGAGATAGGCTCTCTTAATGTCTTTAATGCTTATTACCGTAGAAAATATGATGGTGGATCTATAGTAATGGTAGAGGGAAATTATGTAGGACTTAGATTAGCTATAGGACAAGTTAAAGGAATAGCATTTTTAGATAAAGATAATGATGGATTATATAAGCAAGGAATAGATGAACCTTTAAGTGGGGTAGAAGTTGAACTATATAATAAAAATACAAATAAGAGTATATATACTACTACTAATAATCTAGGTGAATATAAATTTGAAGGCTTAGATAATGGAGAATATGAGGTAAGAATAAATAATGAGGCTGGAGGCTATGATATAAATAAAACAGGGGCTAGAAGATTTACAAAGCAGACAGCACTTTCGGGAGAGTCATATAAAAATGACTCAGATGTTGTAAGTACAAACAATATAGATGGTGTGATATCTGTTAGTATACCGACTACATCATACTTTTATGATGTGAATGATTATATGAATATTGGATTTGTTGAGCCTGTTACTGTTGAGGTGAAAGATGATGGAAATGGAACGGTAAGTGGTAAAAATTCAGGAATCTATAAGGCTTGGCCTTTTACTAATATAGAGGAGCCAGAAAAAGTTGTAGCAAATACCGGATATACATTTGTTAATTACACAAATGAAGATACTGGAAAAGTATTTACTTTCCCAAGTCAAATAGATTCAAATATTACTATAAAAGCTAACTTTGAAAAGAAGTTATTTAAGGTAACTCTTAATGCTAATGGAGGTAATCCAGGAAGTACAGTAGAAAAGACTATACTTTTTGATGGATTAATAAAGGAATCATTAGATTTATTAACAGATGATGAGAAGCCAACAAGAGACGGTTATTCATTTGTAGGATGGGCTAAAAAGCAAGATGGAACTGAAAAAATAACAGATACTGATAGAATGGAAGCTGCTGATTTAACTCTTTATGCAGTATGGGATGAAGCTCCAGTAATAAATATTGCAGGTGACTTAATCATTAAAGAAGGTAGTACAGTTAATCTTTTAGATGGTGTAAATGTAACAGATAAAGAAGATATAACTATAACAAATATTGTAACTGGAGGAGAAACAGTAGATAAGGATAGACCAGGGCAATATAGAGTAACTTACACTGTAACAGATAGTGCAGGAAACGTAGTTACTAAAGAGAGAATAGTAAAGGTATATGGAGCTCCTATAATAGAAGGAACTGATGAAGTAATAATTAAAGAAGGCGGAACATTTGATAAGTCACAAGGAGTAACTGCTAGGGATACATTTGGTGTAGATTTAACTTCAAGCATAAACGTAACAGATGCAGACAAAGTAAATGTTAATAGCGCTGGAAAATATATAGTGAAATATACAGTAAGAGATGTTGCTGGAAATGAAATTACAGTAGATAGAGTAGTAAAGGTATATGGGTTACCTACAATAAATGCAACTGATGAAGTAATACTTAAAGCAGGAGAAACATTTGAAGAACTAAAGGGAGTAACTGCTAGGGATAGCTTTAATGTAGATTTACAAATAGATGTAAAAGATGCAGACAAGGTAGATGTACAAAATGCAGGAAAATATCCAGTAAAATATACAGTAAGAGATGCTGCTGGAAATGAAGTTACAAAAGAAAGAATAGTAAAAGTATATGAAGCACCTACAATAAATGCAACTGATGAAGTAATACTTAAAATAGGAGAAACATTTGAGCCATTAAAGGAAGTAACTGCTGAAGATAGCTTTAATGTAAGTCTACCAATAGATGTAAAAGATGCAGATAAGGTAGATATACAAAACTCAGGAAAATATCCAGTAATATATACAGTAAAAGATGATGCTGGAAATGTAGTTACGAAAGAAAGAATTGTAAAAGTATATGGAAATCCTACAATAGATGCAACTGATGAAGTGATACTTAAGGTAGGAGAAAATTTTGAGCCATTAAAGGAAGTAACTGCTAAAGATAGCTTTGATGTAAGTTTACAAATAGATGTAGAGGATGCAGACAAGGTAGATATACAGAATCCAGGAAAATATACAGTAAGATACATAGCGAAAGATGCTGCTGGAAATGTAGTTATAAAGGAAAGAACAGTAAAGGTATATGAAGCACCTACAATAAAGGCAACTGATGAAGTGATACTTAAAGTAGGAGAAACATTTGAGCCATTGAAGGAAGTAACTGCTGAGGATAGCTTTGGTACAAGTCTACAAATAGATGTAAAAAATGCAGACCAGGTAAATGTACAAAAACCAGGTCAATATCCAGTAATATACACAGTAAGAGATGATGCTGGAAATGAAGCTACGAAAGAAAGAATAGTAAAAGTATATGGAGATCCTACAATAGATGCAACAGATGAAGTAATACTTAAAGTAGGAGAAAATTTTGAGGCATTAAAGGAAGTAACAGCTAAGGATAGCTTTAATGTAAATCTACAAATAAATGTACAAGATGCAGATAAGGTAGATGTACAAAATCCAGGGCAATATCCAGTAAGATATACAGTAAGAGATGCTGCAGGAAATGAAGTTACGAAAGAAAGAATTGTAAAAGTATATGGAGATCCTACAATAGATGCAACTGATGAAGTAATACTTAAAGTAGGAGAAACATTTGAAGAACTAAAGGGAGTAACAGCTAAAGATAGCTTTAATGTAAGTTTACCGATAGATGTAGAAGATGCAGATAAGGTAGATGTACAAAACTCAGGAAAATATACAGTAAGATACATAGCAAGAGATGATGCTGGAAATGTAGTTACTAAGGAAAGAATTGTAAAAGTATATGGAAACCCTACAATAGACGCAACAGATGAAGTAATACTTAAAGTAGGAGAAACATTTGAGCCATTAAAGGAAGTAACAGCTAAGGATAGCTTTAATGTAAATCTACAAATAAATGTACAAGATGCAGATAAGGTAGATGTACAAAATCCAGGAAAATATCCAGTAATATATACAGTAAGAGATGATGCTGGAAATGTAGTTACTAAGGAAAGAGTTGTAAAGGTATATGGAACTCCTGTAATAGATGGAACTGATGAAGTAATACTTAAAGTAGGCGGTACTTTTGATGAGTCAAAAGGGGTAACTGCTGAAGATAGTTTAGGTGAGGATTTAACATCAAGCATAAAAGTAACAGATGCAGATAAGGTAGATGTAAGTAATCCAGGGCAATATACAGTAACGTATACAGTAAGAGATGCAGCAGGAAACGAAGCTACAGAGAACAGGGTAGTAAAGGTATATGGAACTCCTGTAATAGATGGAACTGACGAAGTGATACTTAAGGTAGGAGAAACATTTGAGCCATTAAAAGAAGTAATTGCTAAGGACAGCTTTGGTACAAGTCTACAAATAAATGTAAAAAATGCAGACAAGGTAAATGTACAAAAGCCAGGGCAATATCCAGTAATATATACAGCAAGAGATGCTGCTGGAAATGAAGTTACGAAAGAAAGAATTGTAAAAGTATATGGAGATCCTATAATAGATGCAACAGATGAAGTAATACTTAAAGTAGGAGAAACATTTGAGCCATTGAAGGAAGTAACTGCTAAAGATAGCTTTAACGTAAGTCTATCAATAGATGTAAAAGATGCAGATAAGGTAGATGTACAAAATGTAGGGCAATACCCAGTAAGATATACAGTAAGAGATGCTGCTGGAAACGAAGTTACTAAGGAAAGAATTGTAAAAGTATATGGAACTCCAGTAATAGATGGAACTAATGAAGCAATAATTAAAGCAGGTGCAACATTTGATGAGTTAAAAGGAGTAACTGCTAAGGATAGCTTTGGTGTAAGCTTAACACAAGGTATAACAGTAGAAGGCTTAGATAAATTAAACTTACAAAAAGCTGGGAAATATACAATAAAGTATATAGTTGAAGATGCTGCAGGAAACAAAGCTATAGAATATAGAGTGATTAAAGTATATGGAACTCCGGTGATAGATGGAGCTAATACACTAACACTTAAAATAGGTGAGACTTTTAATAAGTTAGATGGAGTAACAGCAAAAGATAGTTTTGGTGTAGATTTAACATCAAGCATAAAAGTATCAGGTGCAGATGATGTAGATATAAATAATCCAGGTCAATATAAAGTAACATATACAGTAAAAGATGCTGCAGGAAACGAAGTTACAGTAGAGAGAACTGTAATAGTTGTTACTAATGGAGTACCAGAGATAAATGGTGCTGATAATGTAGCAATTAAGGTTGGAGATAACTTTGAACCATTAGACAACGTAACAGCAACAGATAAAGAAGATGGACCTATAACAAATATTGTAGTAGGTGGAGATAAAGTAGATGTAAATAAGCCAGGTCAATATAGAGTAACATATACAGTAAGAGATAATGATGGAAATGAAGTTACAGTAGAAAGAATAGTAAAAGTATATGGATTACCAGTAATAGACGGAATTGATGAAGAAATACTTAAAGTAGGTGGCACTTTTGATGAGCTAGATGGAGTAAATGCTGAAGATAGCTTTGGAGTAAGCTTACTACAAAGTATAACAGTAGAAGGCTTAGATAAATTAGATCTACAAAAGTCTGGAAAATATACAATAAAGTATATAGTTGAAGATGCTGC
Source organism: Clostridium sp. NSJ-145 (assembly GCF_021044725.1). Taxonomy (NCBI): domain Bacteria; kingdom Bacillati; phylum Bacillota; class Clostridia; order Eubacteriales; family Clostridiaceae; genus Clostridium; species Clostridium sp. NSJ-145. The sequence goes on from NZ_JAJNOS010000011.1 coordinate 94,809, forward strand.
TGGAAACAAGGTTATAGAAGAGAGAGTAATCAAGGTATATGGAACTCCAGTAATAGATGCAACAGATGAATTAATACTTAAAGTAGGAGAAAAGTTTGATGCATTAAAGGAAGTAACTGCTAAAGATAGCTTTGATACAAATCTACAAATAAATGTAGAAGATGCAGATAAGGTAAATGTACAAAAGCCAGGGCAATATCCAGTAAGATATACAGTAAGAGATGCCGCTGGAAATGAAGCTACAAAAGAAAGAATTGTAAAAGTATATGGAACTCCAGTAATAGACGGAACTGATGAAGTAATACTTAAAGTAGGTGGCACTTTTGATGAGTTAGATGGAGTAAATGCTGAAGATAGCTTTGGAGTAAGCTTACTACAAGGTATAACAGTAGAAGGCTTAGATAAATTAGATCTACAAAAGTCTGGGAAATATACAATAAAGTATATAGCTGAAGATGCTGCTGGAAACAAGGTTATAGAAGAGAGAGTAATTAAGGTATATGGAACTCCAGTAATAGATGCAACAGATGAAGTGATACTTAAGGTAGGAGAGACATTTGAGGCATTAAAGGAAGCAACTGCTAAAGATAGTTTTGGTACAGAACTACAAATAAATGTAGAAAGTGCAGATAAGGTAGATATACAAAATCAAGGAGAGTATCCAGTAAAATATACAGTAACAGATGCTGCTGGAAATGTAGCTGAAAAGGTAAGAATAGTAAAGGTATATGGAACACCTACAATAACTGCAAGTGATGAAGTAATACTTAAAGTAGGTAGTGATTTTGATAAGTTATATGGAGTAAGTGCTGAAGATAGTCTTGGTATAAGCTTAACAAAAGATATAAAAGTAGAAGACTTAGATGGATTAGACCTAAAAAAAGCTGGAAGATATAGAATGAAATATACAGTTGAAGATGCTGCAGGAAATAAAGCTGAAAAGGAAAGAATTATAATAGTAGATGGAGCGCCAGTAATAAATATTGCAGGAGACTTAATCGTTAAAAAAGGTGACACAATTGATTATTTAAAGGGTGTAACTGTAGAAGATGAAGAAGATAAGGATTTAATAAACAGTATTGTAATTGGTGGACAGGATGTAGATAATGATACAGCAGGAAAGTACGAAGTAACTTATACAGTTAAAGATAGTGCCGGAAACGAAGTTACAGTAGAAAGAGTTGTAATAGTAGATGGGGCACCAGTAATAAATATTAAGGGAGATCTAATCATTAGAAAGGGTAGTCAATTTAATCTATTAGATGGTGTAACTGTAGAAGATAAAGAAGATACTAACCTAACAGTAGAAGTAAGTGGAGATACAGTTGATGTAAATACACTAGGAGAGTATACAGTAACATATACAGTAAAAGATTCTGCAGGAAACGTAACTACACTAAATAGAATAGTAAAAGTAGTAACAAATGATTCTCCTATAATAATAGGTGGGGGAGATATAACTTTAAAGCCATCAGAGATAGAAAACTTTGATCCTATAGCTGACTTAGAAATAAATGATGACCATGATACATTAGAGGATATTACAATAGATGTAGTAATAACAGATGTAGAAAGTGGACAAATCGTAGATAAGATAAGTAAGCCAGCGACTGGACGAGAAAAGAGATTCAACTTATTAATATCTGTTACAGATACAGATGGAAATACTATAACATTAAATAGAGTAGTAAGAGTAACAAACTACGAACCAGTAATTGAAGGCCTAAATGATATAGTAATAAAAGAAGGTGAAACAGTTAATTTAATGGCTGGAGTAACTGTAACTGATATGGAAGATGGAGATATTACAGATAAGGTAATAATACCAACAGTAGATTTAAGTAAGCTGCCAGTTGGAGAACATGACATAGAATATACTGTAGTAGATATTGATGGAAACTTAATTACTATTAAGAGAAAAGTAGTAGTAGAAAAAGCAAATAAATCTGAAATAGAAATACCAGATGTTGAAGTAGATGAAGTTGTTGAAGAAAATGTACAAAGACCAGTGACAGAAGGAAATGTAGATAATCCTAATACTGGTGATAAAGGTGTGTTATCATATTTACTTATAGCTATGGCATCTGCAATAGGATTAGTTAAAAATAGAAAAGGTAAAAAAGAATAAAAGTTATATATTTACTTAAGTATTTATAAAATAAAATTTTGTATTTTATAATTTAAATTTCATTTTTATATTTTATAAAGAAATTTTATAAATGTTTAGGGTCAGTAATGGCCCTACTTTTACCTAAAAATCTACTCTTTGTATTATAAGTAGAATGATATTGAAGGACTTAATAAAATAAAAAAACATATAAACTATTTACAGATTTAATTTTAAATAAAAAGATAAGTTTGAAGAAAAAATTTAATTAAATAATAATTTTAGCTAATAATTACTGAAAATTATTGAGAATAACATCAAAAAATTATAAAATATGAAATGATACGATAAATTTTTTAGTATATTTTAGGAGAATGGGGAAAATAATGAATAAGAAGAAGATAATATCTAAAACTATTGCGACTGCATTAGCAACGACCAATTTAGCTACTTTATCTGCTCAAGCTGTTCATGCATTTGATAACAATGCTGATACGGTTAATGCTGATATTACTGCTGAAAATCAAGTTGAAGTTACTATTGAAGAAACAGATGTAATTGGTGAAGATACCAACTTTGAAGATTCTATAACAGAAGAAGAGGGAAAACAAGACATTGAAAACTCTTTAGAAGAAATAGTAACTCCTCTAGAAGAAGAAACTTCAGTTATTGAAACAGATGAAACAGTTGAGTCAAATGAATTAGTTGAGGAAATTAAAGCAGTTGAGTCAAATGAATTAGTTGAGGAAATTAAAGCAGTTGAGTCAAATGAAACAATTACTGAGAAGGTTGCTTCTAAAAGCACTCCAAAATCTTTGGGGAAAATTGAATTTGATATTAATTTTCCAATGCCTATCAAGGCCAATACAGAAAGTGACATTAGTTTTACTATCTTTAAAGAAGGAACTAAAGTTGGAAATATATCAAAAATAAATGATATAAATGGAACATTTGATAATGGAGCATCTTATAAAATTGAAAAATTAAACTCCAAAAAGCAACCATTAGGGGATGGACAAAATGATGTTTATTTCTTACATGTAATAATAGAAGGTTTAGAACTAGGAGTTTATAGTGCAGAAATAAATGGTGAAGGTTACATAGATACTAAGGTAGATAATATAGAGATAATTAACTACTCTAAGAGAGTTATCTTAGGAAGTGGTAGCAAATCATCTTCAAGTTATAATGGAGTATTTTTAATTGGTGATGTAAACGGTGATGGAATAATAGATATGGGAGACTATAATCTAGTATTTGAAAACCTAGGAAAAGCTGATTCAAATGCCAAAGCTGTATATGACTTAAATAAAGATGGTTATATAGACATTGCTGATTTAACTTATGTTAATGAAAACATTGGTGCTATTCAAGGAGCGGCAATAGTTGTAGATACAGATGCGATAATAAATCCGGAAAATATAATAATAACTGGAGAAAATATTTTACTACCAGATGGTGGGGATATTAAAGAAATATTAGTTGATACTGATAAACCTATAGCTATAGAAAGTGCTAATGGGCCTATATCGGAGAAAAATCCATTAAAGTTAGATTTTGATTTATCTAGTGTTTCTAGAAATAGTGGCACTATTGATATGGAGCAAGTAGTAATAAAAGCCCCTAAGGTTTCTAACAATGAAAATGCGGGAGCTCCGTCTAAGGGTTGGATTACTTATATTGATGCTAATGGAAATGAGGAACAAATACCATTTGGAGATAATGAAGTTCAGATAGCGTCATATGGAATAGAAGAAAGTCAAGCTAGAGCTACTACTTCAGAAAATGGAGATATAGTCATAGATCTTGGAAAACAAGTTGCTGTTAAGAAAATATCTATTAATGTAACAGAAAACAGAGGAAATAAAAATATATCAGAGATTGCTAAGATAGAATTCTTAAATAATGTTTATAAAGAAATACCTAAGCCAGATATGAATAGACCTCAAATAAAGACTGTTGAAACTTGTACAAACCTACATGATGAAAGAATAACTTTAACATGGGAACCACAACCAAATGTAACTTCATATGAGGTTAAGTATGAAAAACTAGATGAAAATGGAAATGTAACTCAAACTAAAAAATTACAAACTAACAAAACTAGTTTGAATATATTAGATAAGGATATCAAGCCTTATGATTTATATAGAGTTAGTATCCAATCATTAAATGGTGATTGGGAAAGTGGTTATGAAGCTGAAACAGGTAAACCAGAAGCTCAAGGACATCCTGCATTTGATGGAATAGCTGATAATGTTGATGCTGATTTTAATCTAATTGATAGTTACTACAATGGAGATAAAGGTACAGTATCTGAGATAAGAGTTGTTCCTATACAGGCACCAGAAAAACCAAGAAATTTAACTACAGAACAAGGATTTAAATCTTTTACTGTATCATGGGAAAATCATCCTCAAGCTAGAGACTTTGATATTTATTATAGAAAAGTTGGTGATACAAATAAGAATTGGATAAAGGCAAATGAGGATAGAATAGAGGTAACAGAAAATAGTCCTGAAGTTACTAATCCAGATAAAAGTAAATTAGTTAGAAGTCATAGTTACGTAATTAATGGACTTGAAGATAACACAGCTTATGAAGTGAGAGTTACGGCTACAAACCATTTAGGAACTAGTAAGATGTCTGATACATATATAGCAAGTACAGTTACTACGACTCCACCAGAAATGACAGGGTACAAGCTTATAAATAGACCTACAGATGAAAATGAAATTGGTACTACTCATATTATTGATGTACGTAATAAGCTAGATGCTGATGGATGGGCAAGTAGTGATTCAGCTTTACAGTATGATTCTGAGTATGCATTAGTTGATGGAGATTTTACTACTGAATGGAAAGTTAATGACTGGGATACAGGAGCTAGCTATTGGGCTGATAGAGGTTCAGAGATTACATTTGATGATACTTATACAATAGGATCAATAGGAATAGGACGAACTTTAGAAAAAGGCAATTATATGGGCTTATATAAAGTTAAGGTTACTTATTGGGATGAAAATGGTGATAAACAAGTAGTTTATACAGAATCAGTAACTGAAAAGTCTTCTAATGGACATAATTATTATATTGTAAAATTAAAAGAACCAATAACTACAAATAAAATAAAGGTAGATACATCTGGATATGCTGGAAGTATACAAAGAATATCAGAACTTAAATTCTATGAGTATGATAGTTTAGCAGATGATATAAAAGATTTATACGAAGATGATTTAAGATTAGTTCTTAAAGACACTGTTACTCAAGATATGTTAGATGAGCTAGCAGAGAGATTAAATACTCCAGACCCTATATGTGGTGAATATCATCCAGAGAAGTCTGTTTTAGAAAAAGAATTAGATATTGCACAAAAGTTATTTAATGATAAGGGAGTATCAGAAAAAATAACAATACTTGATGCAAGTATTAGAACTGATAATGAAGGTCCATCTTTAGGAATGGAAAATAGTTATCAATCTTTAGGAAGTGTTGCAAGACCTTCAGTTGATGATGATGGAACAGCTAAGCAAATAACAGTATACATGGGTTCGTCTGACCCTAATACAAAGGTTGATATAGTATTCTTACAAAATTATGGACAACCAGGAGAATATATAAGTAAGGTATACACAATATCTCCAGGTAGAACTGAAATAACTATTCCGACAATTAGTACTGCTGATGTAGAAAAAGGTGGACAAGTTATGGCTAGAGTTACTCAAGGTTCTACAACTGCAGATGTACAGATACGTTTAAGTGGAGTTACTGAAATTCCTCATTTAAATGTTAATAACTTAATAAATGATACTTCTAAAGAAAATGAAGTTAAGGATAAAATTAGAACTTATATTTCAGAATTAAAAACATATATGTCAGATATTAAGACTCTTTATCCGACACAAGTTAGTGATGAAGATAAGGTAAAGAATATATATCTTTATGATGAGCAAACATCACCTTTAAACACAACAGATATTGAAGGAGATAGATTCACTCTTACTTTACCGGCATCAGAAATATTAAAGGGTATAGAAAGTGGCTTAGAAGGTAATACAGAAGCTCAAGTAGAGAGAGTTTACAATGCACTTTTAGCTTGGGAACAAGAAGTACAAGTTGGTTTTGCTAAGAAAGGTGTATTTGAAGAAGTTCAGGACTTCAATGGAAATGGCACAATTGATGAGGAAGATAAAGCATACTTCAGAAAGCACAGAGCACCACTTACAAGATTAAATATTAAATATCAAAGAATGATGATGGGGGCAGCGGCATATGCATCAAGCCATCATATCGGTGTTGGATTTGGTTCAGCACACTATATTCAAGGTGTTCCTTACAAATTTGATGATGCAGGAAATGTTATAAATGCTGATGAAGCTAAGCTTTATGGAGGGTTAATAGGCCATGAAATGGGTCACTGTATGGATATTGGAGATAGACTTTATCCAGAAACAAGTAATAACTTAATGACAGCAATAACAGGAACTATGTTAGATGAAGATAGTCCATATGCTTCAGCAATGGATGATTTATATAAAAAGGTAACTTCAAATACTTTAGGATTATCTACTGATAGAACTGTTGTAGTAAACATGCTATGGCAACCATATTTAGCATATGAGGATGACAGTACTTATAAGATGTTATTTACAGATAATGATGCAGATTTAAGTAATGACTCATACTATGCAAAATTAAATAGAGCATACAGAGAAATGACACCAGAAGAAAGAGCCAATGGAGATAGAGACCAATGGTTAATAAGAATGTCTTCAAAAGCTGTAGGAAAAGATTTAACTGACTTCTATGAAGCTCATGGAATAGTAGCAAATGCGACAACTTTACAATATGTAGCTCAATTCCCTAAAGAGACTAGAAAGATTCAATATATTAATGATGAAGCTAGAAGAAGAAGAATGGCAGGAACTGCAGATATGGCTCGAGGAACTACACTTTCAGCAGAGTTTGGAACAGATTCTAAGGGCAATCTAATTACAGATGGTTCTTATGTAAATGATAAAAATGTTACTATAAACTTATCCGTAGATAAGAGTGATGATAATATTCTAGGATATGAAATTTATAGAAATGGTAAACCGTGTGGATTTATTCTAAGAGATAAAGATAATAAGGAAACTATCTATACTGATGTTGTTGATAATATTAATAACAGAGTAGTTACTTATTCAGCAATAGCTTATGACTATAACTTAAATCCAACAAATACTGTAGAATTAGGAACTGTTAAGGTAAGACATGATGGTGGAATTGCTAAGTCTAATACTATATTAACTACTAATACTATAAGTATAGATGAAGCACATAATGATATTCATTCATGTGAAGGAAATGAAGATTTAAGACTTGCTTTAGATGACGATAATACTACTGCTTACGAAGGTAGAATGTTAAGTAAATCAGAGTATAATAATTCTGTTCACGGAGTTGAAATGAATCCAAATAACAATCCGTATTTAATATTAGATACTACAGAAATTAAGACTTTAGTTGGTATTAAATATACAGCTCCTACAACTACATCAGGTTTCATATTTAAGAAAAATGCAATAGCAGATTCGGCTTTAAATAAATATAAGATTGAAGTAAGTAAAGATGGAGTTAACTGGACAACAGCTAAAGAAGGAACTTTAAGCTTAAGTGTAGATAACCCTACAGCTACAATATACTTTGATAAAGAAGGGGTTACTGGTGGAAATCAGCTTAATTCATATAATGCAAGATATGTTAAGATTACTGCTTTAGGAACTAAGAATATATCTGCAGCTGAATTAGAACTTCTAACTCCTCCAGGGGACAACATAGAAATTGGAGTATCTAAAGATAACATTAATTACGAAAATGGTATTGGAATATTAAAAGAAAAATTTGTTTATGTAGTTGATAATCCAGATACTGATGAAAATGAAGAAAAATCAATACCAGCAGGTTCAATAATAATAACTGGTGAGTATAGAGGAAATCCTGCATTTAATGTGCCTTTAGTTTTAAATCAAAATGAAGAGCATATTGCAGATAATTATAATGGAATACTTATGGCTGAGGTACCTGATAATGGTGACTTAGAAGAAATAGCTGAAGGAACTTGGATTTATTGGGTAGAGCTACAAGATGCAACGACATTTATGAATGATAATGAAAAGATATTTGCAGAACTTTACAGAACTGATAGTGCAGATGCAACTGAAGGTGGACAAAGATTGGTAAGTGATACCTTCAAATTAGAAGTACCAGATGTATTACCGGAAATAAGCTTAAGTGGTGGAAATAGTACGAGAACACTAACTTCTAAAAATATGAGAGCAATAGAACTTGATGAGGCTGTATTAAATAGAATTACAGATAAGAGATAATTATAAGGAGAATAGCATGAGAAAGATAAGTAGTAAGAAAAAGATTATATCTTTATTTGTAGCAGTTATTGCTGTTATAGGAGCATTTATATATACAAAAAGTAGTTTAGCAAATGCAAATTCTGATCAAGATCAGGCTAATGCTTCTGTAAATCTGAATGTTGAAAAAGTTGATAAAGATACAGTTAAGATTTCATTAGATAACTTAGTACCAGTTGTAAAATCATTACAACTGGGAGTTAAGATTGATGGAGATGTAACTTTTGCGGAAGATACTATAAAGTGGTTAGTATCTTCTGACGATAAAGATTTAAAGAGTAATGTTAAGATAAGTAGCGATAAGAAATCTATGGATATTTTTGTAGTTTCTACTGAAGCTTTAGACAAAGAGGCTGGGAAATTAGAAATATTAGAAATTGATATGAATAAAGTTGAAGGAGGATCTTTAAAATATAAAATCACTCCTAGTAGCGATGAAAATGGAATAGCTTATAGTTATTTATTAAATGATACTAACAAGCAAGTAAGTGGCAATGATATAGTAAATATAGATAATAATATATTAACTTTAAATTCTGCACCTAAACTAGTGCTTGCAAATCATCCATCTGTTATTGAAGGTAAGATAGTAATATCTAAAGATGATAACTTCGAACCTCTTGACTATGTTATAGCAACTGATGATGAAGAGGGTGAAATAGATAAATCTAGAATTAATGTAACTAAGAATGAAGTTAAGACTGATAAAGTTGGTTCATATAATATAAGCTATTCAGTAGAGGATAGTGAAGGTGAAGTAGCAACATTAGATACAACTGTAATTGTTGAGGCAAAACCAACGGCAGATGTTCAAAAGCCAGTAATAAAAGCAACTAATAAAACTATTAATACTACTCTTGGTGAAGAGGTTGATTTATTAGAGGGAGTTAGTGCTCTTGATTATTTAGGTAGAGAAATTCAAGTAGAAGTAAGTGGAGATTATGACTTTAATAAAGCTGGAACTTACACAATACAATATAATGCTACTGATAGATTTGGTAATAAAGCAGATGAAGTAACAGCAACTTTAGTAGTAGAGGAAAAACCTGAAGTGCCAGTAGAACCAGAAAAACCAGAGATTCCAGGTGAACCAGAGAACCCAGGAAATCCAGGGAATCCAAGTGAGCCAGATGTTCCAGAGGTTCCGGAAAATCCAGAAAAGCCTGAAATATCTTTACCAGATGATATAATTAATGTTGGTGGTAATGGAACAGAAGAATCACCAATGACATATGAAACAGAAAATATAGTATCTTTAAATAAGTTTGTTGAACAAGCACAAAATAAATTTAAAGCGGTAGTAACAAGTAGAACAATCTTAGCTAATGGAACACAAAAGTATTCTATTAGATTAGAGGAAAAGGGAATTATAGCTAGGTTATTTGGAAGAACAAATACTTACTATATTGACATTATAGTTCCTAATACTGATGAATTTAATAATGTATTCTCTAAATTAGATAAAGATGATAAAGAAGCACCAGTAATAGAGTATAATGGACAGTTAAATATAACACTTGAAAATGGGGCAAACTTTGAAGTTCCAGAAGTTACTGCTAAAGATAACTTAGATATAGATGTAACAGTAAAAGTTGTTATAATGGATAGCAATGGTAAAGTTATAGAAAAGATAGATACAACTAAATCAGGTAAATATACAATAACATATACTGCTGAAGATGAAAGTGGAAATAAAGCTAAAGAATTAGTTATTACAGTTATTGTAAATGAAATTAATGTGGATTCACAACCACCAGTTGATGAAAATAAACCAGGAACACCAGTTAATCCAGAAATTCCAGGACAATCTGAAAACACAGAAAAACCATCAGAAGGATCAAATGGATTAGACAATAGTGGAAAGAATGATTTACCAACAACAGGACAAGGTGTTTATTTTGGAATAACAATTATAATTGGGATTATAATAATTGGTAGTGGAATATTTATGTTTTCTAAAAAGAAAAAATAATTCTATTTTATAAAAAATACATCAATATGAATATGCCTTCGGAAGATAAAAATAACTCCGAAGGCATATTTTTATTTTTGATAACAAAGTATATAATATACTTATAATGATTTTAAAGGGGTATAAATATGAAGTATTTATCAGAGAACTTAGAAAAAATAGTAGAAGGTTTTTTAGAAAAAAATGTACCAGATGAAATAAAACACGATTTTATAATTGCTGCAATTCACTTTAATATTAACCTTAATGTATGTACTAAGTATGATTTAATGAGAATAGATCATAAGGCTAAAGAATTAGCAGATATTGAGAAAAATGAGATATTGACTAATGCAGCTATCTTTAATTATGCACTTTTTAGAGCTATAAATCACAATGAAATTCCAGCAAGTGATATAGTAAAAGTAAAGTCAGCATTAATGAATATTAGTACATGTATAACAGAGTATATGACATATAGAATTGATGAAAATACATTAAATAAGCACTTATATGATGAACTAGTTGGATTAGGAATATAAATAAAGTATGAGCGAAGCTCACAGGTGAAAGGTCGACTACGTAGAAGTTAAAAGGCTACTATTGTAGTGGTGAAACTTTAACTAAAGTTAAAGTTATGCCATATGCAGATACTGTTGCTCCATCTATGTGAAAGTTTAACTAAATTTAAAGTGAAAGGCATTGATATAAACACCTTTCACTATTGCTATAGGCAATATTTTAATTGTCACGCGAGTGACCTTTTCTCCTTTGACGAAGTCAAACTTTTCACCAAAGTGCTTCGCACTTTCTTTCTATTCTTCGTGTTCCATTTGTTTTTTTAGTTCTTTAGCAAATGCTTTTTCTTCTCTTCTTTCTTCTTTTTCAGCGCGATGTATTTCTTTATTTATTTCTTTACCACATGTTTTCTTTTTCGTCGTCTTTATATTCATGCTTAAGATCTTTATACTTATGTTTAGTTTCTTTGTAATCATGTTTTATTTCTTTTTTCAAATCAGGAAAAGCTGCTTCTGCAAGTCTTTATCTTTCTTTTAAATCTTTTTTTATAGACCTATCAATTTCATGGGCTAATTTTTTTTGTGATGATGTTCTTCAAATTCATGAAATTTTTCTTTGATACTCATAATTACATCAAATATAAAAGTTATTTAACTGCATTTAAAGCTGATTCGTAATCAGGCTCATCTATAACATCTTTACAATATTCTACATATGTAATCTTATTATTTTCATCTACTACAAATATTGCTCTAGTTAAGAAACAAAATTCCTCTATTAATGTTCCATAGTTTTTACCAAAGCTTTTTTGCTTATAATCAGAAAGAGTTATAACTCTATCTATTCCTGCAGCGCCACACCATCTAACTTGAGCAAATGGTAAATCCATAGATATTACATATACAGTAACATCGTCAAGACTTGCTGCCTTTTCATTAAATTTACGAACCTCCATATCACAGACTGAAGTATCGATAGAAGGAACTACAACAAATATTCTCTTTCCAGAGGTATCTTTCAAAGTTACGTTTTTCAAAGTATTATCAACTACTAAAAAGTCAGGAGCATCATCACCTACATTTAAGGGATTCCCAACTAAGGTGATTGGATCGCCATTAAAAGTTATTTTCATAATTGTACCTCCATAAAAATTAGATTAGTTTCAAAAAGTAGTATTTCCTATTATAGATATAAATAATTAATGATAAGTTAAAAAACTTTAGGAAAAAGTTTACAATGAAATGATTAATATTAAAATTGGTGGTAATACTTAAAAATAGGTATTGAATAATAATATAAGGAAGGATTGAAAATAGTGAGATTATTAAAGTGTTTATCATGTATGTTCATAGCTATTATGTTTTTAGGAATAAATGAATTATCAGTATCAGCAGCTATGAAAATTATACCAGGATATTATGAAGATTATTTAAGGTATTTCCAAAATGAAATTAAAGTCCCAGAAGAAATAATAATAAAAGAAAAAATAAAAGAAGTAACATATAATCCAGATAACTTAAGAGAAATAAGTAATTTATCTAAGGAGCAAATTTATAAAATGCTAGAAGGAAACAACCTTCAAGCCTTAGCAGAAGATTATTATGAGATGGAACAAAAGTATAATGTTAACGCTATATTTTTAATGGCACTTAATATGGAAGAATCAGGTCATGGAAGATCTTCTTTAGCAGTATATAATAATAACTTAGGTGGTATTAAGTCAAGAAATGGTGGCTATGCAAGTTTCGAAAGCTGGTCTCATTGCTTAGAATATATAGCTAATCTGATAGATGAAATGTATTTATCAGAAACAGGTAGTTATTATAATGGTACAAGTATTTACGGAGTAAATGTTAAGTATTGCGTGGGTACTAATTGGGCTGATAACTTAAATGTTTTAGCTGATGAATTACTTGCAAAAGTAGAGCCTAATACAAATACTAATACAAATGTTATGATAATGCACAGCTTTTAAAAATAGGCTCATTTTGAGCCTATTTTTTAAGTTTAAAATTAATTTATTTTTTTGAAAATAATGTTTATAAAATAGTAAAAGTGTTAATTATTTAAATATAGACAAGCGGTTCGGAGATTGTTTAATTATTTTTAAAATGAATGGAGATGATTTCAATGGGATTATCAATTGCACCAAAAAGCATACTTAAGGATCCTATAGAAAAAAAGGTTAAAGTAGATAAGAAAAGTATAAAAACTGATGAAGATTCATTTTATGAGATTGATGTTTTAAAAAGTAGGAAAATTGAAAAGCAATTGAGATATCAAATTGAAAGGGATATAGGACTTATAAATATTAATACTGAATCACTAAATGGTAGAATTTACGAAGATGGAGAACTTATATATGAAGGAGAATATATTCAAGGTAAGGGATGTTATTCGGATAAATGGTATGCACATGGATATGGTAGATCTTATTATGACAATGGAAAATTAGAATATGAAGGTAATTTTGTTTATGGAAGCCCACATGGATATGGAAAATATTTTTACGAAAATGGTCAGTTGAGATGGAAAGGAAACTTTCAAGCAGTTGTTGGAATAGAAGTTTTTAAACTATGGAAATCTTCCTTGGGATATGTTGATAGAAGAGGAAGGATAAAATACGGCAAGTATTATGATAAAGAAGGAAAGTTAATTCACTGCGGAGATTTTGATTGGATGGGTAAACCTATAAAATATATGAAGTAGAAGAAACCAGAGGGGTAACTCCCTTTAGGTTTCTTTTTTAGTTGCTAATTTAAGTGATTTAAGTATATCATTAATTGATAAGAATACTGATAATATTTTATATGAAGGTGTTGCTAATTCATTAATGCAAATATATTCAAATTATAAAGATAGTAATTATACTATAAATGTTGCAGAGATATTTGAGGATATTAATAATTTAGATGAGAATGAAATTGTGATAAGTGATACTGAAAATGATACAAATATAAATGAAAATATATTTAATAATGAAATAGATAGTAACTTGGATACTAAAAGTGATTTAAACATTAGTAATAATGAAAAAAATAATGTCCTTGATGAATATATAGATAAATTTGAAAAGTATAATAAAGAGCTATTACTTAATAATAATTATGATATTATAGAATGGAAACTAGTATTGATTGTATTTGGAGTAGCATTACTAATATTTACAATAATATCTAGAGTTAAAATATTACAATAAAATTAATTGGAAGATTAAATAAGTATTTATAAAAATAAACAAGTATAATATAATAGTATTTGTCATAATAGAAAGAATATATAATTTAGGGGGTAATAACGTGGGTAATAAGATAAGAAAGGCCATTATACCAGCAGCAGGATTAGGAACAAGATTCTTACCAGCTACAAAGGCACAACCAAAAGAGATGCTACCGATAGTAGATAAGCCGACTTTACAGTACATAATAGAAGAATGTGTAGCATCAGGGATTGAGGAAATACTTATAATAACAGGAAGAAATAAAAAGAGTATAGAAGACCACTTTGATAGATCTGTAGAGCTTGAAATGGAGCTTGAAAAATCAGGAAAGCAAGAAATGCTTCAAATGGTAAGAGAAATATCAGATATGGTTAATATCCACTTTATAAGACAAAAAGAGCCAAGAGGATTAGGGCATGCAATTCTTTGTGCAAAGACTTTCGTTGGGAATGAACCGTTTGCAGTTCTTCTTGGAGATGATGTTGTTTATAATGATGAGAAGCCATGCTTAAAGCAACTTATAGATTGTTATGGAGAATACAAGACATCTGTACTTGGTGTTCAAACTGTAGATCCTAAAGATGTAAATAAGTATGGAATAGTTGGTGGAATCCATATAGAAGATAGAGTTTATAAAGTTAAAGATTTAGTTGAAAAACCATCTATAGAAGATGCGCCATCAAATGTTGCTATTCTTGGAAGATACATAATAACACCAAGAATATTTGAAATATTAGAAGAAACTAAACCAGGAAAAGGTGGAGAAATCCAACTTACAGATGCACTTCTTCAATTAGTAAAAGAAGAGGCTATGTATGCTTATGATTTCGAAGGTAGAAGATACGACGTTGGAGATAAGTTAGGATTCTTACAAGCAACTGTAGAATATGCTTTAAGAAAGCCTGAATTAAGAGAAGGATTTATTGAATACTTAAGATCTCTATCGGAGGAGTTTTAGAAAACTTACTAATTACCTGAAAAAGACTATTAATCTTATATAGAAAGATTAATAGTCTTTTTTATGTATTGAAATGTAATAAAATAACAATGTATAATAATTTTGTAAAAATTTAACCATTTATTTACATTTGGGTTGTGTGTAATATTCAGTAAAGAGCTGAAATATTATTATATAATCAAAATAACTATAAAGAGTGAGGAGGAAGAAAGTTTCAAACATTGTATTTCATGTAAAATAAATTAAGGAGGGTGAGAGATGAGAAAATTATTAACTACAGTATTAACTTTATGTTTTCTAAATCAAAACATAGCATATGCTAGTACTTTGACTTTAGAAACTGCAAATGATGAAATTAAAGAAGAACAATATTTAGATAATGAAGAAAGTGTGCCTATAGAGGATGGTATTGATACAAAATTTAATAATAATGGGATTCCATTAGTTGAGATAACTACTAAGGATAATGGTACTATAACAAAAGAGTCATATATACAGGGGGAAATAATAATAACTGACTCATATGAAAACGTACAATCATTATCTATGAAGATAAAAGGAAGAGGAAATTCTACATGGATTGGAGAAAAGAAGCCTTATAGAATAAAGCTTGATTCAAAAAGTAGTATTCTTGGTATGGAGGCTGAAAAAGATTGGGTGCTTTTAGCTAATCATTACGATAAAACTTTAGTTAGAAATAAATTGGCATTTGATTTAGCTAATGAGATTGGTGTTAAGTATACTCCAGATTCAAGGTTCGTTGATGTTGTATTAAATGGAGAATATTTAGGAAATTATCTTTTATGTGAACAAGTAGAGATATCAAAAAACTCACGTGTAACTATTCCAGAATTAACATCTGAAGAAAGTGATGAAAATAACATTACTGGAGGATATTTATTAGAGATAAATGCTCGATTAGATGAGGAAACTAATTGGACTACTAATATGATGAAGGTACCCATATCATTTAAAAATCCTGAAGTACCTAATGATGTTCAATATAATTATATAACAAACTACATTGATGAATTTGAAAAAGCTATAAATTCTGATAATTTTTCATACAATGGTAAACATTATAGTGAATATATTGATGTAGATTCTTTTATTAATTTTTATATAGTACAAGAAGTAATGAAAAATAAAGATGCTCAATCTTTCTCAAGTATATATTTATATAAAGATAGAAATGGAAAGCTTGGAATGGGGCCAGTGTGGGATTTTGATCTTAGCGGAGGAAATTCTGATGATAATGAATGCAAAGATCCTTCGAATTGGTATATTAGACAAGGGCAATGGTATTCTTGCTTATTCAAGGATCCAATATTTGCACAAAAAGTTGAGGAAAGATTTAAAGAGGTTGAAGGAACATTAAGAAGTTTAAATTCAAAAATAGATAGCATTTCTAATTCGATAGAAGAATCTAGAATTAAGAATTTTGAAAGATGGAAGATAATTGGGACAAACTCATTGTGGCCTCATGTTAATAATTATACTTACGAAGGTGAAATAAATTATTTAAAAAACTTTCTAAATGATAGAGTTAGTTGGATTTATAATAACTTTGAATTGATAGAGGATCCAGAGGAGCCAGTACAACCAGAGAAACCGGTACAACCAGAAGAGCCAGTAGAACAAGAAGTAGAACTATTTAGAATTATAGGAAGCGATAGATATCAAACAGCTACAATGTTAAGTGAAAGTAAAATAGAAAAATCTGAAACTGTAATAATTGTTAACGGAGGAGCAATTGCGGATGGATTAAGTGTTACAGCATTAGCTACTTATATGAAGGCTCCAATATTGTTAGTTGGGAATGATAATATTCCAGAAGAAACAGTAAAAGAGATACAAAGATTAGGAGCAACTAAAGCAATTATCGCAGGTGGAACAGGAGTTGTATCTGAAAGCGTAACAAATCAATTAAGAAATATAGGTATTTCAAATGTTGAAAGACTAGCAGGAGTTAATAGATACTTAACATCTTTTGAAATAGCAAAATATATAGATAATAATTGTTATAGCATAAGTAATATTGTTATTGCTAATGGATTAGGAGAAGCAGATGCAATGTCTATTTCATCAGTTTCTGGAAGAGATAGAATGCCAGTTTTATTAGTAGAAAAAGATAAGATCAATAATGAAATGTATGATTGGCTTAAATCTAAAGAACTGCAAAATGCATATATAATAGGTGGAGATGGAGTAGTATCAGAAGGTGTTTTATCAAGAATTAATTCTATTACTAAAGAAGATATAAGTAATAACAGATTAGGTGGTAAGGATAGATATGATACTAATGCAAGAGTTATTGATAGATTTTTTGATGGGTATGTGGACTCAATGTACCTTGCAAAAGGATTAACACTAGTAGATGGATTAACATCTGGAGTTACTGCTGCATTAGATGGTGTGCCAGTTATATTAATGGATAATAATTTAAGTTATGAACAAGAACAAGTGCTACAACCAATGTCAACTGTAAGGATTACACAAGTTGGTGGAGGAATATTAGAAGATGGAATACAAAGATTATTAGAAATAGTTAAGTAGTATATAGTAAAGATAAGAGCACCCTGAAATAATGATTAAAATATCATTTGATTCAGGAGGCTCTTATTTTATGCAGTTTTTTTATATTCTGATATTACATTTTTTTCTTTAAAAATAAATAACCCAATTACTATTGCTAATATAGTAGGTATTACCCATCCAAAACCTAGGTCTACTAAAGGTAAAAATGATAGGTTTAGTCCTGGTATTAATAATAACAATGAGAATATAAGTGATGTATATATACCAAGTCTTACAGCCTTCATATTCTTTAAGTATTTTGACATAAGTGTTGTAACTATTATTGTTATTGAAACAGGATATAGTAAGTTAAGGACTGGTCCAGATAATGCTACAATTTTGTCAACACCAAGTGTTGCTACAGCTAAGCTTATTATAGTAATAACTATAGCATTTAGAGTATATGATAACTTGCCGTTTGAAATCTTCTCAAAGAATGAAGCTCCTACACTTACAAGACCTATTGATGTACTTAAACAAGCTAATCCCATTGCTAAACCGATTATAGCTGGACCAACTTTTCCTAGAACACTTTCAGATATAAGAAGTAAAAGTCCAGTTGTACCAATTTCTTGAGATACTAAACCTGAAGTTTGAGCTCCTATGTATATTAATCCTCCATATATAAAAGCAAGTCCGATAGTTGCAACTAAGCTTGACTTAAGTATCATCTTAGGCATTTCTTTACCTTTATAACCTTTATCTTTTAAAGAAGTAGTGACTATTGATGCAAATAGAAGTGCTCCTAAGGCATCCATAGTTTGATATCCTTCAATTAAAGAAGATGAAAGGACTGATATAGCATTAGTATCTATTATTTCACCTATTGGAGAAATGATTCCTTTAACTATAAGTACTATTAATAAAATCAGTAATGCTGGTGTTAAAAATTTACCTATAGTATCAACAATTGAAGATTGTTTTAATACGAAGAATAAGTTAATTGCAAAGTAAACAGTGATTGCTACTATTGCAGGAACACTAGGTAAAAATGGATTAACTGAAAGCTCGAATGTTGTTGCAGCTGTTCTTGGTACCGCCATAAGTGGACCTATAGCTAAGAAAAGAACAGTAGTGAATATTAATATAAATTTACGATCTATTCTATTTCCTATACTTTCTAGAGTTCCATCACCTTTAGAACAAGCTACTATTGCTAGTAATGGAAGTCCAACTCCAGTTACTACAAAGCCAACAGTTCCAAGTAAAAAGTCTGAACCTAAGCCATTGCCTAAAAATCCAGGGAAAATTAGGTTTCCTGCGCCAAAAAACATAGAGAATAGCGCAAAACCTATTACAATTGAATCTTTTGTGCTTTTTTTCATTTGTATAACATCCTTTTCTTAAAAATTGATTAATAATTAAAAATAATTGCTTGTTTTTTAGCATAATTGTGTTAATAATATCATGATATATGGATTTCATCAATGGTAATAATAAAATAGGTACCTGTTTAAATAATGTTAGAAATTAACTTATGTTATATAAAAACGTTAACAATAAATATAGGTTTCAGGTTGATTAAATAATATAATAATTAAGTAGAAATAAAATTATATAATAGATATGAAAGTTGATAAAATATTATAATATATGTAAAAATTATAAAATTACCTGTAGGGGATAGAAGTTAAGTTATATATAAAATACTAAGACAATGATATAATTAAAATAAATTGAAGTTTGTGGAGGAAATACCGTGGAAAGAATCAAAGTATTAAGTGTCTTTGGAACTAGACCAGAGGCAATAAAAATGTGTCCTTTAGTAAAGTTATTAGAGAAAGATGATAGATTTGAGTCAATAGTATGTGTAACAGCACAACATAGAGAAATGTTAGATGCTGTTTTAGAAATATTTAATGTAAAGCCACAATATGACTTAAATATAATGTCACATGGTCAAACTATTATAGATGTAGCAAATAAAGTATTAACTGGAGTTGATAAAGTAATAAAAGAAAGTAAACCAGATATAGTGCTAGTACATGGAGATACATCAACTACTTTAAATGGAGCCTTAGCTGCTTTTTATAATCAAGTACCTATAGGACATGTAGAAGCTGGATTAAGAACAGGGGATATATACTCTCCATTCCCAGAAGAAGCTAACAGAAAACTAACAGGGGCAATAACAACTTTACATTTTGCACCTACAGAAAGTAATAGAAGAAATTTAGAAAAAGAAAATATTACAAAGAATGTTTACATAACAGGAAATACTGTAATAGATGCACTTTTAAGCGTAATAGATAAAAATCATGAATTCCAAGATGATACGTTAAATAATATAGATTTTACAAATAATAAGGTTGTACTTTTAACAGCACATAGACGTGAAAATTGGGGAGAACCAATGAAAGATATATTTGCAGCTGTTAGACATCTTGCAGAAGAAAATGAAGAAGTACAAATAATTTTCCCAATGCATAGAAATCCATTGATAAGAGAACTTGCAAAAAGTAGTTTTGAAGGCATTGAAGAGAAGATACACTTAATTGAGCCTTTAGAATATGTAGACTTTGCAAATCTCATGTCAAAATGCTATTTAATAATGACAGATTCAGGTGGAATTCAAGAAGAAGCACCAGCACTAGGTAAGCCTGTTATGGTTTTAAGAACAGAAACAGAAAGACCAGAAGCTGTAGAAGCAGGTACAGTAAAACTTGCAGGGATTAATAAAGAAACAATATTTAATATAGCTAATGAACTAATTAATGATAAAGAAGCTTACGAAAAAATGGCTCATGCAGCGAATCCATATGGAGATGGAGAAGCTTGTGCAAAAATCGTAGAGACGATTTTTAGGCATCTAATAATAAAGTGTTAGTAGTGAATTAGTTAGAATAAATGAATTTGTTATATCAAATCAGCTAAAAAAATTATGTACTACTATAGGAGTTAAATTAATAGAAGCTAATTATGCTGAAACTAGGAAGGGTTTTACACATAAGCTACATTAATTTCAATCAAGGAATATAGTGAGAGTATATATTGGATTGATATCATGACAGGTAATGAAATGTTAGATAATCATAACTTTAAAGAAGTATATAATAGCTGCTTTAGTGATAAAAGAATGCTACTAGCAAGTATAAAATATAGAAAATAAAAATTAAGTTTAAATTAAAGAATAGTACCTAGATTTGTTATTAAACAAATTTAGGTACTATTTAATTATGTTACTTTTCTGAAAGAAACCATAACCTAGCGTAGTAACTACCTCACATCATCAAAGATATAGCTCATCATTTGTTCTTTTGCTGTACCTTGGTCAAAAGCTAAATAATAAATACCATCTATCATAGTACCTTCACAATAACCATCTCTAGGGAATCTATCTTGTGCTAAACCATTAGATACAGAACCTAATGCTTTTGTTCCTAAGGATAATATATCAGAAGCATTCATGCTAGTTTGAACATGTGGCAATACCTCGTTTAATAATCCAGGAAGAGCTGTTACTGAAAGTGTTGATGCTTTATTAAATAAAGCATTTAGAACAGTTCTTTGTCTTTCAGTTCTAACATAATCACCACCAGTTGCATATCTTATTCTTGAATATGATAGTGCTTGATCACCAGTCAAGTTATAAGTTCCTGCTGAGTTTATTCCAGGAATATGAGAAACTTCTTCATCTGTTATATTAATTTCAACTCCACCAAGTATATCAATGATAATTGGTAAAGATGTAAAATTAACAGACATATAATCAGTTATATCTAAACCAAAGTTTTCGTTTATAGTTTTAATAGCTAATTGAGGTCCACCAAAAGCATAAGCGTGATTTATCTTGTCCATTCCTATGTCAGGAATATTAACATAAGAATCTCTCATAATAGATGTAAGTTTTAGTTTATTATGAACAGGATCAATTGTAGCTACCATAATAGCATCAGATCTACCAGCAACACCATCTTCAGAGTCGATACCAAATAAAGCTATATTAATTATTTCTTCATGATTTTCAAATTCTTGAATTTCTTCATAGTTAATACTCAAATCAGATGTATCAACAGAAACTTGTTGCATTTTTCCAAGGGTTCTATAGACTGTGAAAGCGCCTATAAGAAAGATACAAACTAAGATTGAAACTACTATCAAACTTCCTTTCACCCAAGGATTCATTTTCTTTTTTTTACTATGTTTTTCTCTCATAAATACCCCCTATAATAATATAATAGTTTATGTATAATGCTATCTAACATTTCACTTCTCAGAAGGTGGACATCGCTATTACACAAGTAATCCGTTGCTTGACGAAAGGTAGCGTTTATCTCACTAAAAGTCACCATAACTTTATCAAAGGTAACTATATCTACTGTTTTATAAATCTATAATTTCAGTGAATGTGACCACTTTACTTAGAATAAATAAATTTATGTATTTCTTCAGTAGTAGCATCGATATCAACTATCATGTGATACATATCTGTCCATTCAGCATAATGATGCTCATCTAACGGAAATCTTCCTTGCTCTATATTAGAAACGCCAGTACCTAAAGCTTTAGTAGCTATAGAAAGCATTTCTGATGTAGTCATATTTGTTGAAACTAAAGGTAGTAAATCATTGATTAAGCCTGGAATTTCACTAAAACTTATATTTTTAAATTTATCAAATATTGCAGACAACACATCTCTTTGTCTTTCAGTTCTTTTATAATCCCTTCCTTCTGTATATCTAATTCTACAGTAAGCTGCTGCTTGAGTTCCATTTAATAATTGTCTACCAGCACTATATAGTGGTTCAGTTATTGTCCCGTTTTCTGAATCAATACTATTTATATATCCATTAATAAAATTTAATTCTTCATTTGTTATTTCAAGTTCTACACCACCAAGCTTGTCTATAATTATAGGAAGTGTATGTAAGCTTACATGAACAAATTTATCAACTTGAAGATTAAAATTATAGTTTATGGTTTTTAATAATAGTTCAGGACCACCATCAGCCAGTGTGTAATTTAAATTTTTCTTTCCACCATCAGGGAGATTTAGATATATATCTCTCATAAGAGATAAAAGCTTAATATTATTTTTCTTAGTATCTATTGATAAAATCATAGTAGCATCTGACGCACCTATTTCAGTACCAGAGTAATCAGAACCTAATAGTGCAATAGTTATTACATCTTTTTCTTCTTTTATAGGTTCTTTTCCTGTATCTGTTACAAAAGATCTATCAATTTCTACAGTATTAATTTTAGATGATAAATTTATTATTAAGATAGATCCAACTAAAACTAAGATACATATAAAAGATAGAAATCCTAATAATACTTTCTTACCAATAGAGTATTTTTTCTTTCGCTTTCTTTTTGTCATAACCCACCCCATAAAAATAGTAATATATGTATTATATCATATAAAAAGGTTATTTAATAAGGTAAATCATAGATACTAATACAAATTTTATAGAATGACTATATAAGCTTATTATCAATATATTTATAAATAATGGCAAAACTGTTATTTTACATTAGATGATATTAGTATATAATGATAGTGAAAATAAAATATGTGGAGGTATTAGAAATGGCAGTTTTAGTATCTGGAGGAATGGGGTACATAGGAAGTCATACAACTGTAGAACTTTTAAATGCAGGTTTTGATGTTGTAATAGCTGATGATTTAAGTAATAGTAAGGAATTGGTAAAAGATAGAATAGAAAAGATAACAGGGAAAACTACTAAGTTTTATAATGTAGATTTAACTAACGAAGAAGAAGCAGAGAAAGTATTTTTAGAAAATGATATAGATTCAGTAATTCACTTTGCAGCGTTTAAGGCAGTGGGCGAATCTGTAGAAAAACCACTTGAGTATTATTACAATAATATAACTAGTGCATTAGTAATGTTAAGACTTATGAGAAAGCATAATTGTAAGAACTTTGTATTTAGTTCTTCTGCAACAGTTTACGGAGATGCAAAAATTGTTCCGATAACAGAAGATTCTCCACTTTCAGCAACAAATCCATATGGAAGAACTAAGCTTATGATAGAAGATATGCTAAGAGATATCGCAAAAGCAGATGCAACATTAAATGTAGCTATTTTAAGATACTTCAATCCAGTAGGAGCTCATAAGAGTGGAACTATAGGGGAAGACCCAAATGGAATTCCGAACAACTTAATGCCGTATATAACAAAGGTTGCAGTTGGAGAATTAAAACAATTAAGAGTATTTGGAAATGACTATCCAACTCATGATGGAACAGGTGTAAGAGATTATATTCATGTTGTTGACTTAGCTCAAGGACATGTTAAGGCTCTTGAAAAATTAAAAACTAATCCAGGACTTGTAACTTATAATCTTGGAACAGGAAATGGATATTCAGTACTTGATGTTGTTAAAGCTTTCGCAGAAGCATCAGGTAGAGAAATACCATATGAAATAGTAGATAGAAGACCAGGAGATATAGCAACTTGCTATGCAGATCCAAAGTTAGCTAATGAAGAATTAGGATGGACTGCTAAAAGAGGAATTAAGGAAATGTGTGAAGATTCTTGGAGATGGCAAAGCAATAATCCAAAAGGATATAATTAGTCGTTTTAAGCTAAGATGAATAATTAGCTGATTATGAAGTAAAAGGTAATCTAGTAATTAAGTTATAATTTACTGCGCAAGCAGGATAGTTTTGTCAGTGAAAAAGTTTAAAGATATTAGATGTATATATGATTAATAAATAAAAGATTTATTTAAGAGGGGCAGAATTGTTCCTCTTAAATTTTTTGTTAAATTTAAATGGAAAACACAATAATTTGCTGTTTAATAAGAGGGAATAATGTAATATAATTAACTTGACTGTAATATAAAATGTGGAGGGGTAGAAGTGAAAGGATTAAATAAGATAAAGAAGATTTTAGCAGTTACTTTAGTTTCGTTGATGTTGAGTTCATATATTGTTCCAAATATAACTGCAAATGCAGGGGAGTTAAGTTCATCAATAGAAACTGAAAAGAAGCTAGAAAATATTATAAATCAGTATGGGCAAGAAAATATAATATTTGAAAATGGTAGAGTATTAGGGGTAGGGGATGTAATAGAATTAACTGATATTTTACCAGAAGTAAACGGTGAAGTTGAATTAATGACTTATGATGAAGGGATTATAAGTTTTGATGAAAAGAATATAAATGCTATAGGAGAAGGAACAACTTTCTTAATAGTTGAAGAAAGTGAAATGTATCACGTGTTAGAGATATATGTTGAAAATCCTGATATAGCTAAATATGCAAATAGAGCATCAATTGTAAATAGAGATCATTATGTTGTTTTTATAGATATTGGACATGGAGGAAAAGATCCAGGAGCATCTGCTAATGGGATAGTGGAAAAAAACTACAATTTAAATATAGGGTTAAAAATAAGAGATAATTTAAAAAGTAAGGGAATAGAAGTTGTAATGAATAGAGAGTCTGATATATATGTGGACTTTAAAGATACAGCATCAATGGCAAATGCTGCGAATCCAGATGCTTTTGTATCGTTACATAGTAATGCTGCAGCTAGTACTAGTGCTAATGGTATAGAAACTTTTTATAGTAAAGAAATGGATATACCTTTAGGAAATGAAGTACATAATAGACTTATATCAAATACAGGAGCAACTAATAGAGGATTAAAGTACGACACATATTATGTGACAAATCGAACTACAATGCCTGCAATACTTGTTGAGAATGGGTTTGTTACAAATGCTGCAGAGGCCGCAAGAATGAAAGAAGAAAGTTATCAAAATTCTATTATCAATGCTATAACCGATGGAATAGTAGCGTATTTAGCAAAAAACGTAGAACTTAATCCAGGAAAACAATTAACTGCAACAAGAATATATGGACAAACTAGATATGAGACTTCATATGAATTGTTTAGAAGAGGGTGGCAAGCAGCTGATACAGCTATATTAGTAACAGGGCAAGATTATCCAGATGCATTATCTGCAGCACCTTTAGCAGGTAAATTTGATGCACCAATACTATTAGTTAAAAATACTAGTTTAAGTAATCAGCCAGAATTAAAAAATATCTTAATTGAAAAAGGTGTTAGTAAAGTTTATATTGTTGGAGGAACAGGAATTATACCATCATCATTAGAAGATGAGCTTTCAAATATAGGTATATCAAGTAAGAGACTTGGAGGGAAAAATAGGTATAATACTTCAGTTTTAGTTGCTAATGAATTAGGATCTACAACAGGAGAAGTGGCAATAGCATATGGCCTTGGGTTTGCTGATGGATTATCAATTTCAGCAGTAGCGGCTATGAAAGGAATGCCGATTTTATTAACTGAGACTAATAGTCTACCATCAGATGTTAGTAATTATATAAAAAATAATGGTGTAAATAAGAGTTATGTTGTTGGAGGAACTGGAGTTGTATCAGACAGTGTGGCAAAACAGTTACCTAATGCAGAGAGGTTAGGAGGTAGTAATAGATATATTACTAACGCAAATGTCTTTAATAGATTCGAATCAGAATTAAATAATACTAATATATATATAGCATCAGGATTAGATTTTCCAGATGCCTTATCATCATCAGCTTTAGCTACAAGAAGTCATTCATTTGTATTATTAAGCAATACAAATAGTACAGAAGCTCCTATTAGAGATATATTGATTAATAATAGGGATAGTATTAATGAAGTATGTGTATTAGGAAGTAATAGATTAATAAGTGATAATATTCTTTATAATTTAGGAATTAGTACAATTAAATAAAGAAATTTAAAATTTTGACAAGGATAGATAAAAGTGTATATCGTATCCTTGTTTTTTTACATAAAAGCTAAAAAAAAATCGACAAATATTGCAATATACAGAAAAGAAGATTGAATTTAATTTAAAAAATAGTAGAAAAGTCATAAAAAAAATACTTATGATGGAATAATAATCCGAAATAGCTATAGAAAATAGAAAAAAATGACAAAATTAGATTTATAAATATCTAAAAAAAGTAAGAATATGAAGATTAAGATAAAAATTAGAGGTTCTATGAAATTTACGTTTATGATATAATGTTTGTACGAAATAATATTTAATTTAATAATGAATGTTTTAAAAGTATAAAAAGTGATTTTAGAAAGATTTAAAGGAATAAGTTGTAACAAACCCCTATTTGATAAATAGTGGTTTTTATTTTGTAAAAGTAAAATAATATATAGGTGGTTGGGGAAAATGAACAATTTAGCAATAAAAAAAGATGTTGAAGTTGTTATAAAAAAAGAAAAAAATGTATATAGGTTTTTTAAAAGAGCAATCGATATAATTGGATCTTTGATAGGATTAATTTTAGCAAGCCCTATATTATTAATAGTTGGAATGTTGATAAAATTAGAGTCTAAAGGTCCAATTGTTTTTTCACAAATACGAGTAGGTCTGAAAGGAAAAGAGTTTAAGATGTATAAGCTTAGATCTATGGTGGTAAATGCTGAAGAACTTAAAAAGAAGCTCGAAGAGCAAAATGAAATGTCTGGACCAATGTTTAAAATTAAAGATGATCCTAGAATAACTAAAGTAGGTAAATTTATAAGAAAAACCAGTATTGATGAGTTAGCTCAGTTAATAAATGTGTTAAAAGGTGATATGAGTCTGGTAGGACCACGTCCAAGTTTACCAAATGAGGTTGCTGAACTTGAACCATGGATGTTAGAGAGGTTAGAAGTAAAGCCAGGTTTAACATGTTATTGGCAAGTAATGGGCAGAAATAAGATAGGATTCGAAGAGTGGATGAAATTGGATATTAAGTATGTAAAAGAGAGAAGCTTATGGTTAGATGTAAAATTGATTAGCAAGACGTTTTTTGTATTATTTGGAGATAAAAATGCTTATTAATTATTGTGAGAAAATATGTTTTAGGATGGTGAAATACAAATGAATAAAACAAATTTTTATGGTATAAACATTGATATATTAAACACTAATGAAGTTTTAACTCTTTGTAATCAGTATTATTATGAAAATGAAGAGAGAGCAAAGACTATTTTGTTCTTAAATGCACATTACTATAATTTATCAGTTAAAGATTTAGAATATAAAAAGATATTAAACGAGTCTGATTTAGTATTGAATGATGGTATAGGTGTAAAGTTAGGATTAAAATTTAAGAAAATTAGTGAAAAAGAAAATATGAATGGAACAGATTTAATACCTAAGATTATAGAAATAGCTATAAAAAATAATAAGGGTATCTATTTGTTAGGTGGGGAACAGGGGATTTCTACGAAAGCAAAAGAGAATCTTCAAAAAAAATATAGTGATATAATTATTTCCGGAGAAAGAAATGGATTTATAAATAAAGAGGAAAATAAATTTATAATCGATGATATAAACACCTCAAAAGCTGAGCTACTTATTATAGGTATGGGAGCTCCGCTACAAGAGAAGTGGATAAATGAAAATAAGGAAAAATTGAAAAATGTAAAAATAATAATTGCTGGAGGAGCTATTTTAGATTTTTTATCTGGGAAAGTATCAAGAGCACCGATGTTTTTAAGAAAACTTAAGTTAGAGTGGCTATACAGATTATACTTAGAACCTAGACGACTTTTTAAAAGATATGTTATAGGAAATGTAATGTTTTTTATTAATATTTATAAAAATAAAAGCTAAAAATGTTGAATTAATCAAAGTAGTTATTGAAATATTTATTGAATAAATTTATGTTCATAATACATTAAGATCAAGAAATTAGTTATTATTTGTTTTGGATTATCAGTATTGATTTAGTTACATAATAATTTTCAGGTGTAAAATTATAGAATGGAGTTAAAGATGAAAAAAATTTTAATAATAAATAATGTCCCATTTGAAATGGGGGGAATGAGCTCAGTTATAGTAAATTATATAAACAATATGAACAGAAATGGTATGGAAATAACGTTAGTTGTAAATTCTAGAATTGAAAAAAATTATGAGGATAGTTTTTTGAAAGATGGAATTAAGATAATTAAATTAAGAAGAAATGATAGAGTTATAAGCTATATGTATGATTTATATAAGATAATGAAAAGTGAAAAATTTGATGTTGTTCATATTCATGGAAATAGCTCAACTATGGCATTTGAAACATTACCAGCATATATAAACAAAATTCCTAAAAGAATAGTACATTGCCATAATATATCATGTGAGCACGAAATGTTAAATAAGTTATTATGGCCAATATTAAAGAGAACATACACTTTAGCTCTTGCTTGTTCGAGTGAAGCTGGGGAGTGGCTATTTAAGAATCAAGAAAAGTTCCTAGTTTTAAATAATGCGCTAGATTTAAAAAAATATGAATTTGATGAAAATATCAGAAAAGAAGTTCGTGTAGAGTTAGGAATAAACGATATATACACAATAGGACATGTGGGGTATTTTAATAATCAAAAGAATCATGATAAATTGTTTCAAATAGTTAGTTGTTTGAAGAATAAAATTAATGTTCAATTATTATGCATATCTGGAGATATAGAAATACCAGCTAATATTAAAGAATTAATTAGAAAATATGAGTTAGAAGATAATGTTAAAATATTATTAAGAAGAACTGATGTAGACAGATTATTACAAGCAATGGATTTTTTTGTTTTTCCATCAAAATTTGAAGGGTTAGGACTTGCACTAATAGAAGCTCAAGCATCTGGATTACCTTGTTTAGCTTCAGATAAAATTCCGATGGAAGCTGGTATATGCAAGAATTTGGTGCAATATTTAAAATTATCGAATAGTGAGATTGAATGGGCAAAAAACATATTAAGTAGAGGTAAAGTGGAGTCAAGAAAACAGACATCAATAGAGGCGATTATTAGATTAAGAGAAGCAGGATATGATATTATTACAGAAGCAGAGCAACTTAGAAATATTTATGTAGAATAAGTATTTGTATATACGTAACTAATTAATAAAGCAACTATAACAGAAATATTTAAAAATAAGGAGCTTATAATGAAGGAAAGGATTCTTACAGAAAAAGTTTTAGGAGAGATAAAAAGTAATTTAATAGAAAAAGATTTTAAAAAATTAGGGACTATATTGATGATGCTTTATACATTTCTATTAAATGGATTTTACACATTAAATGGTTCAGTGAAATTTGAAAAACAAAAACTTATATTAGTTATATGTATAGCAATAGGAGGAGTAAAAGTAGTACTTGATTTTAAAGGTAAATTTAAAGAAAGGAAGTACTCAGATTTACTTGTAGTATCCTTAGCTTTGATAATAGGTGTTATTTTCTATTTTCATCATACAGACACAAGATTAGCTATAGGAATATTAACAATGATTTGCTATTTATATGAAGATATTGATGAAATAATAAAATACTTTTTTTATAGTAAATTATTCTTTTTCATAATAGCAATACTAACTGGTGGATATATGCACATTAATGGTGCAGCATTGCATGGAGGAATGGTTATATTACTATATGTTTGTATGAAGGATAATAAAATGAAGTGGGCAGATATTGCAACGATATTTATAGCATTTTTAATCCTTAGTTTATATACGGATAGTGGTTCAGCAAAAATTGGTATGATAGCTACTGTTATATTACTTTTAGTAGTGAAAAGTAAAAAGTTTATAAGGGTATATAAATCGAAACTACTTACATTTATATACCCAATTATTCTGTTTATTAATGTGTATTTTGCAAAATGTATTGAATTAGGTGGACAAATACCGTATATAGGCAAATTATTACCCAAAAAAATTGGTGAACAAATTTATAACGTTATACTTTTTTTAGATAGAGCAACTTCGAGTAGACTAACTTTAGCAGCATACTCGCTAAAACATTTAGGAACATCATTTTGGGGAGGAAATGTAGATTACTCTAAGTTAAATATTGGTGAGAATGGATATTTTAATTTGGATTCTGGCTTTATGTGGTTACTACAAGATTGGGGATATTTCATGACATTTATTTTTTGTATAGTTTCAATAATACTTATTTATTACTTTATAAAAAAGGAAAAATATAATTTCGTCATTGTAGCAGTAGTTATTGCACTATGGGGAGTAAATGAAGATATGCTTCTTTCAGTGGGAACTAATTTTTTATTTGGATTTGCATTAATTAGTGTTCTATATTTTTTTAATGAAAAGAAAATATTAAGCAATAATGAAAAAAATTAAATTTTATATAATTTATGAGAATAAATTATAATAGGTTTTCTACATTATGCATTTATTGAAATTCATTAAATAAGTTAAAACTAAAAATTTTTAGCGACTATTAATAAATAATTATAAATATGTAACTTATCTTAACTTAAATTTATTTAGTAGGTGATGAATAATATATGAAAAAAATAAGGGTGCTTCAATCAGTTGGAAGTTTAGGGGTTGGAGGAAATGAAATTTTTGTAATGAATTTCTTTAGAAATATAGATAAAGAAAAATTTCAGGTTGATTTTGTAATATACGATGATAGAAAAATGGATTTTTACGATGAAGTAATTGCTGCAGGAAGTAAAGTATATATATGCAAATCAAATATGGACAATAAATACTTAAATTTCTTATATACAATAAAGAAAGTAATTAAAATATTGAGAAATAATAAATATGATATAATACACTGTCATTCTTGTTCTTTTATTGGAATTTTTAAAGGAGCAATAGCAGGAAATTTAGTGAAAGGAACTAAAGTTATTTCACATTCACATAATCCTGGAATGCCAAAAAATACATTTACTGATGAAATTATAAGGAATGTATCAAAAAAATATTTATCTAGAATTGTTGATTTTGGGTTTGCATGTTCTGATATTGCTGGAGAAAGTAAGTATACTGATAAATTTATAAAAAGTAGTAAGTATGCAATTATTAATAATGCTATTGAGGTCAATAAATTTATTTTTAATGAAAATATTAGAAATGAGATGAGAAAAAAATATGATATCAGCAATAATGAAGTTGTTATAGGAAACATAGGGCGATTAGAAATCCAGAAAAATCAAGAATTTTTATTGAAAATTTTTGCTGAAATTCAAAATAAAAATAGTTTAGCTAAGTTAATAATTATTGGAGAAGGAAGCCTAGAAGAGAGTTTAAAAAAATGTGCTATAAAAAATAGGATAGAAGAAAATGTAATATTTGCAGGAAAAGTAAGTAATCCTGAAAAGTATTATCATATGATGGATACCTTTGTCTTAACATCTTTTTATGAAGGTTTTCCTTTTGTTATGGTAGAATCGCAAGTAAATGGGTTACCAGCTGTAGTTTCTAATGCTATTACAAAGAGTGTTAATATTTTAGGAAATGTGGAATTTGTTTCTTTAGATGATAGTGTAGAAATATGGGCAGATAAAATATTGAAAAATTGTAGAGAAATAGAAAGTGTTGTTTGTAACAATTATATATATGAAGAATATGATTTAAAATATCAAGCTAAGAAATTAGAGAAATATTATGTAGAATTATTAAATTTAAAATAGAAAAGTTTGATTTTAGATAAAGTAAGTGAAATGTGGAAATTTTTTTCAAGAGGAGAAAAAAGATGAGTATACCTAAAATAATACATTATTGTTGGTTTGGTAGGGGAGAAAAAAATGAACTTTTTTACAAGTGTTTAGAAAGCTGGAAACTATATTGTCCTGATTATGAAATAATCGAATGGAATGAAGATAATTACAATATAAAAAATCAGTATGTAAAAGATGCTTATAAAGAGAAAAAGTGGGCATTTGTAACGGATTATGTAAGATTAGATGTTGTATATAATAATGGAGGAATCTATTTAGATACAGATGTAGAATTAGTAAAGCCATTAGATTCTTTGATAAACTTACATGCATATTTTGGAGTAGAATCTCAAGACTTAAATGTTAATACAGGATTAGGATTTGGAGCAGAAAAACATAGTAGTATTGTTAAAGATTTAAGAGATATTTATGAAAATATTTCATTTTATAAAGGCAATGGTGAATTGAATTTAACTCCATGTACATATTATTCTACTAACTACTTTGAAAAAATAGGATATAAAAAAAATAACGAAACACAGATGGTTCAAAATGTCAAGATATTTTCTAGTGAGATTTTAAGTCCGTACAATTATAAAAATGCTAGTATGACTAATAGTGAGAATACAATATCTATACATTGGTATGATGCATCTTGGAATGATGAGGATAATAAAAAAATACATAAGGTAGAAGTTAAGATAAGAAACAATTTTCCGAATATAATTGGAGACGTATTTTGTTTTATATATAGAAAGTCATATAGAGTTATTAAAGCTATTCAGCGAGGTGAATTAGTTAATTTGTTTATTAAAAAATTAGGAAACATAAAGGAGAAAAATGCTAAATGTGTAAAATAACAGTTTTTACAGCAACATATAATAGGAAACATTTATTAGAGAAACTTTATGAATCATTAAAGAAACAAACCAATAAAGACTTCGAATGGTTAATTATAGATGATGAATCAAGTGATCAAACTGACGAGTTGGTTAATCTGTGGATTAAAAAGGAAAATAATTTTTCTATAAGATATATGAAACAAAATCATGGTGGAAAACATAGAGCATTAAATAAAGGTTTTTTTGAAGCTAAGGGTGAGTATTTTTTTATTGTTGATAGTGATGATTATTTGACTGACAATGCTATAGAGATAGTTTGTAAATGGATAGAAACCATAGAAAAATCAGATGAAAAATTAGCCGGAATAGCAGGATTAAAAGCATACCAAAATGGTGTAGTAAGTGGAGGAACTCCTAAAATAAATAAAGATGGATACATAGATACAGATTGTTTTTCAAGAGAAAAATACAATCTAACTGGAGAAAAAGCAGAAGTTTTTAAAGTTGAAGTTTTAAAACAGTATTTATTTCCAGAATTTGAAGGAGAGTTTTTTGTTACAGAAGATGTTTGTTGGAATTCCATATATGGTGATGGATATAAGTTAAGATGGTTTAATGAAGTTATATATATATTCGAGTATTTAGATGATGGATTAACAAAGACTGGATTGAATGAAATTAATGGACATGTTAAAAATTATAATGGGTATTGTTATTATATTAAACAGTCTTTAGAGTTATTTGGAGCGTTAAATAGACCTAGACTGTTTAAAACATTTATTGAAGTCGCAAAACAGAAAAACAGGAGTTTTTCTCAAATGGCAGAGGATTTAAAAATTAGTAGAATACAATTATTAAACCAATTTTTATTATTGCCATTTGGGTTTGCAAAAAGTGGAATTAGAATTTTAAAAAAAGATGGAATAAAGGCAATAATAGATAGATTCAAATATTTAAAACTCGAATATTAAACTTTAAATGAGGAGAAAACTATGAAGGATTTAATTTCTGTAATAATTCCTGTTTACAACGTTGAGGAATATTTAGATAGATGTTTAGATAGTGTAGTAAGACAAAAATATAGTAATCTAGAGATAATATTAATAAATGATGGGTCAACTGATCAGAGTGGTGAAATATGTAATAAATGGATTAAGGAAGATAATCGTATTAAGGTTATTCATCAAAAAAATCAAGGTGTATCGGCAGCAAGAAATGCTGGATTAAACATTGCTACTGGTAATTTTATAGGCTTTGTTGATCCAGATGATGTAATTTCTTTTGATATGTATAGTTCTATGATTGAAAATATGAGAAAGACTAATGCAGATGTAGTTGCATGTGGGGTAAGTGAAATTTTCTTAGATGGTAGTAAACACGTATATAAAGAAGGAAATAAGCCTATAAAATTGGATAAAGATCAAGCGATTAATCAAGCTCTTATATTATCAAATGATATAGGGGGAGTAGTTTGGGATAAGTTATGGAAAAGGGAAATAGTTAATGATGTTAGATTTAATACTTCGCTTTCAATAGCTGAGGATAGACTGTTTTGTATAATGGCCTTATTAAAATGTAATTATTTTTATCGAGATTTTACTCCTAAATATTATTGTATAAAGAGAGAAAAATCTGCTACACAATCAAAATTCTCCCAAAAAAACTTTGATATAGTTTTATCAGCAGAGTTAGCAAGAAGCGAGGTAATAAGTCATTCTAATGACTATATGAAAGTTGCAAATTTACATCTTGTTATAGCATGTATGGATGTAATACATGCAATTTTAAAGATTAATGGTAAAGAAATATATGAAAAAGAGTATGAGAAAATAATACAATTGTTGAAGAGTATTTCTATTAGGCATATATCTAAAGAAGTAAGTAATAAATTTAAAATACAATTTAAAATGATAAAAACATTTCCTAATTTGTATATAAGATTATGGCAAATTAGGAAAGGAAAATAATTAGTTTTGTATTTTTAACACAAGGAGTAGGAAGATGTGCAAAATAAGTGTAATTGTACCTGTATATAACGTTGAAAAATACTTAGAAAAATGTATTATCTCAATTTTGGGACAGACTTTTAAAGATTTTGAATTAATATTAGTAAATGATGGTTCCACTGATTCATCAGGAGAAATCTGTAATAAATATAAAAAGATTGACGAAAGAATTAAAGTTATTTATCAGAAAAATAGTGGACTAAGCGCAGCAAGGAATGCAGGTTTAGAAATGGCAAAAGGAGATTATATCGGATTTGTAGATAGTGATGATTACATAAATAATAATATGTATGAAACGATGTTTAAATTAGCACAAGAAAATAATGCAGATATAGTACAGTGTAAATTTAAAAAATTTTATAATGATTTTTTAGAAGAGAATGAAGAAAATAATACAAATAGAATTTTTAATATAAGTAATTCAGAAGAAGCATTATATAAATTACTATCAATTGGAGATATGAATGTTCAATGTGTAGTTGCATGGAATAAATTATACAAATCAAATTTATTTAATGACATAAGATTTCCAATAGCAAAAATACACGAAGATGAATTTACGACTTATAAGTTATTTGATAAATCAAAAAAAATAGTATTTTGCGAGAGTGAAATGTATTATTATAGACAAGTTGATGGAAGTATAATGAACTCTAAATTCAATAAAAGAAGATTACATTACCTGGAAGCATTAGAGGAACAACTTTGTTATTTTGAAAATAGAAATAAAGAGATATATAAAGAAATTTTAATTAAATATGAATTAAATTTAAAGATATATTATTTTAGAGTAAAAAGTAATATTGAAAATAATAAAGAGATTTTAAAAGAGATTAGAAAAAAATACTATGTAGTATTTAAGAAATTATGTGAAAATAATAAGTTTATGCTTAAAAGAAAGTTGATAAATATATTATTTTTAGTAAGTCCAAATTTATTCCAAAAGATTCAAAAAAATAGACATAAAGATTTATATTAAATGTAAATTAGAGTAAAAATAAATAAAATTAGCATTAAGAAGGAAAATAAATCAAATTTGATATAGCAATATTTTAATAGGTATACCAATACAATTATTATAATCAAATGTGAAGTAGTTTGAAGATGTGATTGTTAAAAAAATTGTATTGTTTAGGAGATTATTATGGATAAAAGAATAATAAAAAGTATATTAGGAGAAAAAAATACTCAAAAAATAAAAATATTTAAAGGAGTAAAATATAAGAATCTATTTAAAGAATATAAGGATAAAAAGAAAATAATATATATGTTACTTCCTAGTCATGGTAATATTGGAGATCAAGCTATAGCATTAGCAACTCTTAAATATTTAAAAGATAAATTTAATGAGTTCGATATAATTGAAATTTATAGGGAAGATACATATAAGTATATTAAAGCAATTAAACAAGTTATTAATGATGATGATATTATAATTCTTCATGGTGGAGGAAATATGGGAAACCTATATCCTGTTGAAGAACAAGACAGAAGAGCAATTATAAACTTATTTCCTAAAAATAAAATAATATCAATGACACAAACAATAAGTTTCAGTAATGATATAGAAGGTGATAAAGAATTACAAGAAACAAAAGAAACTTATAATAAACATAAGGATTTGACTTTAATTGCAAGGGAGAAAAGATCCTATGAAATAATGAAAAATGAATTTGATATTAAAAATATTATTTTAAATCCAGATATAGTTTTATATTTAAACGGTATGTTAGATATGAAAAGTATGGAAAGAAAATTTATTATGACATGTTTGAGAAGTGATAAAGAAAGCATATTAGGAAATAAAAAGAGTATATTTATTTCAAAATTGAATGAAAGTTATACTGAAGTATTTAATTATGATACTGTGGTTAAGAAATCATTAAAAGGGCAAGAACGTATTGATGAAGTAAATGATATGTTTAATAAATTTATGTCATCAAAATTAGTAATTACAGATAGATTACATGGGATGGTTTTTGCAGCTATTACTAAAACTCCATGTATTGTAACAAAATCATTAGATCATAAAGTGGTAGGTACTTATGAGTGGATAAAGGATTTAAATTATATAAGATTAGTTAATGATTTAGAGTTTGATAAGATTAAGCCAATAATAGAAGAACTTATATCATTGAAAGAATATACAAAGATAGATTTAAATTCAAAGTATTTCGATAAATTAAAGAATAAAATACTATAAAAGAGAGTTTTTGTAAAGGTAGAGGTAATTTATGACAAAAAGTAGATCTAAAAATGCAATTATAAATATG
Organism: Clostridium sp. NSJ-145; assembly: GCF_021044725.1. NCBI lineage: Bacteria > Bacillati > Bacillota > Clostridia > Eubacteriales > Clostridiaceae > Clostridium > Clostridium sp. NSJ-145. The sequence goes on from NZ_JAJNOS010000011.1 coordinate 132,130, forward strand.
TCAATGAGTTTTTTGAATCAATTTACTACTTTAATATTAAGTTTTGTATCTAGAACTATTTTTATTAAGGTGTTAGGTATTGAATTACTTGGAATAAATGGATTATTTTCTGATGTTTTAAGTTTATTGTCTATGGCTGATTTAGGATTTAATACTGCAATGGTATATAGCTTTTATAAACCAATTGCAGATAATGATACAAAGAAGATTTCAGCATTAATAAATTTTTATAAAAAAATATATAGAACAATAGCTATTTCGATAACTGTTATTGGAGTAGCATTCACTCCATTTATACATTTGATTGTTAATACACCTGAACCTATACCATTATTAAAAGTATATTACTTATTTGCATTAGGTGGAGTAATAATCTCATATTTATTTGTATATAAAACATCAATTATAACAGCAGACCAAAAAAATTATGTTGTTACAAGAATAACAATAGTTATAAATTTTATAAAAACTATAATTCAAATAGTATCTTTAGTTATATTTAAGAATTATATTTTATATTTGGCAATAAATTTGATTGGTAATTTTCTTAATAACTACATTGCCTCAAAAAAAGCAGTTGTTTTATATCCATATATAAAACAAAAGGAAGATTTGGGATATGATGATAAAAAAGGAATATTTGAAAATATAAAATCAATATTCTTGTATAAACTAAGTTCATTGTTACTGAATGCAACTGATAATACAATAATATCAATATTGGTTGGAACTATATCTGTAGGATTATACTCTAATTATTTATTAATTACAAATAAATTAAGCATGATTATACAAATTGTATTCGGTTCATTAACTGCTAGTATTGGAAATGTAGTAGTAAAAGAATCACACAATAAAAGATATGAGATTTTTAAAGCAACTCAATCTATAAGTTTTATAATTTGTGGTATAGTAGTAAGTAATTTTTATTTGTTAGTTAATGATTTTATTAAAGTATGGTTGGGAGAGCAATATCTTTTAAGTAATACAGTTGTAATAGCTATTACATTGAATATGTACTTATCTTGTATATTACAACCTTTATGGACATATAGAGAAGCTACAGGATTATATGTAAAAACAAAATATATTATGCTTGTTGCTGCTATAGTAAATCTTATTTTATCTGTTATGTTAGGTAAAGTAATGGGGATAGCAGGAGTGATTTTAGCTTCTGTTTTTGCAAAATTAACAACATACTTTTGGTATGAGCCAACTATATTGTTCAAGGAGTATTTTGCAGAAAAAGTTAATAAATACTATATTTCTATCGGTATAAATGTAATATTAACAACAATTATTATTGTATTTTTAAATAATTCATTTTTAAAGCATAATGTATTTTCGTGGAGTCAATGGTTTATAAAAGCATTTATAAGTGGAAGTATTACAAGTATTTTATTCATATTATTATACTTTAAGAGTGATGGATTTAGAATAATAAGAAGAAAAGTTAAAAACTTTATAATTAGTAAATAAAAGAATATAAATTAGGAGTAATTATGAATATATTATTGGCGATTAATTCAAAATATCTATTACCAGCTAAGGTGTTAATTACATCTATATTTGAAAATAATGATGTTAATATTAATATATATTTATTACACAGTAGTTTAAATGAAGTAGAAATTAAGGAATTAAGAAAAGTTGTTGAAGGTAAATATAATGGAAAACTAATTGATATTTTAATTAATGAAAAAGATTTTAAAGATTTTCCATTAAGTCATCATTTCACAATTGAAACGTATTATAGATTTCTTGCACAATCAATATTGCCAGAAGAAGTTGATAGAATATTATGGTTAGATGCAGATATGATCGTAAAAAAATCAATAAGTGATTTTTATAATCAAGATTTTGAAGGTAAATATGTAGTTGTATGTCAATCTATAAATAAAAATCCTATGGAGATACTACAAAGATTAGAATTAGATAGTACTTCGAAATATTTTAATGCAGGTACAATACTATTTAATTTAAAGGATATTAGAAAAAATATTAAACCATCAATTTATTTTGAATATATTAGAGATAATAAAGATAAGATTAAATGGTTAGATCAAGATGTATTAAATGTAATTTTTAATACTTCGTCTAAGTATGATGATAATGAAAGGTATAATAAACAAATATTTTCGGAGCATAAATTTAATGCGGAACAACTTGAATATATTGAAAATAATACTGCAATAATTCATTATATTGGCGCTATTAAACCATGGCATTACAAGTATGAAAATAAATGTAAAAATTATTATTGGAGATACGCACTTATTAGTGAAGGTATTTTTCACTATATTAGATTTTACTCTTTAAATTATGTATATACTTTATATAAAAAAATCAAATATAAATTTAATTTAGGTAAAGTATAGGTATTTCAATTACTTAAAAAGATTAATAGAGAAAGGTTAGAAGAGAAGTTTTATCTTTTATGTATATTATATTAAAAATTATACTATGTTAATATTAATTTTTTTACTAAATCAATGCAGTGTATATGGTGAAGTTTTATATTATTTAATTATAAAAAATTGATATGAAAATAAAATATTATAATGAATAATGTTTTTGTTAAAAAGAGTATTTTAATGGAGGTGCAATATGGTTATTCCTAAAAAAATACATTATTGTTGGTTTGGAGGGCAACCTAAACCTAAGAAAATAGTAGACTGTTTAGAGAGTTGGTCTATATTAAATGATTATGAAATTATTGAGTGGAATGAAGAAAATTTTGATATAAATTGTAATGACTATGTAAAACAAGCATATGACAATAAAAAATATGCATTTGTATCGGATTATGCTAGACTAAAGGTTTTATATGATCATGGTGGAATATATTTTGATACAGATGTAGAGGTAAAAAAGGATTTAGAACCTTTTTTAGAAAATAATTTATTTTTAGGCTTCATGTATGATTCGTTATTAGGAACAGCAGTTATTGGTGCGTGTAAAAATAATACTATTATAAAGGAATTATTAGATAAATATAATACCATTAAATTAGAATATATACCTAATAACAATATGTTTACAGAATATTTTTTAAAGAATTATCCTAGTTTTAAATTGAATAATGAATATCAAAAAGTTGAAGAAGGAGTAAGTATTTATCCTAAAGAGTACTTTGAGAGACCTACATATAAAAAAAGTATACATTTTTGTGAGCATCATTATACAGCTACTTGGAAAGATGAGAAAAAAAGCATAATAAGAAATATTGCTAAGGCAGTATTACCTAATGTTGTTTATAGAGATATTACACACAAAAGAGTATTAAAACATACACCGTTTTATGATGTATATTTAGAACATAATAAAAAATAAATGATACAGAAAAAATAGATAAATCAGTATCATTATACTATATAATTCATTCATAGCAGACAGTTATAAGAATAAGTGTAGATGCTATGAATGGAGTTTTTAATCCTTGCTTGAGAAGATTTTATATAAGCATGCTTCAAGGAATTCAAAAAATATGATGTGGTTTAATATAATAAGATTACTTAGGTAAGATAAATTTTAAGTATTTATCTTACCTATAATATAATAGTTAGATAATTTTACGGTATTTTTTACTATTTATCATCAAATATATAATCCATCATTTGCTGTTTTGTAGCAGCTTCATCAAATACTAAATAGTAAACACCATCAATAATTTGGCCTTCTCCATAACCATCTCTAGGGAATCTATCTTGTTCTAGCGTTCCACCACCCATTGTAGCAACTTTTGTAGCCAATGAAAGAATATCTGTAGCACCTAAATTTGTTTTTACATAAGGCAATAACTGGTTAATTATTGTAGGATATTGAGTTGGTGATACGGTAAGTGCTTTATTGAATAATTGTTCTAAAACTGTTCTATGTCTTCTTGTTCTCTCGTAATCACCACCAGCTGTATATCTAATTCTTGAATAAGCTAAAGCTTGAACTCCATCTACGTGTTGTGAACCAGCATAGCTTATATGTGGAGAATAAGTTCCATCTTTAGAATTTATGTCATCGATATATCCATTAATATATTGTAGTTCTTCATCTGTTATATCTAATTCAATTCCGCCTAAAATATCGATAATTTTTGGTAAACTAGCAAAATCAACAGCAACAAAATCCTCAATATTTAAACCGAAATTTTGATTTATTGTCTTTATTGATAATTCAGCTCCACCATATGCATAAGCATGGTTTAATTTATCGTATCCATAGCCATCAATATTTACGTATGAATCTCTCATTATTGATGTTATTTTTAGCTTATCATGAACGGGATCTATTGTAGCAATCATCGTTGAATCTGATCTTCCTACACCATCTTCAGAATCTATTCCGAATAAAGCTATATTTTTAATTTTTTTATAATTATCATAAACTTCAAGCTCTTCTGTAGAAGTTACACCTAAGTTTTCTTTGTTTAATTTAACATTATCCATTTTACTAAGAGTTGCATAGAAAACTCCTACGCCAGCTAATATTATTACTAGTAGAATACTTATTATTGTTATAAATATTTTAAAGCCTAATGATTTCTTTTTTCTTTTTTTATTTCTAGAGCTTCTTGAATTGCTTCTAGAATTTCCTGTGTTATTTGAATCTTTATCTCTCATAGTTACACATCCTTTCAAATATAAATTTTACCACTTATTTTTATATACTGTAAAGAATTTGAGAATATTTTGTCTTAATATGTTAAATAATCTATTAATGTTATTTATATATGATATAATTTTATATGTAAAAATTTGTTTGGTGGGGGGATAATATGAACATAAGAAAAATTCTTTTAATGAGTACTATTATATTAGGTATATCATCAGTAAGTGTATATGCAAATGATATAAATTATATTAAAGGGAAAGATAGGTATGAGACAGCGGCATTAATAGCAGATAAGATGAGTTACGATAAAGCTATTTTAGTAAATGGACTAGCTTTAGTGGATGGGTTATCAGCTAGCGGATTAAGTGGAGCTATAAATGCACCTATTTTGTTAACTCAAACTAACTCAATACCACAAGCTACTTTAGATGCTCTTTCAGGAGTTAATACTGTATATATTGTTGGAGGAGAAGGAGTCGTTTCTAAAAGTGTTGAGATTCAGCTTAAAAGTAGAGGTATATCTGTAATAAGAGTTGGGGGAGGTACTAGATATGAGACTTCATTTGCAGTAGCAAATGAAATAGAAAAATATAAATCCATTACTCAAGTATATTATGTAAATGGAATAAGTGGAGAAGCTGATGCTATGAGTATTGCACCTGTAGCTGCGAAGAATGGAAATCCAGTAATATTAACTAATGGTAAATCAACTGTTTATAATAAAAATGTTGAAAGCTTTATTATTGGTGGAACCGGAGTTATGGCAAGTGGATTTGATAGTTATGGCGAAAGATTAGGTGGAAAAACTAGATTTGAAACTAATAAAAATGTAATTAATAGATTTTTTGAGGATAAGTCTGAAGTATATTTAAGTAAATCTATTGAATTAGTAGACGCACTTACATCATCAGCATTAAAAAGCCCTGTAGTATTAGTTGATAATAATTCTGATAAGAGTATAATTGCAGGAGCTAAAAATGTAACAGCATTAGGTGATATAGATAAAAGGGCTATAGCTAGAGCTAGAAGCTATGTTTATGGTGATAAGGTAGTTTTCTATACTCAGCATCAAGATGATGAAACTCTTTTTGCAGGAAGCACTATAGTTGATGCAATAAAATCTGTAGGAAAGGAAAATGTATATATAGTCCTATTTACTAAGGGAAACAAATCAAACATTTTTAATTTAGATAGATATAAGAATTTAACTGATGATGAGAAAGCTACATTAAGAAATAATGAATTAGATGCAGCAGTTCAAAGATTAGGTGTAGATGTTAATAATATAATAAAACTTAATCAAGATGAATATGGAATAGACTATAAAGTTTTAAGTACATTTATTGAGGAATTTGAGAGTAAATATGAAAATGTTACTCATATAACTCACTCTTATAAGTATGATATACATACTGAACATATGCAAACAGGACAAGTTTTTTATGATTTATATAATGCTGGTAGGATAAATGATGTTCGTTTTTTTGCAAGAACAGGTGAAGGAAGTAAAATACCAGTAGACTATTTAATTGAAAGTGTAAGTGACACTGAAGATGAAAGAAAAAGAGTCATAGAAGCTTGTGATGAGTATAAGTTGGACAATAAAGATATGATAAGAGAAGGAATAGGCTATAAATCTGTAGAGTGGATGTTTGATGATTTAGTGAATGACCCTAAGAATACATCATATTTACACAAGCCAGGAGCATAATTGTAGAAGTTTTAATATTATATTTAATTGCATAAAAAAATTTGATAAAATGTAATTATATTGGTAGTAGTTATTGTAATATTACCAGTTTTTATATAAATATAAGGGGGGATAATGTGACAAGAAAAATAAAAAAAATAGTAGCTCAAGCTTTATTATTTACTATGATATTACCTAATATTTCAGTAAGAGCTACGGAGAATACTGTGATTGATAATACTGAACAAATTGTTGAATTTTTAGATGATTTAGGAACTAAAGAGGAAACAATAGAAAATAATATCACTGAAGAAGAAAATTCAACTAATAGTGATGTTAGCACTGAAGAAATTAAAGAAGAAAACAATGAGAGTGAAACAGAAAATGATTCCACAACTGAAACTACTACTGAAACACAAAGTGAATTAGAAGAAAATAGTGAGACAAAAATTATATTAGAAGATGTAAATTCGCTTGTCGGAAGTAAGTACGAAGAGATAAAATTAAATGAAGGTATTGCAAGATATTCTGTTAATGAGGATTATGAAAGAGAAGAGTTTAGACTTATGGCAGAGTCTATGAAAGAATATACTGCTTTACAAACAAAAACAGAAGATGAGTATGAGGTTGCTTTTGCTTATTCAGATGGAAGCTATAGCTTTGTTGATTCAGCAAACACATATGAAGAGGCGATGCGTATTTTAGAAAATACACCAATGCCTATGAGCGATGACAGTATAGAACCTGTAATAATTAGTAAAAGTGGACAAGTTGCTTATTCTACTAATTCAATGGGTCAAATTGTAAAGTATATTAATGGATCTGTAGATCCTACATTTAATAACAATACAAATGTATATACTACAAAAGAAATGACTTCTGCTTTTACATATGTAAATCATGGGTATGTTAAAGATGTACCTGTAATTGAAGAAAGTAGTAAGTCAGCAAAAATTCAAGTTGGTGGATATACTGGTTGGGTAAATAAGGATACAGCGAGTGGGAACTTTGACTTAGAGATAGTACCACTTAATCAAGTTAAAAACCCAAGTTACTATATTTCAGAAGGTGGGGTATTATATCACTTTATTTCAAGAAACTTAAAAGCTAATTTTAATACTAATGGTAGTAAAATTGCTATTGGAGTAGCGCCATCATATATGGTAAATGGAAGAGTTTATTTAAGTTATGATGGAAAGTATTTCTATGATGGAAGTAATATTCAAAATGGATTAAATACTTTAATTAATGATTTAAAAGCAGGACATAATAATAATTCTATAAATGCTAATAATCCACATTATAATTATTATCAATACTTACCTTTTAGAAGTAAAACAATTTATAGTGCTAGTCAGTTGAATACTTTTATAAGTAATAATACTAATAGCAATTCAAAGTTAAGAGGCATAGGACAAGCTTTAAAGGATGCTGAAAAAACTTATGGGGTTAATGCATTATTAGCACTTAGTATCGCTATAAATGAGAGTGGATGGGGAATGTCATCTATATCTCAAAGTAAAAATAATATATTTGGTTTAAATGCAGTTGATACTAATCCAGGTTTAGCAGCAAATGAATTTGCAAGTGTAAAAGATTGTATAAATGATTTCGCGAAAAATTGGATTTCAAGAGGGTATGCAGATCCTGCTGACTGGAGATATTTCGGAGGAATCATAGGAAATAAAGCTTTAGGAACTAATATAAAGTATGCATCAGATCCATTCTGGGGAGAGAAAGCTGCTAAGTATGCATTCCAAGCTGACTTAGAATTATCAGGTGGAGTTAGTAAGCTACAAGATACAAATGCATATCAATTAGCAATCTGTACTACTAACAATGAAGTTAGAAATAGAAATAATATTTTATTATACAAGGTAAATAATAATTTTAATGAATACTCTTCATATGTAGGTGTACCTTTTATAATAACTAATCCTAATGTAGTAAATATAAATGGAAGAAATTCATATGAAGTTTATGCTGATAGAAATACGCCAGTAAATACTGGAGGATCGGCTAATAAGTATCATGGAAACTATGACTGGATAGACAGAGGTTACATTAGCACTTCAGGCGTTAAATTTATAAATACTAGAAAAGATGTTAAACCTATGTTTAGTGTTATAGGTGGTAGAACAAGATATGAAACCACTGTTGAGTTAAGCAAGAGTAAATTCTATACTTCTGATACAGTTGTTTTAGTAAATAATAGTGCAATAATCGATGGTGTTACAGCATCAGCTTTAGCAACAGGATTAAATGCACCAATACTTTTAGCAAATAAAGAACATATAGAGCAATCTATAAAGGATGAAATATCTAGATTAGGAGTAAAAAATGTAATTTTAGTAGGTGGAGAAGGCGTTTTAGGTAATGGTGTAGTTAATACATTAAAATCTATGGGAATTACTAATATAACAAGACTTGGTGGAAGAACTAGATATGAAACTGCCTTAGCAGTAGCAAAATATATAGATGCAAATCTTTATGATATATCTGAAGTATTTTTAGTTTATGGTGGAGGAGAAGCTGATGCTCTAACTGCAGGAGCAATAAGTGGACAAAATAGAATTCCTATTTTATTAACTGACAGTAAAGCTATTAATACGGATGTAAAGAACTTTTTGAAAGGTGAATCTCTGAAAAATGGTTATATTATTGGAGGTACAGGTGTTTTAAGTGATAATGTACTAAATGAGTTAAATTCAATAACTACTAACAATATTTCAGGAAATAGATTAGGTGGCAGAACTAGATATGAAACTAATGCTAGAGTAATAGAGAGATTCTACGGAGATAATCTTAATAGTATATATGTAGCTAAAGGGTTAGACTTAATTGATGCTTTAACAGCAGGACCAATTGCTGCTATAGATGAATCACCAATAGTTCTTGTAGGTAATGATTTAGAGCAAGTACAAAAAGATGTATTATCTCAAAAATCTGCAGCGAGAATAATTCAAGCAGGATTAGGGGTTTCAGATCGTGCAATTAACACTTTAAGAAGTATAATAAATATATATTGTTTATAGTTACTTTTTAGCTGTTGCTTTATGCAACAGCTAATTTTATGTAATACATAATATGTTTATTAAATTACATATTTGGTATATAATAATTACTGTGAAAATTAGGATAAAAGGGATAGGGGGATATGATTAAAATCTCTTAATAGATGTAATTTAACTAAAGTTAAGTATAGTGAGGAATGATTTATGGATAACAATAAATTAATAAGTGTAATAGTACCATGTTATAATGAAAGTGATGGATTAGAAATTTTCTATAATGAACTTTGTAAGGTTGCTAATAATATTAATAATTATAGATTTGAGTTTATATTTATAGATGATGGGAGCAAAGATAATACAATAGATATAATTTGTAATATAGCTAGTAATGATGAGAGGGTTGAATATATATCATTTTCAAGAAATTTTGGAAAAGAATCAGCCATGTTAGCTGGTTTGAAAAATTCAAGTGGAGATTTTGTGGTAATAATGGATGCCGACTTGCAACATCCTCCAACTTTGTTATATGAAATGATAGAAGGTGTTGAATCAGGATATGATTCTGTAGCAACAAAAAGAAAAAATAGAAAAGGTGAACCTAAAATAAGGAGTTATTTTGCAAATTTATTTTATAAAATAGTAAATAAAACTTCTAAAATACAAATAACAGAAGCTGCTACAGATTATAGACTTATGAATAGGAAAATGGTTAATGGAGTATTGAAAATTTCTGAATATCATAGATTCACAAAAGGTATTTTTGAATGGGTGGGATTTAAAACAAAATGGATTGAAATCGAAAATGTTGAGAGAGTAGCAGGTGAAACTACTTGGTCATTTTGGAGCCTTTTGAGTTATGCGATTGAGGGAATAGTTTCTTTTTCGGTTGCACCTTTAAAGATAGCGAGTGTATTAGGTGGGATAGTTTCAAGTGGAGCATTTATTTATACAATATACATAATTATAAGAACATTAATTTTAGGCAAAGATGTTCCTGGGTATGCATCGTTATTAAGTATAGTTTTATTCCTTGGAGGAATTCAGCTTATATCCATAGGTATTATAGGTGAATATTTATCGAGAACTTATATGGAAACTAAGAGGAGACCCAATTACATAGCTGACTTAACTAATATTAAGGATGTAAAATAAAAGTATTGGAGTAAGAATATGAATTATATTAATTCGAATTTTATAAGGGAATTTTTAAGGTTTGTAATAGTAGGAATAATTGCAACAGCTATAAGTTATGGCGTTTATATAGCTTTTGAAAAGCTAGGACTTCAGTATAATATAGCATATACTTTAGGGTACATTATAAGTTTTTGTTTTAATTATGTAGCATCTACATATTTTACTTTTAAAACTAAGGCAAATGTAAAAAAAGGAGCAAAATTTACTTGTGCTCATATATTTAACTATTGTTTACAAATGATCTTATTAAATATATTCATTTATATTGGAATTGGAAAAGGAATAGCACCTATTTTTGTTTATGCAATTTCAATTCCTGTAAATTTTATAATTGTAAGAATTGCTTTAAAAGATAAGAAATAATAAAAAACCACGATAATTCGTGGTTTTTTATTATTCAATATAATTAATAATAGTATTTTCATTAATTTTATAACACTGCTTCATAAAGTAAGGCATGTTATTCCAGTTACCTAAATTATAACCGTACATACTAGGAGGAACCTTTTTAAGTTCAAGAGTATCCTTATCAGCGCTATTTTGATAATTTTTAATAACATTTAAATTATAAGCTATTTCTTTAGAAGTAATCTTATAGCCATTAAAGTTTTGTAGGAAAAATTTTGTGGATACAAAAATTAATGGAATTACAATTAAAATAAACAATAATTTATTAAATTTAAATAAGTTATTATTAAATAACTGAGTAAATGTATATGAAATAAATATAAACATTAAGATAAGTGATGGAAATATAATTTTATATGAATCAGCAAATCTTGAATCAGCTACCAATAACATTATTTGTGCACCAACTGCATTAATTACACAAAATAATATAAATGGATTATATTTATATAACATAATTAATGTTGATGTATAGAATATTGAAAAAAGATATATTGAAGTAAAACCTAAATAAAATAGCTTTATTTTAATTCCAGAAGAAGTTATATCATAATCTTTAATAACAATTGCATAAAAATATGCTAGAGTAGATAGCACCAATGCAATTAATGTTAAAGAAGATAATATTTTGTTGAAAGTGCTTTTATTATCTTCATTTAGGATAAAATATAATAACCATATAATAGAACTAATACAAATTAACAAAATAAATATAGATACTGGTCTAGAAAATATATTACTTTTCAATAATGCAAGAATAGTATTTTTTATTTGAATATGTACTCCTGAGTCACTCTCAAATAACATTCTTTTTATTGATCCATATGTAACCAAACCATATCCAATAAATAATGATATATAATAGGATAAATGATTTAACGTAAATTTATATTTCTTAAAAATAATAAAATAAAGTGATGATAATACAGCAAAACCTAAAGAGATCATCCCAGCTTGTTGAGTTGATGAACCAGCAAAGAAAGCAAGAATTATAATAAACCAACTTATTTTTTTTATATTATTTTTATTTAAGTAAAATTTATAAAATGTATATCCAAATAAAATTGCCACAACTATTGGATAAAGATAGTTAAGTGAACATGCTGCATAAAAAATAGTAGTTGTAGCTATACGTGCTGGTAAAGTTAGAAATAAAGTACTACTTATTAAAACAGCAGGAAATAACTTTGAAGAATTATTTTTATTATTATCTAATAAACAGACTTTAGCTATTAAATATGCAGCGAGAGTAATTACTATTGGATTAAAAATTCTAAACAGCAATACATCATATTTAACTAAACCAAGAAGTAAAACATGAACCCAAACTCTACCATTTAAATTGAGTTGCTTTAACATAAAGTTAGGCAAAAAACTTAATGTATTTTGTGCATCTCTAGAATAGTATAAATCGTCAGCGTAAAGAAAAACATATTTATGTATGATAAACATTGCCACTAATAATATTACAAGTGGTATAAAACTATAAAAAGATTTTTTTTTCATAAGTATCCTCCTAAATTACAATCTAAAAATTAGTATAACATATTGTAAATACATATGAATATGCATTTGCTTATTTAAAGAGTTTTATTATGAAAAATATACGTAATATACTAATTTATGTATGAATTACAGAGAAAGTTGAAATAAAATATACATATTAATATTTTAAATGTAAAATTTATAGATAAACTAAGAATTAATAATTATTACGAAAGTATTAAATAACCTATATTAATTGAAAAAAATAACACTTTTTGTTGTCAATATTTTTATTTGTGCTAAAATGGTTTTAGTAAGTTTAAACATAATAATATTGAGGTGAATCTGATGAATATACCATTAATAGACTTAAAAGCTCAGTATGAATCATTATCAGATGAATTAAATAAAGCTGCATTAGAAGTTTTATCATCTGCAAATTACATACTTGGCAAAAATGTAGTAGAGTTTGAAAAGGAATTTGCTGAATATGTAGGGGTAAAGCATGCTATTTCAGTAGGGAACGGAACAGATGCTTTAGTAATAGCTTTAAAGGCAATGGGAATAGGTGAAGGTGATGAAGTTATAACTACACCATTTACATTCTTTGCAACAGCAGAAAGTATATCAGCAGTTGGAGCTACACCTGTATTTGTTGATGTTGATAAGAATACTTTTAATATAGATGTAACAAAGATAGAAGAAAAAATAACAAGTAAAACAAAGGCTATAATGCCAGTTCATATATTTGGTCAATCAGCTGATATGGATGAAATTAATAAGATAGCTAAGAAGTATAACTTATTAGTTATAGAAGATGCATGTCAAGCTATAGGTGGAAAGTATAAAGGTAGAAATATAGGATCATTAGGTGATGTAGCATGTTTCTCATTCTTCCCAACAAAGAACTTAGGTTGTGCTGGTGATGGAGGAATGATTGTTACTGATAATGATGATTTAGCAGTTATAATAAGAGCACTTAGAACTCATGGAAGTGGAGAAAATGGTCAAAAGGCATTTAATCTACTAAATGGTGTAGAAGAGGACATTATGCAAGCTGAATCAGGAAATGATACTGTATATAATCCATTAAAGTATTATAATTATTTAATAGGATACAATTCAAGATTAGATGCTATTCAAGCAGCTTTATTAAGAGTTAAGTTAAAGGAAATAGATAACTGGAACTCAAAGCGAAGAGAAATAGTGGATATATATAACAATGAGTTTAAAGAGTTAGATTTAGTGACTCCAGTTTGTGATGATAAAAACGAGCACGTTTATCACATGTATATTTTACAATCAGAGAATAGAAATGAAGTTTTAGAGAAATTAAAAGAAAGAGGAGTAGCAACAGGTGTTTACTATCCTGTACCATTACATCTTCAAAAAGTTTATAAAAACCTAGGATATAAAGAAGGGGATATGCCAGTATCTGAGTATTTATCACACAGAACTTTTGCTATACCTGTGTATCCAGAATTAACAGAAGAGCAAATCAAATATATCGTAGAGAGTATTAAAAATAATTAATCCTTAAGAAAGTCGGAGGAGATTAGGATGTCAGAATTAAAGGAACAATTACTTAGCAAAATTAATAATAAACAAGCTAAAGTTGGAGTAGTAGGATTAGGTTATGTTGGATTACCTTTAGCTGTTGAAAAGGCAAATGCAGGTTATGAAACTATAGGATTTGACGTACAAGATTCAAAAGTTAATATGGTAAATAATGGAGAAAACTATATAGGTGATGTAGTTGATGCAGAACTAAAGGAATTAGTTGAAGCAGGAAGATTAAAGGCTACTACTGATTTTAGCTTTATTAAGGATGTTGATACAGTTTGTATTTGCGTTCCAACTCCATTAGATTTATATAAGCAACCTGATTTATCATATGTTGTAACTTCTACTAAAGCAGTAGCTCAATATCTTCATAGAGGGATGATAGTAATATTAGAAAGTACTACTTACCCAGGAACAACTGAAGAGGTATTAAAGCCGATATTAGAAGAAAGCGGATTGAAATGTGGAGAAGACTTTTTCTTAGCATTCTCTCCAGAAAGAGTAGATCCAGGTAATAAGCATTACAATACAAAGAATACTCCAAAGGTTGTTGGAGGATGTACTGAAGCTTGTACTGAAATTGCAGCAGCTTTATATGAAAATGTATTAGAAGGTGAAATACACAGAGTTTCATCTCCAGCAGTAGCTGAAATGGAAAAAATTCTTGAAAATACATTTAGAAATATAAACATAGGGTTAGCTAATGAAATGGCTATACTTTGTAACAGAATGGGAATTGATGTATGGGAAGTTATAGATGCAGCTAAAACTAAGCCATATGGATTTATGCCATTTTATCCAGGTCCAGGTTTAGGTGGACATTGTATACCACTAGATCCATTCTACTTAGAATGGAAGGCTAAAGAATATGATTACCATACTAAGTTAATTGAGACTTCAGGAATTATAAATGATTCTATGCCAGAGTTTGTTTTAGAAAATATCATGAAGATATTAAATGGACATAAGAAAGCATTAAACGGATCAAAGGTTCTTGTAATGGGATTAGCTTATAAGAATGATATTGATGATTACAGAGAATCACCATCATTTAAAGTTATCGAATTATTAGAAAAGAATGGTGCAGAAGTTATAGTTAATGATCCATACTGTCCTGAAGCTAAGTACAAGAATAAGAAATACTATTCTGTAGATTGGAAAGAAGTTATAGATGAATGTGATATAGTTGTTATAACTACTAATCATAGCTGTTATGATTATGAAGAAATAGTTGCTAGATCAAAAGCAGTATATGATACTAGAAATGCTACAAAGAATGTTGTAAATAATAGAGAAAAGATTTCTAAATTATAAAATATTGACTATGAGAGGAGAGGTAGATTTTAAAACACTCTCTCTTTTCTGTATTTTGATTTGATAGGAGTGAAATAAATGAGTGAAAGAAAAGTTATACCTTTTTCACCACCAGATATAACTCAAGCAGAAATAGATGCAGTTGTAGAGGTTTTGAAATCAGGATGGATAACATCAGGACCAAACTTAGCTGCCTTTGAAAAAGAGATAGAGGAATACTGTGGAGTAGAAAATGCAATAGCGTTAAATAGTGCCACTGCTGCTATGGAATTAGTTCTAAAAACTTTAGATATTAAAGAAGGTGATGAAATAATATCAACACCATATACTTACACAGCTACTTCAAGTGTTGCAATTCATAGGGGAATAAAGCCTATATATGTAGATGTTAAGAAGGATACATTCTTTATGGATGAAGAAAAGCTAGCTGAAGCTATAACTCCTAAAACAAAGGTTATAATGCCTGTAGATATAGCTGGTTACCCATGTGATTATGATGGTATTAAGAAAATATTAAAGGATAAGGGTAGAGAAGATATAATTATCCTTTGTGATTCAGCACATTCTTTTGGTGCAAAATACAAAGGACAAAGGGTTGGAAGCCAATGTGATTTTCACTCATTTTCTTTCCATGCTGTAAAAAATCTTACAACAGCAGAAGGTGGAGCTCTTACTTATAATGATAATATAGATAAGTTTAAGGTTGAGAATTTATTAGCTAAGTTTAAGCTTACAGCTTTGCATGGGCAATCTAAGGATGCCTTATCAAAGATGAAAGCTGGAGCTTGGGAATATGATATTATAACTGATGGATTTAAGTGTAATATGACTGATATAAATGCAGCTATTGGAAGAGCTCAACTTAGAAGATATCAAAATATGTTAGATCATAGAAAAGCTATATGTAATATTTATAATGATATCTTAGGAAAAGAAGATGTTTGCATAATACCTAAGTTTATTGATGAAGATGGTACAGAAAGTTCTTATCACTTATATCTTTTAAGGTTAAGAGGATTTAACGAAGAAAAGAGAAATAAAGTAATACAAAAGATGGCTGAAAGAGGAATAGCAACTAACGTTCATTATAAGCCATTACCTATGTTTACTTTATATAAGAATTTAGGATACAAAATTGAAGATTATCCAAATGCATATGCACAATATGAAAATGAGATTTCATTACCGGTATATAGCACTTTATCATTAGACGATGCAAAGTTTATTGCAGAAACTTTAGTTAAGATAATAAAGTAATAATAAAAATAATATATTAAAAAATATATATTATTAAGATATAGTAGAATGCTATAATATAAAAATAAATGAGTTAATATTTTAACTCATTTATTTTTATGGAATTGTATACTTTTATTAATATGATATAATTTACATAATATAGTTATAAGATTTCAAAAGGAGATTATTTTATGCATATTCTAATAATTCCTTCAGCATATCCAACAAAAGATGCACCTTTAAGAAGTACATTTTTTAAAGAACAGGCTTTAGCTTTAAAAAAGGCAGGAAATACTGTAGGTGTAATATATAATGAAACAAGAAGAATAACTGGAATAAATTTAAATGCTTTAAAAAATAATCATTTTCAAATAAGAGAGTATTGTGAAGATGGATTAAACACATTAAGGCTTCATGGATGGAATATATTCATGATGAGAAATAAAATAGGAATAGATTTTTGGATAAAAAATAGTCTGAAATTATATGATATTTACTGCGAAAAGTATGGAAATCCAGATATAATTCATGTTCATTGCGGATTATATGGTGGTGTATTGGCTAGTATTATAAAAGAGAAGTATAATATAAAGTATGTTATTACAGAACATGCATCTATAGTTATGAATAATTTATTAGATGATTATCATAAGAAACTTTTAAGTAAAGCTTATAATAATGCAGATAAGCTTATAGCAGTTGGAGAGAAGTTAAAAAAATCTATGATGAATTATACAACTAATGATATAGTTGTAGTACCAAATATAGTAGATACATCTATATTTAATTATGGAAATAACAAAAAGAGTGATAAGTTTATATTTGCTTCTGTTTGTTTATTAACTAAGAATAAAAATGTAGATAAGACTATAAAGGCTTTTGCTAAAAATTTTAAGGGAAAATCTAATATTGAATTAATGATAATTGGAAGTGGACCAGAAAAGACATTTTTAGAGGGGTTAGTAAAAGAATTAGGAGTAGAAAAGCAAATAAATTTTGTTGGAGCTGTAAATAGAGAAAATCTTAAAGGATATTTAGAAAAGGCTACTGCCTTCGTTTTACCAAGTAGCTTTGAAACATTTGGAATAGCTTATATAGAGGCATTAGCTTGTGGATTGCCAATTATAGCTACAAAGTGTGGTGGGCCAGAAGACTTTTATAAAGATTATTTAGGATATATGATTCCTAAGGATGATGATATAGCCTTATATACAGCTATGAATGATATGGTAGAGAACATAGATAACTTTGAGAGAGATAAAATTGCTAAATATGTAATAGATACATTTAGTAGCGAAGTTATTTCAGAAAAGCTAAATAAAATATTTTTTGAAGTAATTAATAATAGGCAGGATGGTAAGTAGAGTATGAAAAAAGTTTGTATATTAAGTTCATTACATAATTGGGATGACGTAAGAATATATCAAAAGCAAGCTAAATCTTTAAGTAAAGAGTATGATGTTGAACTTCATGCTGTTGGAGATTTTGAATTTAAGGAAGAAAATAATATAAAGATTTATGGATTAAAAAAGGCAAGCAAAAGATATTTAAGACCTTTAAATTGGATTAAATTAACTGCTAGGGTATTAAAATCAGATGCTGATATATACCATTTCCATGATCCAGAGTTAATTCCAATCGGATTAATTATAAAACTATTAAAGAGAAAACCAGTAATATACGATTCGCATGAGAATGTAAGATTAACTATTTTAAATAGAACATGGATAAATAAAAATATAAGAGTTCCATTAAGTAAATGCTTCAATAAGTTTGAAAAGTTTGCAAGTAGAAGATTTGATTTAGTAATTACAGTTTTAGATGAAATAGCAGACGAATTTATTCAAGAAGATGTTAATACTGCTGTAGTTAAAAACTTCCAAGTTGATACAGGAGATACAAAGCTTGAAATAATGAAAAATGAAACTGTCAATATTGTATATGCAGGAAGTATAAATGAAGTTAGAGGTAGTGTAGAGCTTGTTAATTCATTTAAGTATATTAAAAATCCTAATGTAAGACTTTATTTGATAGGAAGTTTTTCAAGTGAGTCAGTTAAAAATCAAATAATGAAGTCAGTAGAAGCTGATAATAGGATTTCTTATTTAGGATTAGTATCTTATGATGAAGCTCAAAAATTACTAAAGACTTCAGATATTGGGATAGTATCATATAAGCCAGGACCTAATCATGACTTTTGCTTACCTAATAAAATATTTGAATATATGTCTGTTGGAGTACCTATAATTGCTACTAACATAAAATATTGGTATGATAATTTTAATAAATATAATTGTATTTTATTCATTGATAAGGTAACTGAAAATGATATAGCTGATGCGATTAACTATTTAGTAGATAATAAAGAGGAAGCTATAAGAATGGGGAGATTAGGATATAATGTCTATAAGGAAAACTTTACTTGGCAAAGTCAAGAAGAGATACTATTAGAGCAATATAAAAAACTTTTAAATAAATAATAGAGTACTAGAGAGGTATTAAGTATGAAAATATTAACTATAGTAGGTGCAAGACCACAATTTATAAAGGCTGCTCCAGTATCTAAAGCTTTAAGAAAAAAGCATAAAGAGATTTTAGTACACACAGGACAACATTATGATGAAAACATGTCTAATATATTTTTCAATGAGTTAAAGATTCCAAAGCCAGATTACAATTTAGAGATTGGTTCAGGCTCGCATGGGAAAATGACAGGTGCAATGTTAAGTAGCTTAGAGGAAATATATTTAAAAGAGAATCCCGACTTTGTTTTAGTTTATGGAGATACCAATTCAACTATTGCTGGAGCGCTAGCTGCAAGCAAGTTACTAATTCCAGTAATACATGTTGAAGCAGGATTAAGAAGCTTTAATAAAGATATGCCAGAAGAACAAAATAGAATTTTAACTGACCATATTTCAAAATTTTTACTTGTTCCAACAGAAGATGCAATTAAGAATTTAAAAAATGAAGGTATAATTGACAATGTATATAACATAGGGGATGTTATGTATGATGCTGTTTTAATGTTCAAAGAGCTAGCAAAAGAAAAAGAATATTTACTTGAAGAATTAGGCGTGAATAAAAATGAATATATACTTACTACAATCCATAGGGCTGAGAATACAAACAATATAGAAAGACTTAAAAATATGATTCAAGCTCTTAATGAGTGTGGAGAAAATGTAATTTTACCATTACATCCTAGAACAAAGAAATTTATAGAAGATTATGGATTAAATTTCAATGATAATATTAAAGTTATAGAGCCTATAGGATATTTAGAAATGTTAATGCTAGAAAGTAATTCTAAGAAAATAGTTACTGATAGTGGCGGAGTTCAAAAGGAAGCTTACTTTATGGGAAAACCATGTATAACTATGAGAGATGAAACTGAATGGGTAGAGACTGTAAAGCTAGGATGGAATAAAATTGTAGGTACAGATAAAAATGAAATAATAAATAGTATTAAGACTTTCAATCCTACAACAAAACAAGAAAAGATATTTGGAGATGGAAATGCTTCAGAGAAGATAGTTGACATAATTGACAGCTATAAGTAACAGTACAAACTCTTGGTTATTGCCAAGGGTTTGTTATTATTGCATGAAATATAATTGTAATGAGGTTAAATTATGAATGGATTACTAAAAAAGTTTATAGATTTTGCTATGGGAAATGTATTAGTTTTAATACTAGGATTATTATCATCTTCAATTATTACTAGAATAATAACTCCTGATCAAAATGGTATATTTTCAATGTTTACAACTATAACTAGCTTGATAATTCTAGTTATAATGATAGGAATGGACCAGTCATATGTAAGATATTATCATGAAGAAAGTGAAGAAAATAGGGGGAAATTATTAAGAAGATGTATTAAGCTTCCTCTAACTTTAAATATAATTTTAGGATTATGTATGCTAATATTCTATAAACCTATATCAAATTGGTTAGTTAATGAAAGCTCATTTTTTGTAACATTATTAATACTAATACATAGTACATTTAATATAATTTCTAATTTTGTTCTTATAAATATAAGGATGAAGCAAAGAGGAAAATTATATTCTTTTGTGACTGTTACAAATAAGATTTTTTACTTATTGTTTGTATGGATTTTTTATGGAATATTTAAAAATAATTATATGACATTAATATTATCATTCGTACTTGCAAACATTTGTATGGCAATAGTTGGAATGGTAATGGAAAAAGAGGATTGGTTTAATTTTAATAGTAGTGGGGAGTTAAACACAGATACAAAGTCATTAATTAAATATGGTTCACCATTTATATTTTCAATGGCTATAGTTTGGGTGTTTCAATCAATAGATAAGGTAAGTTTGAAGATATTTAGTGATAATTATCAGATTGGGTTATATGCAGGTGCTATGACGATTATTGGATTAATGAATACCTTACAAGGGGCTTTTACAACTTTTTGGACACCTGTGGCATATGAAAAATATTCAAAGCATCCAGAAGATACAAACTTCTTTTCAGAAATAAATCAAATTGTATCTTTAGTTATGATTTTACTTTCTATAGGATTAATAGCTTGTAAGGAAATTATAGTTTTATTATTAGGACCTGCATATAGAGAAACTATTTTTATATTTCCATTCTTAGTTTTTATGCCTATTATGTATACTATATCAGAGACAACAGTATTAGGAATAAACTTTAAAAAGAAAACAAAATACCATATATATATAGCAGTTTTTGCAGCGATAAGTAATATTATAGGTAATATAATATTAGTACCTAGAATGGGTGCTACAGGAGCAGCTATATCAACAGGATTATCTTATATTGTGTTTTTCTTAGCAAGAACTTATTTTGCAGGAAAATTGTATAAAATAAATTTAAAAATGGGAAGGTTTTGGATATCTATAGCTTCTGTATATGTTTTAGCTATAGCTGCAAGTTTGTATACTTTTAATTTAACTATACTTATATTAACTATAATTTCTATTGTAATA
Source organism: Clostridium sp. NSJ-145 (assembly GCF_021044725.1). Taxonomy (NCBI): domain Bacteria; kingdom Bacillati; phylum Bacillota; class Clostridia; order Eubacteriales; family Clostridiaceae; genus Clostridium; species Clostridium sp. NSJ-145. The sequence goes on from NZ_JAJNOS010000011.1 coordinate 153,633, forward strand.
GTTTTATTTATGTATAGAGATATATTAATAAAGGGATACGATATGTTAAAAAAAGTAATAAATAAGAAGTAACAATTTCTTCATTTAAACTTTATGGACAATACAATTGTATAGTAGTATAATCAAATAGTTATAATAAAAATAAGAATATTTTTATTATAATACTAATAATATCCTAAAAGTTGAGGTTAAAACATGGGAAAATTAAATTCAGCAATTAAAAGAATATTTGATTTTTTTCTTGCTTTAATAGGGATAATAGTTATATCACCAATTTTAATAATTGTGAGTATTGCTATTAAATTAGATTCTCCAGGAAAGGTAATGTTTTTACAAAGGAGAGTTGGGAGATACGGAAAAGAGTTCAATATCTATAAGTTTAGAACTATGATTCCAAATGCAGAAAAGGTTGGAAAGCAGATAACTGTAGGAAAAGATAATAGAATCACTAAAGTAGGAGCATTTTTAAGAAAATACAAAATTGATGAGTTGCCACAATTATTTAATGTTCTAAAAGGTGAGATGAGCTTAGTTGGTCCTAGACCAGAGGTTCCTAAATACGTTGCTTTATATACAGAGGAACAGAAAAAAGTCCTATCTGTACGACCAGGTATTACAGATTTAGCATCACTAAAATATAGTGATGAAAATGATATTTTAGGTAAAGTAGATAATCCAGAAGAATATTATATAAATGTTATTATGAAGGATAAGCTTAACTTAAATCTTGAATACATAGAAAAAAGTAATGTATTTTTTGATATTTCTTTAATAATAAAAACTATAATTAAATGTATATAAGGTAGGGATATAAAATGAAGAAATTAAATTTTGCAATAGTAGGATGCGGAAGAATATCTTACAAACATGTAGAAGGTTTAGTAGAAAATAGTGATATAGCAAATTTAGTAGCAACATGTGATGTTAAGTTAGAGTTAGCGGAAGCAAAAGGAAAAGAATACATCACTAAGATGAATGATGATTCATTAAGAGTTAATTCATATGAAGATTATAAGGTTATGCTAGAGGAGCAACCAGAGATTGATGTAGTTACAATAGCTACAGAAAGTGGTTATCATGCAGAGATTGCAATTTACTGTATGAATAAAGGAAAGCACGTTATAGTTGAAAAGCCAATGGCTATGTCAATAGATGATGCTAATGAGATGATAAAAGTTGCAAAGAAGAATAATGTTAAGCTATCAGTTGCCCACCAAAATAGATTTAATAGACCAGTTCAAAAGTTAAGGGAAGTAGTAGAAGAAGGTAAATTAGGTAGAATAATGAACGGTACTGCAAGAATCCTTTGGAGAAGAGATGAAAATTATTATAAGCAAGCTCCATGGAGAGGTACTTGGGATTTAGATGGTGGTACATTAATGAATCAATGTATACACAATATAGATTTACTTCAATGGATGTTAGGTGGAGAAGTTGAAAGAGTTTACGCAGAAACTGAAACCTTCAGAAATCCTATTGAAGGTGAAGATTTTGGGGCTATAGTAGTTAGATTTAAAAATGGAGCTATTGGAATAATTGAAGGTAGTGCTGTAGTTTATCCAAAGAACTTAGAAGAAACTTTAAGTGTTTTTGGAACTGAAGGAACAGTAGTAATCGGAGGATTAGCTGTTAATGAATTAAAGACTTGGAGATTTGAAGGTGAAGATGAAGAAGCTGTTAAATCTGATTTACAAGTTGAGATAGATAATGTATATGGAAAAGGACATACACCATTATTTAGAGATGTTGTTGAAGCTATAAATGAAGATAGAAAACCATATGTAAGTGGAGAGGACGCAATAGTTCCACTATCAATAATATTAGCAGCATACAAGTCAAAGAAGACTGGAATGCCTATTAATTTCCCATTTGAAAATTTCTCTTCTTCTGATATGAAATAGTGGATATTTTCAAGTAACATATAGAAAACTCCACGATAGTGGAGTTTTTATTAAATTTAACTTATATTTTAGAAGAGGTGAAATGTTTGAATAAGACTGTTTCGGTTATAATTCCGTGTAGAAATGAAGAGAAGTATATTGAAAAGTGTATTAAATCTTTTCTAGAGCAAAACTATCAGATGGATTTATTAAAAATAATTGTAGCAGATGGAATGTCAACTGATAAAACTAGAGAAATAGTTAATAATATTAGTAAAGCTCATAATAATGTAGTTTTATTAGACAATGAGGGATTATCGGCACCAAAAGGAATGAATTTAGGAATCAGATATACAGATTCTGAAATCGTAATAATTTTTGGAGCACATGCTTATGCAGATAAAGATTTCGTTTTAGAAAATGTTAAGGCTTTAGAAAAAGAAGGGGTTGGATGCTCAGGTGGAGTTATTACAACAATAAATGAAACTACTCAAGGGGCTGCAATAGCAGAGGCTATGAGCTGTCCATTTGGAGTTGGTAACGCATTATTTAGATATGCAGATAAAGAAAGCTATGTAGATACAGTTGCTTTTGGAGCATATAAAAGAGCATTATTAGATCAAATAGGATTATTTGATGAAGAATTAGTTAGAAATCAAGATGATGAACTTAATTTTAGAGTTGAAAAAAGCGGAGAAAAGATATTATTATCTCCTAAGATAAAGTCTACTTATATCGGAAGAGGTGACTTTAAAAAATTATGGAGACAATATTATCAATATGGTTTTTGGAAAGTTAGAGTAATACAAAAGCATAAAAAGCCAGCATCAATAAGGCACTTAATTCCATTAATGTTTGTTTTATTCTTGACAGTAGGTGGAGTATTAAGTTTATTTTCAAATATTATTAGAAATATGTATTTAATAATATTAGGATTATATTTATTATTGGATATAGTTTTTAGTGTGAAAATATCTATTAAAAAGAATATTAAATATCTATTATATCTTATTATAACATTTCCTATTTTGCACATTTCTTATGGATTAGGTTTTATTTTTGGAATATTTAATTTTTATATATTTAAGAGTTCGAAATTAGAGGAAAAAAATAAACGTATATCTAGATAAAGGTTATTAGGAGAAGATTATGAAAAGCTTTATAAAGAAAAATAAATTTTTTTTAGCTAGTATTCTATTATTATGTATTGCAGCCATAGCATATAAGTATTACAAAATAGGAAACTCAAAAAATATAAAGTATGAAGGAAAGGAAGTTGTTTCAATTTTCTTGAAAAACGATGAAATAACTAAAGGCCTACCACAACTAGTAGAAGAATATAATGAGACTAGTGATGATATATATATTAAATTAGAGTTTGCAGATACAGATTACAATAATGTGGTTTTTACTAAGTTAGCAAATGAGGTTGGGGCAGATATAATTCAATATATGAGTACAACTTTAATAGATAAAGAGTTTATTCAACCTTTAGATAATTTAAATGTTAATTATTCTAATATTGATGAATCATATTTATTAAAATTAAATAATGATGTTATTGGAATTAAGTATGGAGTATCTATTCCTAAGTTAATGTATAACGATAATATAGTAAAGGATATTGGCTTAACACAAAAACCTGAAACGTTAGACGAATTAATATCAGTACTTGAAAAAATTAAGGATAAAAATCCAGAAATAATTCCTTTAGATATTACTATTGCCAATATACACAATTTATTTAGTTTCATTGGAAATATTGCATCAAGTGATTATACTACTTATCCTACATTTTGGAATTATAATAGTGGAAGATATGATTACAATAATTTATCAATAGTTATAGATAAATTCAAATATATGTACAATAATAATTTAATAAATATAGATTTTGATACAAAAACTCAAGAGGCTGTTTATAGTGATTTTCAAAATGAAAAATCAGCTATTACAGTTGTAACATCATCGAAGAAGTATAGTGTAGTTGATAGAACTTTTAATATGAATGTTTCATTTTCTAATATACCAGTTTTAAAAAATGGTGATGAAAAGAAGAGATATTATGGAACTAGTCAAAGAGTTTTAGTTTTAGCCAATAATGCAAGAGATAAAGAAAAATTATCTTTAGAAAGTAAAGAAAGACTAGAAAGACATGAAAAAGCAGTTTCTGAAGTGTTTAATTGGTTATTGAGCAAAGATGTAACTAGTTATTTAGAAAAAATGGATGCCAATTATGCTGCCTTTGCAAGTATAGATTACGGAGAAAATGGTGTTTATTATGAAATGAATAATGATAAGAATTTTTATCAGTTAAAGAATGATCCAACTGAATTATTAGCTGGAAATTCTAAGTTAATACAAGATACAGTATATGCAATGATTAAAGGTGAAATTGATATAAATGCAGGGATAGAAAAACTTAACTTAGAATTGAATGATTTTATTTTAAATAACGAAAGAAATAAAATAGTAGATTTAGACATGTATAAGGAGCAAAATAATGAGTAGAAATAAGAAGAATGTAATTTTATCTATTATTTTAGTTTTGATGGTAGGATTAGCTGGAATTTGGTCGGTACAAAAGGTTGGTATTAAAGATGGAGCTACTTTTACATTATCAATAATTTTAAGTATATTTATTTTTGTTTTATCAATGAAAGATATAAAAAAATCAATATACTTATTCATTATTTCTATGCCAATATTAGTTACAGCTAGAAAGTTATTTTATTTAGATCTATTTGTACTTAAGCTAAATTTTGAATCATTAATAATAATTTATCTTTGTATAATTTCTTTTAAAGATATAGTGAAGAAAGTTAAATCTTATATAGATAATTGTAAAAATGGAATGATTATTTTAAAGTTATCAGTTTTATTTATTATATCTACGTATATAAGCTGTTTCTTTGCAGATAGTTTTAGAGAGAGTTTTGAACTTGTAACTACATCTGTGGTTATTCCTATATTATTATTACCTTTATTTATAACTATATTTAGCAAAGAAGATATCAAATATATAGGTTATTCACTAATATTATCAGTAAATTTAAGTTGTTTTTATGGTTTTGCACAAATATTAGGAATAGGACTTAGCTTTAGCGCTATTAAATCATCAAAAGAATATTTAACTTTTGGTTATCATAATGTAAATATATTTGTAAATATAGCATTAATAGCATATCCATTTTTATTAAATGAAATATTATATAAAAAACCAAATAAAAAAGAAAAGGTATTTTTAATAATATCTTTCTTTATTCAAAGCTTTGCGCTATTTATTACATTCTCAAGAGGTGCGTGGCTAGCTATGGCTTTAGCTTTCGTAGCTATATTATTTAGTAAAAAATATAGAGTTATATTTACAATATTGGTTATATTAGGTATATTGCTGGGAAATTCTTTATTGCCTATAATATTAAATAGAGGAAGTAGTACATCGGAAGGATTTTTGAAAAATACTTCTAATAGTGCTAGAGTATTAGCTATTTTAACTAGTGGAGAAATAATGAAGGATAATGTTTTTGGTGTGGGATATGGTGATTTTAATGAAAACTATAGAAATTATGTAGTTAGTGCATATTACGAAATAGGAAAAGATAGCAGAGCGCAGATGAATGCACCATTATATACAATGGATCATCCTCATAATTTCTTTTTATCCATTGGAACAGAATTAGGTATAATATCAATGATATTAATAATATTAATATTCGGAGAAAGAATATTAAAAGGAATAAAAAATTATAGTGATAATAGGCCTATATTAGTATCATTAGCTATATTTATTTTTATAGGATTGACTACAGGGATAGAATTAAATCATAGAGGTGTAATTACTAATACATATTTACTATGGATTTTATTTGCATTAATAAGTGTAAATTGTAAGAAGATGATAGAAGATATGTAGATATGTTTAATATAACAAGAATTGTTTAGAAAAATTTTAAAATTTAAGACTTAATATAAATATATATATAAATATATATAGTATTGAAAAGGTAAAAATACAACTTTTAATGGGGAAGAGTAAAAATGTAATTAAAAGAGGTATTTAAGAATGATAAAGAGACTAAAAAACATTACAAATCGTATATATTCAGATTACATAATGAAAAACAGATTTGAAGAATACGAAAATATGTTAAAAAGCTTTTTAGACAAAGGTTTTATATTTTTACCAATATGTGAAGCTAAAAGTAGCAATTCTAATGATAAGTTTATAATTATTAGACATGATGTAGATAGTGAATCTAAGGTTGCTAGAAAAATGTTTGAGATTGAAAAAAAGTTTGGAGTAAAATCAACATATTACTTTAGATTATGCACTATAGATGTAGATTTAATAAAAGAAATGATAGATTACGGAATAGAGGTTGGATATCATTACGAAGAAATTTCAACTTATATAAAAGAAAGACATATAAAAAACTTAGATTTAATTAAAAAAGAAATATCAGATATTAAATCAAAATTTAAGGCGAATGTAGATTATTTTGAGAAAACTATAAATCATAAGATATATTCTGTAGCATCTCATGGAGATTGGATTAATAGAAAGATGAAAGTTGTGAATAAGGAATTAGTTACAGAAGAAGTAATGGAGGCCTTAGGGATTAACGTAGAAGCTTATGATATAGAAAGTAATTTAGATTTTAGGCTGGCAGATAGACAGTATCCAATGTTTTGGAGTCCAATGTCCCCAGAAGAAATATTTAATAGTGATGATTTGAAGAAGGGACTAATATTAGTGCATCCAAGACAGTGGTGTAGTGCACCAGTTGAAAGGTTTAGACTTGATTTTCAAAGAATTATAGAGGGATTAAGATATAAAAGCATAATTTAATGATTATGCTTTTTATCTATATTTTATAATCTACATATTGAATTAAAGAGATTTTTAGGAGGATAAATGGAATTAATAGATATAATTAATTTATTAGATAATGGAAAAATAATACAAAATGGTGAATTTACATCACTAGGATTAGCGGTTAGTAGATGTGATGAAAAATTATTATCTTTTATTGAAAGTGAAAAATATATTAATAGTTTAGGTGATAATATAACATGTTTAATAACTACTGAAGAACTAGGTAATAAACTAAAAGATAATTATGGTATTATTGTTGCAAAAAATCCAAGAATGGAATACTTTAAATTACATAATGCATTAAGCCAAAATAAAGAATATGTAAGAGAGATTCATAAGACTGTTATAGGGAAAGGGTGTAAAATAAGCAAATTATCTTCTATAGCTGAAAATAATGTAGTTATAGGAAATAATGTAACTATAGAAGAGTTTGTTGTAATAAGAGAAAACACTGTAATAGGTGATAATTCTATAATAAGAAGTGGTGTAAAAATTGGGGGAGAAGGTTACGAGTATAAAAGAGTAGATGGAAAGATAATGAATGTAGTTCATTGTGGAGGAGTAGTAATAGGAGAGAATGTTGAAGTTCAATATAATGCATGTATAGATAAGGCATTATATACTTGGGATAATACTATAGTAGGTAACTACTGCAAGTTAGATAATCTTGTACATTTAGAACATGGTGTTAAAATAGATGAAAGATGTTTAATCGCATCTAGAACTACCATAGGTGGTCGTACAACTATAGGAAAAGATTCTTGGGTAGGATTAGGTGTAGTTATATCAAATGGGCTAACATTAGGGGATAAAGTAAGCGTTAGCTTAGGAGCAGTAGTAACAAAAAGTTTAAAAGATGAAGAAAAGGTGTCAGGAAACTTTGCTATAGATCACAATAAATATATAGAATTCATAAAGACAATAAGATAAAAAGGGGCTGTCTCTGAAATGATTTTTAAAATCATTTCAGTAGACGGTCTTTTTATTTTTTATTCATATATTTATATGAAATTATTTCTAAATGAACAAGTTTTTTGACACGACAAATAGGAGGT